>NZ_JBHTBX010000017.1:0-59349 GCF_042665135.1 Hydrogenophaga bisanensis
CGGTGAACAGCGCGTTGTCGTCGCCCCGGCTGTTGAGCATCGAATGGGTGTACTCGTGCGGACGCGAGGTGCGCCAGTGGTAGAGCGGGCGCACGAATTCGTGCTGCAGCGACAGCGACAGCACCGCGTCGCGCAGCAGGCGGAAGCCCCGGGTGGGCGGCGTCATGAAGCGCACGCTCTTGCCCGACTCGGCAATGATCTCGCGCGCCGCACCCACCCGCTCGGCGCTGTGGCTGGCCAGCAGGCGGGGGCCCGCCAGGCCCTTGACCACATACGCCAGGTGCCAACCCAGCGACTGCGCGTCCTGGAAGGCGGTGTTGGCCCCGCGCACGCCGAAGATGGGCAGCAGGTGGGCGGCGTCGCCGGTGAAGATCACGCTGCCGTGCACGAAATCGGGCAGCGTGAGGGTGCGGGCCGAATAGACCGAGCTCCAGTCCATCTCCCAGGGCGTGCCGGCATGGCCGATCATCGCCAGCTGCGCGTCGATGCGGGCCTTGAGCGACTCCGGACGCAGGGCCTCCTCCGGCGTCTCGCCCTCGGGCAGCTGGTAGTCCACGCGCCAGATGCCGTGCGGCTCGCGGTGCATCAGGATGGTGTTGCCCGGGTTCCACTCCGGGTCGAAGAAAGCCAGGCGCTCGGTCGGCAGCGGCAGGTCGATGCGGATGTCGGCGATGACGAAGAAACCTTCGTAAGAGGCGCCTTCCATCTGCAGGTTCATGGCCGTGCGGATGGCCGAGCGGCCACCGGAGGCATCCACCACCCAGTCGCTCTCCAGCGTGTACTCACCCTCTGGCGTGTCGATCAGCACCTCGGCGTAGCCCTCGCGCTGGGTCACGCCCACAACCTTGTTGCCCCAGCGCATCTCGATCAACGGGCTGGCCACGCAGGCATCGTGCAGATATTCCTCCATGTACTGCTGCTGCACGTTGAGCATGGGGAAGAACCGGTCATCGGCGTCGTGCGGCGCTTCCATGCGAAAGACGCGCTGACCCCGGTAGTACGAGTTGCCAAAGCGCCAGGGCAGGCCACCCTCGGTCATGCGTTCGGCCACGCCCACCTGCTGCAGGATCTCCATGGAGCGGCGGGTGAACACGATGGCCCGGCTGCCCTGCGAGAACTGCAACTCGGCGCTGAGCACCACGCTGGCCACGCCGTGGCGCGCCAGTTCCAGCGCCGTGACCATGCCCGCCGGCCCGCTGCCGACGATGACCACCTTCTGGCGTGGCTGCGCCCCGTGCTGCGAGGGTAGCCAGGGCTGGAACACCTCATACGGGTAATAGATCGACGGACGCGGCTGCGTCGTGGGTTGGTGCATGACGTGAGCTCCTGATACGTGAATTGATGACCGGCGTCCGATACGGATTCCGGCCACTGACCAATCGTGATGTCGCTTAGATCGCGCCCACCAGTTCCGGCACGGCCGAGAACAGGTCGGCTTCCAGGCCGTAGTCGGCCACGGAGAAGATCGGGGCCTCGGGGTCCTTGTTGATCGCCACGATCACCTTGGAGTCCTTCATGCCCGCCAGGTGCTGGATGGCGCCGGAGATGCCGGCGGCGATGTACAGCTGCGGCGCCACGATCTTGCCGGTCTGGCCGACCTGCAGGTCGTTGGGCGCGTAACCGGCGTCCACCGCGGCGCGGCTGGCACCGATGGCCGCACCCAGCTTGTCGGCCAGCGGCGTCATCACTTCGTTGAACTTCTCGCTGCTGCCCAGCGCGCGGCCACCGGAGACGATGATCTTGGCCGCCGTCAGTTCGGGCCGGTCGCTCTTGGCGATTTCGCTGCCCACGTAGGCGCTCTTGCCGTTGCCGCTGGCCGCAGCCACGGTTTCCACGGCGGCCGAGCCGCCCTGCCCTGCGGCGTCAAAGCCGGTGGTGCGCACCGTGATCACCTTGGTGGCATCCTGGCTCTGCACAGTGGCAATGGCGTTGCCGGCGTAGATCGGGCGCTCGAAAGTGTCGGCACTGATCACCTTGGTGATGTCGCTGATCTGCGCCACATCGAGCTTGGCAGCCACACGCGGGGCGACGTTCTTGCCGCTGGCGGTGGCGGGGAAGAGGATGTGGCTGTAGCCCGAAGCGATGGCCAGCACCTGGGCGGCCACGTTCTCGGCAAGGCCATGGGCAAAGCCCTCGGCGTCGGCGTGGATCACCTTGGCCACGCCAGCGATCTGGGCGGCGGCGGCCGCGGCAGCGCCGGCGTTGTGGCCGGCCACCAGCACGTGCACTTCACCACCGCAGGCAGCGGCGGCAGTGACGGTGTTGAGCGTGGCGCCCTTGATGGAAGCGTTGTCGTGTTCGGCCACAACAAGAATGTTCGCGAGTGCGGTCATGACGTGAATTCCTTGATCAGTGTAGGGGGCGCGGCGGTCAGATCACCTTGGCTTCGTTCTTGAGCTTGTCGACCAGGGTGGCGACATCGGGCACCTTCACACCCGCGCCCCGCTTGGCCGGCTCGGCCACCTTCAGGGTCTTCAGGCGCGGGGCCACGTCCACGCCCAGGTCCTCGGGCTTGACGGTCTCCAGCGGCTTCTTCTTGGCCTTCATGATGTTGGGCAGCGTCACGTAGCGCGGCTCATTCAGGCGCAGGTCAGTGGTCACCACCGCCGGCAGGCTCACTTCCAGCGTTTCCAGCCCCCCGTCGACTTCGCGGGTCACTTTGGCCTTGTCACCGGCGACTTCCACTTTGGAGGCAAAGGTGGCCTGCGGCAGATCGGCCAGCGCGGCCAGCATCTGGCCGGTCTGGTTGGCGTCATCATCGATCGCCTGCTTGCCCAGGATCACCAGGCCCGGCTGCTCCTTGTCCACCAGCGCCTTGAGCAGCTTGGCCACGGCCAGGGGCTGCAGCTCGACATCGGTCTCGACCAGGATGGCGCGATCCGCACCAATGGCCATGGCCGTGCGCAGGGTCTCCTGGCACTGGGACACGCCGCAGGAGACGGCGATCACCTCGGTGGCAGCGCCCTTCTCCTTGAGGCGAACCGCCTCTTCGACGGCAATCTCGTCGAACGGGTTCATGCTCATCTTGACGTTGGCAATGTCCACGCCCGTGCCGTCACTCTTGACACGCACCTTGACGTTGTAGTCCACCACGCGCTTGACGGGGACGATGATTTTCATGTTTTTCAGTTCGATGTATTGGCTGCTCGGTACCGCCTGCTCACCCAGCCCGGTTCAGATTCGTTCAGATTCGCAGTGCCACCAGCGTGATGGCGGGAAAGGCCGCCAGCAACAACGTTCTGAGGAGGTCACTGATCACGAACGGCGTCACGCCCCGATAGGTCTCCAGAATCGGCGTGTCCTTGGCCATGTTGTTGATGACAAAGAGGTTCATCCCCACAGGGGGCGTGATCAGCCCCACCTCCACGACGATCAGCACGAGGATGCCAAACCAGATGGCGGTCTCTTCAGGGCTCAGGCCAAAGTCCAGCCCCATGATCATGGGAAAGAAGATGGGTATGGTCAGCAGGATCATCGACAGCGAGTCCATGACGCATCCCAGCAGCAGATAGGCCACCAGCACACTGGCCAGAACCAGCCAGGGGCTCATCCCCAAGCCGATGACCCACTGCGCCATTTCCTGTGGCAATTGGGACAGCGCCAGGAAGGTGTTGTAGAGCCCGGCCCCGAGCACAATCATGAAGATCATGCCCGTGGCGACAGCGGTCCCGTAGATGGATTCTTTCAACGTACGGGTATTGAGCCCGCCGGACAACCAGGCGGCCAGCCCCGTGCCGAACGCACCGACGGCCGCACCTTCCGTGGGCGTGAAGAGTCCGGTGTAGATACCACCGACCACCGCGAGAAAGATCAGCAGCACCGGCCAGACCTGCCAGGTGGCTCGCCAGCGCTCCTTCATGGGCATCGGCGCCATGCTGCCCGCGCTCTCGGGCTTGAGCCGGACATAGATCGCAATCACCACGATGTAGCCCCCCGCGGCCAGGATGCCGGGGATGAAGGCCGCCAGGAACAGCTTGGCAATGTTCTGCTCGGCCAGGATCGCATAGATCACCAGCACCACCGAGGGCGGAATGAGAATGCCCAGCGTGCCACCTGCAGCCAGGCTGGCGGTCGAAAGTGCACCCGAGTAGCCGGCTCGCTTCAGCTCCGGCAGCGCAACTTGAGCCATCGTGGCGGCGGTGGCCAGCGATGAGCCGCAGATGGCGCCGAACCCCGCGCATGCGCCGACGGCTGCCATGGCCACACCGCCTTTGCGGTGACCGATCCACGCCTCGGCGACCTTGAACAGCGCCCTGGAGAGTCCGCCCAAGGCAGCAAACTGACCCATGAGGAGGAACAGGGGAACCACCGAGAGGTTGTAGTTCGAGAAGGTGCTGTAAGTCACCTGCTTGAGTTGGTTGAGGATGGGCGCGGCGTTGCCGTAGATGAAGAAGGCACCGACAAGCCCGCACAAAGCCATCGCAAGCCCTATGGGGACCCTCACGAAGATCAGTGCCAGCAGAGCGGGAAAGGACCAAGCCGCCAGTTCAAGAGGTCCCATCTCAGTGCCCCCCGCTCACAGACATGCCGAATCCCTCTGGCCAGTTGGCCAGACCCAGTGCGATGGCGGCCTTGGCCAGGTAGGTCAGACAACCGATGAACGCTCCTGCAAGACAGATGGCGAACGCCCACCACACCGGTATCTGGAGGATGAAGGAGGTCTCCATCTGTTCCATCTTCTCAACCATGCCATCCCACATTTTCCAAGTCAGGGTCAGCCAAAGCAGCGCCATGAGGATGTCGCAGACCGCCTCAATCGACTTTTTCAGGCTCGGCCCCATGACCCCGGCCAGGAGGTCGACGGTGGCATGTCCGCCTTGCACATGACACCAGGGCAGGAAAGCGAAGACCGCCACGGCGATGCCCACTTCCACGAGTTCGAAGTCGCCCGGCACCGGCCCAAGACCGATCGGCACCATGGCGCGTCCGGCAATGCTCATGACACTCATGACGGTGATGGCGCACAGCACGACACCTCCCAGCAAAGCGCTCCACTTGGCTGAGATGAAAATCCATCGAATCACTTCGGTTCTCCAGAAAAAATGCGCAGGACCTTGTGGGTCATGCGCATTTCCCGTTCGTTCGGATTTACTTGCTGTGCTTGGCAATCAGCTTGTCGGCTTCGGCGGCCAGCTTGTCGCCGTCGATACCGCGCTTTGCCACTTCCTGGTACCACATGGCACGCACACGCGATGTGGCCCGCTGCCACTGGGCAGTTTCAGCGGCGTCCAAGGTAATGATCGTGTTGCCTTCCTTGCGGACTGCTTCGATGCCCTTCTTGTCGCCTTCGTCCATGGCTTTGCCAAACAGCGCTGCGACCTTGGGTCCGCTGTTGTTGTCGATCACCTTCTTGAGGTCGGCAGGCAGCTTGTCGTAGGTACCCTTGTTCATCACGAAAGCAAAGGTACCCGTGTAGAGACCTCGCTCGCCCGCCGTCACGGTGTGGTTCTTGACCATCTGCTGAATGCGCAAGGCCGGGACGACTTCCCATTGGAGCGACGTGGCATTGATCACCCCCTTGGACAGTGCCTCGCTCACGGCAGGCGCCGGCATGCCCACCGGAACCGCGCCCAGTTGCTCCAGGGTGATGTTCACGATTCGTGAAGCACCACGCACCCGCATACCCTTGAGATCATCCAGGGTCTTGACCGGGGTCTTGGTGTGCAACACACCCGGGCCATTGACATGCACCGCCAGCAGCTTGACGTCCTTGAATTCCTCCATCGCATGGGTGGTCACGAACTCATGGAACGCCAGCGATGACTTCTCGGCGTCCTTGTTGGCCATGAAGGGCAGTTCGAACACTTCGGAGCGCGGGAATCGACCCGGTGTGTAACCCAGAGCCGTCCAGATGATGTCCACCACGCCGTCCCGCGCCTGGTCAAAAAGTTGCGGCGGCGTACCGCCAGCCTGCATCAGCGGGAAGTGCTGAACCTTGATCCTGCCACCGCTTTCCTTTTCAACCTTTTCGATCCAGGGCGCAATCGCCATGGCGGGGACGCTCGAGGTCTGGGGAAGGAACTGGTGCAGACGCAAGGTCATCTCGCTGGCGGCGGCGCCCTGAAGCGCCATGGATGCCAGCACACCAGCACCGATGAGCAGTTTTTTGAGTTTGATCACAGCGTGTCTCCATCTAAAGGTAGGGCTCAGGACTCGCCAGCCCCAGTCAGGACCGCAGACATCCGAAATATTCAACCAACTGGTTGGTTGACGAAAGTAGTGTCCAAGGAGAGGATTCTCCGGACAATTAGGGTTTACGCTAGTTTTTTGCCCTGCTGACCGCACGACCTGTTGGCCTTCAAGCAAAATCCGCATGATCATGACGCCGTTGGTCGCTCGGATCGCGGTCGTCTGCCGTGGCACAGGACAGTCCCGCCCTCCGGGAACTGTTGTTTGATATTATCAACCAACCATTTGGTTGATTGGAGACTTATATGACCCCCACTGCTGGCGCCCTGCGCGGCCTGCGCGTTCTCGACCTGACCCATGCGCTTGCCGGCCCCTTCTGTTCGCAGATCCTGGCCGACCACGGTGCCGATGTCATCAAGGTCGAACCTCTGGAAGGGGACTTTTTCCGTCGCATGGGGCCGTTCCGCCCGGACGATCAACAGCGCCACTTTGGCGGCCTGTTCCAGTCCTGCAACCGCAACAAGCGCTCGATTGCCATCAACCTCAAGTCGACCGAGGGCCAGGAGCTCCTGAAGACGCTGGTGGCAAGGGCAGACGCACTGGTGGAAAACTACCGGGCGGGTGTACTCGACAAGCTTGGCCTGGGCTATGAGAGCCTGCGCAAGATCAATCCGCGCCTGGTGTACACCTCGGTCCGGGGCTTTGGCGACCGATCGGGCGGCGCCAGCCCTTACATGGACTGGCCAGCGTTCGACATTGTGGCCCAGGCGATGGGGGGCTGGATGGGGGTCACCGGCGAGGACAAAGAGCATCCTGTCAAGGTGGGCGGCGGCGCTGGCGATACGGTCTCGGGCCTGTTTGCCGCCTTTGGCACCATGGCGGCCATCTGGAATGCTCGCACCACTGGCGCTGGGCAATATGTGGACGTGGCCATGACCGACAGCATCCTTGCCCTGTCGGAACTGGTGGTCAGCACCTACAGCTACCGCGGCGTTTCACCTGAACCGGTGGGCAACGGTATTCCGGGCCTGGCTCCCTTCGGCACCATCTACGCCAAAGACGGCGTGATCGCGATTGCCGCGCCCCACGACACGCAGTTCAAGCTCCTGTGTCAGCTCATCGGGCAACCGGAACTGCTGGAGGATCCGCGTTTCGCCAATGAAGGGCTTCGCTGGGAAAACCATCTTGCGCTGCGGGAAGCCATTGAGCGATTCACCACCACCAAGACCAAGGCGGATCTCAAAGAACTGTTCGGCGGCAAGGTACCCTTCAGTCCCATCTACAACGCCGCCGAGATCTTCGCCGACCCGCACTTCACCGTCCGGCAGATGCTGCCGCAGGTGGAGCACCCCGGATCTGCCACCCCGGTCAGCGTGCCTGGCATTCCCGTGAAGCTGTCGGACACCCCCGGCGAGGTCAGGCACCGCGCACCGCTGCTGGGCGAACACAGCCGCGCGATCCTGGCCGAAGCGGGACTCGACGCGACCCGGATCCAGAGCCTCGTCGACGCTGGTGTCGTTTCAGCACAATAATTGCACCATGCCTGACGCGATCACCACCGACAAGCCGACCAAGACAGCCTCGCGAAAGCAGGCGACGGTCAAACCCGCCGCCACCCGCCGCAAGGCCGTGCCGGGCGCCAAGCACGAAGACAAGCTAACGGCCATCCTGCGCACGGCGGCACAGCTCTTTGCCCAGAACGGGTATGAGGCCACGTCCCTGGACATGATCGCTGACCGGCTGGGCATGCACAAGGCCACGCTCTACCACTACGTGAACAACAAGGAGAGCATTCTTTACCAGTGCCTGGTCAAGTCCTTTGGCAACCTTGACACGGTCATGAAGAGCATGGAAGACCGGACGATTCCGGTGCTTGAACGGTTGCGGCTGTTTGTCAGAAGCCTGGCCGAGGCGCAGAACAACGACTTCGGACGCTGCCTGGTGCTGGTGGGCGCGGGCCCGCTGGACAACATGACGGGTGACGACATCCGCCAGTTCCAGCGGCGGCTGGACCAGACGGTGCGGGCCCTGATCACCGAAGGCATTGCCTCCGGTGTGATCCGGCCCTGCCACCCGGGCATGGTGTCGGCGCTGCTGTTTGGGGCGCTCAACTGGGTACCCCGCTGGTACTCGGGCAAGGGCAAATTCTCGATCCAGGATGTGGCCGACAATTTTGTCGAGACACTGGTCAAAGGCATCGGCACTGGCGCGGCCTGAGACGCCCCGTTCCCTTGGCAGGCTGCTGGCCTGCACGCCTGGAATGCAAAAGGCCCGGAATCACGTCCGGGCCTTTTGCATGGGAGCGCGCCAGACAGGCCCTTACATGGACCGGGCGATCACGTCCTTGAGGGTTTCGTTGGAGCCACCGTAGATCTTCGCGACACGCGCATCCATGTACAGCTGCGCGATCGGGTATTCCGTGCAATAGCCATAGCCGCCGAACAGCTGCAGGCAACGATCAATGATTTCGCACTGCTTGTGCGAGCCCCACCACTTGGCCATCATCGCGTCGTTGGGCTGCAATGGTTTGCCATCGACCATGTCATTGACGATGTTGTCGATGAACACCCGGCCGATGCGCGCTTCGGTCAGGCACTCGGCCAGGACGAACTTGGTGTTCTGGAAGTCCCAGAGGGTCTGTCCCAGCATCTTGCGGTTCTTGGCGTGCTCGACCGTCAGCTCGATCGCGCGTTCGGCACAGGCAATACCCACGATGCCGATGGACAGGCGCTCACGGGTGAACACATCCATCAGCTGGAAGAAGCCCTTGCCTTCGACGCCACCAATGAGGTTCTCGGCGGGCACGCGAGCGTCCTCCAGGAAGATCTCGGCGGTGTTCAGGGCGTTCTGACCGATCTTGTCGATGATCTTGGCCACCTTGAAACCCGGGCACTTGTCCTTCTCCACCATGAACAGGGACAGGCCCTTGGCGCCCGAACCGGCTTCGCCCGTGCGGGCCGCCACCAGCACCATGTCGGCCTGATCGCCCAGGGTGCAGAAGATCTTGTTGCCGTTGAGCACGTACTCGTCACCGTCGCGCCGCGCGGTGGTGCGCAACGCCTTGACGTCGGTACCGGCATCGGGCTCGGTGATCGCCACCGCAATCATCTTCTTGCCACGGGCGATGTCGGGCATCCAGCGCAACAGCTGCTCGTGCGTGGCGGTCCCGTGAAAGAACCCCGGGCTGTTGAGCGCACCCGGAATGAAGCCGAAGGTGGTGTCGCAGATACGGGCCTGCTCTTCCATCACGACCACTTCGTGGGCAAAGCTGGCGCCCATGCCGCCGTACTCCTCGGGAATGCTCATGCACAACAGGCCCAGTTCGCCGGCCTTTTCCCAGACCTCGCGGTCCACGTGGTGCTGTCGGCGGAAGCGTTCGGCGTGCGGCGCCACCTCTTCCTCGAAAAAGCGCCGTGCCGTCTGGCGAAGCATGTCCAGCTCCTCGGTCATCCAGGGCGAGCGATAGGTGGTTGTCAAGTTGTCTCTCCGGTCATCAGGTTGATCTGACTTGCTGTGTGCAAGCGTTGGCCCGATTCTGTGGGCCTCATGCAATTTTGTCACCCACCGGTTGGTTGACAAAATGCGAGGTCACCTCTACAGTCGACCCGGACTCGAATAAGACCGCGCCGGTGCTAACCGCACCGCACGAGCGAAACCGAGAACATGCACGAGACCACCGACACACCAGGAGATGACACATGACAGCCGATTTGCTCAACAGCACCAACTGGTCCGCCAAAGCACTGGCGGGCGAATGGAAAGCCCTGTCCGGCGGACAGATTGACGTGATCGAGCCCGCCACCGGGCAGGTGCTGGCCCAGGTGGCTTTGGCCAATGCACAGGATGTGCAGGCCAGTGCCCTGCTGGCACGACAGGCACAGAAGTCGTGGGCGGCCATGCCCTATGGCGAACGGGCCAAGATCTTTCGCAAGGCTGGCGAACTGCTGGAAGCCAACCGGCAGGCGTTTGCCACCTGGATCGTTCGCGAGACCGGCGGCATCATCCCCAAGGCCATGTTCGAGATCGATTCGGTGGTCCACCACTGCCACGAAGCTGCGGCGATGTTGACCCAGTCGCGTGGTCTGGTGCTGCCCAGCGTCGACGGCGTCACCAGCCTGGCCCGCCGCGTGCCGCACGGTGTGGTCGGCGTGATCTCACCGTTCAACTTCCCGTTCCTGCTCTCCAGCCGCGCGGTGCTGCCGGCCCTGGCCACGGGCAATGCGGTGGTCCTCAAGCCGGACGCCCGCACCCCGGTCAGCGGCGGCGTCCTGTTGGCCCTGATGCTGGAGGCCGCCGGCCTGCCCAAGGGGGTCCTGCACATGCTGCCGGGCGCTGCCGAGGCGGGTGAGGCGCTGGTGACCGATCCCAACGTCCCCATGATCTCCTTCACAGGTTCCACCGCCGTGGGCCGCCGTGTGGGCGAACTCGCCGGCAAGCACCTCAAGAAGGTCGCCCTGGAACTGGGTGGCAAGAACTCGCTCATCATCCTCGATGACGCTGACCTGGAAATGGCCATCTGCGGTGGCTCCTGGGCCTCCTGGCTGCACCAGGGTCAGATCTGCATGAGCGCCGGCCGTCACCTGGTTCATCGCAGTCTGTACGAGACCTATGCGTCGCGCATGGCCGAAAAGGCCAAGGCGCTGCCCGTGGGCGATCCCCACACCCAACCGGTGGCCCTGGGTCCGATCATCACCGCAGCCCAGGTGCAGCGGGTTGACCGCATCGTGCAGGAGTCCGTCCGCATGGGCGCCAGGCTCCTGGCTGGTGGCACGCCCAACGGTCAGTTCTACCCGGCCACGGTGCTGGCGGACGTCACGCCCGAGATGCCTGTGTTCCGCGAGGAGATCTTCGGCCCGGTGGTCGCCATCAGCGCCTTTGACTCCGACAGCCAGGCCGTGGCGCTGGCCAATGACAGTGAGTACGGACTGTCTGCCGGCATCCACACGCGTGACATCGGCCGGGGCATGGCCCTTGGCGAACAGCTGAACGTGGGCCTGCTGCACATCAACGACCAGACCGTCAACGACGACGGCACGATGCCCATGGGTGGGCGCGGTGCCTCTGGCAACGGCTCTCGCCACGGCGGTCCGGCCAACTGGGACGAGTTCACCCAGTGGCAGTGGACCACCATCCGCAACACCGCCCCGGCCTACCCCCTCTGACCTTCCAACTTGCTGCGCGGGCCAGTGGCCTGCGCATTTCCCCCGCGCACCCCTTACCCTGATCCAACGCCATGGCCAAGATTGTCAAAGTCGAATGCACCCCGGTTTCCACTCCCCTGAAGAAGCCGGTGATCATGCCCAACACCCGCATTACCTCCATCGACAGCGTGGTGCTGAAAATCACCTGTGACGACGGCACGGTGGGTTTCTCCGATTCCGGAGACACCTCGTCGTGGTACCGCGGTGAATTGCAGGAATCCATCATGGGCATGATCCAGCAGGTCATCGCCCCGCGCATCCTGCTGGGTGAAGACCCCCGATGCATCGAGAAGATCGTCGCCAAGATGGACCTGCTGGTGCGTGACAATAACCAGGCCAAAGCCACCGTCGATTTCGCCCTGCACGATCTCAAGGGCAAGCTGCTGGGCGTGCCGGTCTATGAACTGCTGGGTGGCAGAACCATGGAAGCCGCACGACAGGGCTGGGTGCTGTCGGCGGGCAAACCCGACGACGTGGCCGCCGAGGCCAAGCGGGCCAAGGACATCGGCTTTGCCCTGTTCAAGATGAAAATCGGCTACGGCACGATCCAGGACGACATCGACATGGTGCACGCTGTGCGTGAGACCGTCGGCCCCGACGCTTACCTGACCATCGATGCCAACGGCTTCTGGAGCTACGAGAAGGCCTTGCACATCATCCGCAAGATCGACTCGGCGGGTCTGGACCTGATCGAGCAGCCCCTGGCGCACTGGGACATCGAGGGCATGGCCCGCCTGCGCGCTGCCGTCAAGACCCCCATCTATGCGGACGAATCGGCCCAGGAGCTCTACAACCTCAAGGAGATCATCGATCGCCGTGCGGCCGACGGTCTGTTCCTCAAGCTGCAGAAGGCCGGTGGCCTGGTCAAGTCGCAGCGTTGGCTGACCATGGCCCGTCTGGCCGGTTTGCCTGTGCACTGTGGTTGCATGATCGGCTCGGGCCTGGAGCACAGCCCATCGGCCCATCTGTGGACCGCCAACGAATGGGCCACCCAGGGTCTCAACGAATCCATCGGCCCCTTGATGATCCACGGCACCATGGAAAGCAAGAACATCGCTCCGGGGACCGATATCGCCCTGAACATTCCGAAGTTCGAGGCCGGCCTGTGCTATCCCAATGAAGGCCCCGGTTTTGGCATCGATCTCAACGAGGCCTTCCTCGTGAGCAACAAGACCGCCGGCAAGAACGGCTTCGTTGTGGAGCTGTGAGGATGCGCGCCGGACCGCTGTCTCACCTGACCGTCGTCGAGTTTGCCGGACTCGGTCCGGCGCCCTTTGCCGCGATGATGCTCGCAGACCAGGGCGCCCGGGTGATCCGCATTGATCGCCCGGTGAAGCCCGGCAAGGCGTCGGGTATGGCTGCCCTCACCGCCCGAAAGAGCGACGTACTTTCCCGAGGTCGAGAATCCATTGCACTGGACCTCAAGAGTCCTGAGGGTCAACAGACGGCCTTGGCACTCATTGAACGTGCCGACATCCTCATCGAAGGATTCAGACCTGGCGTCATGGAGTCCCTGGGTCTCGGGCCAGACATCTGCCTGCAGCGCCGTCCATCGCTTGTGTATGGCCGGGTGACAGGCTGGGGCCAGACCGGGCCGCTGTCGCAAGCGGCGGGACATGACATCAACTACGTGGCGATCTCTGGCGCGTTGCATTCCAACCGCCGAGCCGGCGAGGCACCCACCGTGGCGCCGGGCCTGATCGGTGACTTTGGCGGCGGCGGCATGCTGCTGGCCTTTGGCGTGCTTGCCGCGCTGTCGCACGCAAAAGCGACCGGCGAAGGCCAGGTGGTCGATGCCGCGATCACCGACGGTGCCGCCCTGCTGACAGCCCTGGTGCAAGGATGGCATTCCGTCGGCCTTTGGAACAGCGAAGCGGGTGTAAACAACGGCGACGGCGGGGCCCACTTCTACAACACCTACCCGTGTGCGGACGGAAAGCTCATCTCCATCGGGCCGATGGAGCCACAGTTCTACGCGCTGCTGCGCGAAAAATGCGCCCTCACGGATCCTGCCTTCGATGCCCAGTGGGATGCCAGCCAATGGCCAGCCCTCAAAGCCAAGCTCGCCGAGGTCTTTGCCACGAAGACACGACAGCAGTGGTGCGATCTGCTGGAAGGGACCGACGTGTGCTTTGCGCCCGTGCTGGACCTCGATGAGGCACCACGCCATCCTCACAACATCGCTCGGGGTACCTTTGTCACCATGGATGGCATCACTCAGCCCGCCCCGGCACCGAAGTTCAGCCGGACACCGGTGACGTCATGTCATTCAGTGGGTGAGGTCGGAAGTGACACCGCCTCAATCCTCAAGGAACTCGGCTGCGACAGCCCTAAGCTCGCCGCGTCATCCTGACAGCACCAGGAACGTGCTGTCAGGTGCTCAAGTGAACCCGCGATCGCCGCGCGGTTCACAACAGGTGAAGGCTTGCTTGAGATGGCAACGCCCTCGTCACTTCAGTCATTGGCGCCTCCTCAGTTGACGGATAGGCCTCACTGCAGTCTGGGACGCATCCCGCTGGCGCGACTCGCCCAACAGCACCGCCAGCGCCTGGGCGGTGCTAATGTCAGTAACCAGAAACAAAACTTCGATTAACCTTCAACCTGGGAGTTCTCCGGTCCGTTGATACGGCAAATGGGGGCAGGTCATCGCCACCCGGTGAGGCAATCAAGGCGCGCCTGATGCAGTCCTTCCGTGGCAGTCACCCCGACTCACGCAACCGCATACTCCAGACCTTGCGCGACTGGGAGCGGATCGCACGAAAGAGCAGGACCTGACCACTGTGTGCTTGGGTGCTTGACTTTTACAGGGAGGAGAACATGAACACCTTGACCAAACTCGCTCTGGGAATGCTGGGTCAATTGCACGGCCAACCCACCAGTGGCACGGTGCTTGAAGAAATGGCGCTCCCCCCAGCGCAGACCACGGGTGGCCTTCCGTTGATGCAGGCCTTACAAGAGCGCCAGTCCCAACGCGACTTCCTCCCTGACGCGCTGGCCTTGCAAACCCTGTCTGACCTGCTGTGGGCTGCCGCCGGCATCAACCGTACCGAGCACGGCGGCCGCACCGCGCCATCGGCGATGAACGCGCAGGAGGTGGACCTGTACGTGGCGCTACCGCAAGGCCTGTACCGCTACGAACCGCAACGCCACGTGCTGCAGCTCATCAAAGGCGACGACGTGCGCCGTGTGACCGGCTACCAGGACTTTGTCGACAGCGCGCCGCTGGACTTGGTCTACGTGGCTGACCATGGTCGGATGAAGATGGTGCCTGCCGGGCAACGCGAGGCCTACGCCTCGGTGGCTGCAGGTGCCATGGCACAGAACGTGTACCTGTTTTGCACCTCGCACAGGCTGGGGACAGTGGTGCGGGCCTGGTTTGACCGCAATGCGCTGACGAAAGCGATGGGGTTGACGAATGATCAGCAGATTCTGCTGACGCAGACGGTGGGCTACGCGAAGAGCTGATGTCCGCCAAAAGCCGGCTTTCGACTCGACGAGACGGCTGGTCGGCTGGCCGGTTCAGGCCGATGGCGGTCTCGCGGCGGCCTAGGAGGATCGCGAGATATTCGTTTTGCGGCCTGAGCCGCCCAGCGGGCCGGATGGAAGGTTGCGTCGGGCTTCGAACTCCTTTCCCGGGCGCTTGTTGGCGGCGACCCACCCACGTGTGTCGCGCGCAAGGCGAGCTGCGCCCTTTTCCGCACGACCTGCGTCGCTGGGAGCGTGCTTCTGCGTGAGCGGGTCGGTACTCTTGTACGGCTTTGACATGCGAGGCTCCTGAAGGCCGTCGAGAATTGGCGCTGTCGCATTGTCGAGGCTAATCAGTCCACCGCATACAACCGCCACCCCTCCCACGTCGCCTCCAAACGATCCGTCAACCCCAATGCCCCGAGAAACACCGGATCGTGTGACGCCACCAGCATGGCACCCTGGTAGCTCGCCAGCAGCGCTTCCAGCGCCCGCAGCGATGGCAGATCCAGGTGATTGCTGGGTTCGTCGAGCAACAGCAGGGGCGGTGGCGGGTCAGCGTAGAGCGCGCAGGCCAGGGCGGCCTTCAGTCGCTCGCCGCCGCTGAGCAGCTGGCTGGGCCGCACCACCTTCTGTGCGTCCAGGCCGAGTTGTGCCAGGCGCATCCGCAGTGCGCCTTCGTCCAAACTTCGCCGGGCTTGCTGCAGTTGCTCCAGCACCGGGCGTTCCGGGTCCAATTGGCCCAGACTCTGGTCAAGGTATACCGTACCAGCGATGACCTGACATCGCCCTGCCATCGGTCTGATCGTCCCGGCCAGTACTTTGAGCAGGGTGGACTTGCCGCTGCCATTGGGGCCCGTCAGGCCGATCCGCTGGCGACCCCTTATCCGCAGCGTGATGCGGCGCAGCGACTGAGGGACGAAGGGCAGTTCGACATCGTCCAGCTCGGCCACCAGCCGCTGGGCGACGCCGGCACTGTGCGGCACGTGCAGGTGGATGGCAGCCTCGTCGACCACTTGTTCCGCCGCTTCGCGCACGCGTTGCACCAAGGCCTGTTGCGCGGCCGCCTGCTGGCGAAGCAGCTTGCCTGTGGAATGGTCGCTGCGCTCCTTCTGTCGATCGAGGAGGATCTTCGCCTGGTTGGCCTGTTGGCCTGCGCGCGCGCCGCGTGCCTGGCGCTTTTCCTTTCTCTCGCGCTGCGCGCGCATTGCCTGCTCCTCGCGCCGGCGGTCAAGCCTGGCTCGCTCGAGTTCGGCCACCGCACTCTCCTGTTCGTGCGCTTTGGCCTGCGCATAGAACGTGTAGTGGCCGCCATAGCTGCGCAGGCCCAGCGGCGACAACTCGACGATGCGATCCATGGTGTCGAGCAACTGCCGGTCGTGGCTGATGACCAGCAACCCTCGTGGCCAGCTTGCAAGCTGATCGATCAGCGCGGTGCGACTGGGTTGATCAAGGTGGTTACTGGGTTCATCCAGGATCAGGAAGTCGGCCTCGGCAAGCAGCGCACCGATCAGCGCCACGCGCATGGTCTCACCACCGCTGAGGCGAGCGGCCGGGGTGTCGGCCTGCAGGTGACCCAGACCGTGTTGTTCGAGTGCTTGCTGGAGTTGCAGGCGGATGTGCCAGCGTTCTCCCACGGTGTCGAAGTCTGCCGCATCGGTACTGCCTGCTTCAATACGTCGCAGGGCAGCCATCGCGGCCTGCACGCCAGCCAGATCGGCCACGGTAGACCCTGGCGCGGGTACGCCGACCTGCTGGGCCAGGTAGTGCACTGTCGCAGCACGTACGCAGCGCCCGCTGGACGGTGGCAACAGTCCGGCAAGCACACGCGCCAGCATGGTCTTGCCACTGCCGTTGCGGCCGACCAGACCGGTGCGGCGCTGGTCATCAAAGGTTTCGGTGAGGTGAACGAACAGCGGGGTGCCGTCCGGGAGGACGCAGGACACGTCCTCCAATGCAAGGTAATGGGTGGTCGCCATACAGAGTCCAAAGATGCAAAGAGCTCCCCCGCGCTTGGGGGCAGTGGAGATTTGCCGTCAGTTCGACGGCGGCATCAGTGGCGCATGGGACGGGTACCTCGCGATGGTCTTGTTTACCGGGAAATTGTATTGGCGGCGCAAGCCAACGACACAGACGCCATGGCGGGCGACCGAAAGCTGTGGGCCACGGACGGACCGTGGCAACCAGACTTGTGGCGTCGATGGAGGAAGTCTGACTGTGGCATGGGTCATGAGAACCCAAGTAAGTCGTCGATGTTGGCGCGGCTGGCGGGGATCGAACCCACGACCCTTGGCTTCGGAGCCTTCAAAACCATCTGGTATGTCAGATGGTTTTGCGTTGTACCGTGTGGCGTGGTGAGGCGTCTTTAGAGGGAAGACAGCCAAAACATGAAGTTGGACGACTGGACAGCAGGGGGCCTATCGTCATCACTTGGTGTCCACTTTACGCAGATCAGCTGGGTCTGTCCAGTCATGCCCTTCTTGCATGGGATGACCATCGGTCTGCCTCGCCTCCTTCAGCAAGGAGCGGTCATCCACTGATGTCTGGCGCACCGGAAAGTACTTGGCTTGACAGTCACCAAGCAAGCCGTATACCATTGCCATATACAACGGCTTCAAGGGGGTCTTATGGCCATCGGCACGGTCTTCATCAACAACCGCACTCAGGCAGTTCGCCTACCTCTGGACGTCCGTCTGCCCGAAGGCGTCAAAAGAGTGGAGATCCGGGCCAAGGGCAACGAGCGCATCATTTCGCCTGTCGGCCAGACTTGGGACAGCTTCTTCCTGAATGGTCCGACGGTGACGGACGACTTCCTGCCGGAGCGCGCCAGCCAGCAACAAGCCGAGCGGGAAGCTCTTTGATGCTGCGCTACCTGCTGGACACCAACATCGTCATCTACGTCCTCAAGAGGCGTCCGATCGAGGTGCTCTCGGTTTTCAATGCGAACGCCAGTCGGATGGCCATTTCTTCCATCACGCTGGCTGAGCTGATGCACGGCGCAGAAAAGAGCTCCCGAGTCACTGAGAACCTGATGGCCATTGAGGATTTCTGCAGCCGTCTTGACGTACTTCCCTATGGTTCAAAAGCGGCACAGCACTATGGTGCCATCCGCGCCCACCTGGAGAAACTGGGGCGCCCCATTGGTTTGAATGATCTGCACATCGCTGCCCACGCGCGAAGCGAAGGTTTGGTGCTGGTCACCAACAACACCGCAGAGTTCGAGCGGGTTCCTGCACTTGAGATAGAGAACTGGGTGCAAAGCGAGCATTGACACCCTTTGCGACTGGTAGCTGCCCTCCGACCTATCAGGTCTTGGGCTTCACCGGATTCCTCGGAGTCCCCGCCACAAAGGCCTCAATGTTGCCAATCAACTGATCAGCCAACGCCTGAATAGCCTCCGCACTGGCCCATGCCACGTGAGGGGTCAGGATGAAGTCGGGTCGGTCCAGAAGGCTCATGAATGGGTGATCGTGTGGCGGTGGTTCCACCGATGTCACGTCGAATGCAGCACCTGAGATCTGCCCTGCCTCCAACGCCGGACCGACGGCAGATTCATCCACCAGGCCGCCGCGCGCCGTGTTGATCAGCAGCGGCTTGCGTGTCATCCGACCGAACTCTGCCGCAGAGATCATGTGGCGGGTTTGGTCGTTGAGCGGACAGTGCAGCGTGAGGATATCGGCCTCGGCCAGCAGCTGATCAAATGGGGTGTACAAGCTGCCCTGCCCGGTTCTGCCCTTGTGGCCGGCGAACTTCACGCGCATGCCCAGGGCACGACCCATGGCCGCGACCGACTGCCCCAGCTCACCGTCGCCGATCACACCGAGGGTGGATCCCGCCAGATCGCGGATCGGATGATCGAAGAAGCAGAACTGCCGGGCGTCCTGCCAGCGTCCGGCGCGCACCGCATCGCGGTAGGCGCACACACTTCGCCGCAAGGCAAAGATCAA
The DNA here is from genome assembly GCF_042665135.1 of Hydrogenophaga bisanensis. Taxonomy (NCBI): domain Bacteria; kingdom Pseudomonadati; phylum Pseudomonadota; class Betaproteobacteria; order Burkholderiales; family Comamonadaceae; genus Hydrogenophaga; species Hydrogenophaga bisanensis. Next base: position 18,743 of record NZ_JBHTBX010000017.1, read on the forward strand.
TGCGAAGGTGTGCTCAGGCACGGTGCACGTCGCATAGCCACGGATGTTGCTGACCAGAATGCCGCGTGCCGCACAGGCTTTAGTCACTCGCCAAGTCGATGTTTCTGGAGAAGTCGGACCCTCTGTCTGCTTTCGTAGCGGGGCGTCCGCTTTAAGCGGGTACTCCGCTGTTTGCGGTTTAGCATAATTTCCGGTCAAGTATTTTTACTGGAATAGGCGGTAATCAATGTCTGCTCGAACTCAAGCTCTCGTCACGGCCTCGCAACTGGGCGTTGTTCTGCAGGGCGCGCGCAAAAGCCAGAAGCTCACGCAGGCGCAGCTCGCTGAGCGCCTGGGTCTGAGCCAGCGGCGAGTGTCCGAACTGGAGCGGGAGCCGGGCACCTTGAGTGTTGACCAGCTCCTAGCCATGTGCGCCCAACTGGGACTGCAGCTGAGCGTGCAACCGCGCGACAAGACACCACCGGTCAATGCCCCCCAGACGGGCGAGTGGTAAGCCATGGGGCGCCGCTCTAGCAGCCAGCCACTGGCCATCTGGACCAACGGGGAGTTGGTGGGCCACTGGACGCCTGCGACTCGCCGCCCCATGGAGCTGCGCTACGAAGACGGCTGGCTGGCATCCAGCGCTGCCCGGCCGCTGTCCCTGTCCCTGCCCCTGCCACTGGTGGGCAACGCGCCGCTGCGCGGTGACCGCGTCGAGTACTTCTTTGACAACCTGCTGCCGGACGGCGGAGCCATCCGCCGGCGCCTGGCACAGCGCTATTCGGCGGGTTCAGAAGACACCTTTGATCTGCTGGCCGCCATCGGTCGTGACTGCGTGGGTGCTGTCCAGTTGTTGCCTGCCGATGAGGCGCCCACCGGCTTCGACCGCATCGAAGGTGAAGCCCTGGATGATGAAGCGGTGGCTGCCCTGCTGCGCGCCACGGTCACGACAGGCTCCTTCGCCAGTCATGGCAAAGACCGGGACTTCCGGATCTCGATCGCGGGTGCGCAGGAGAAGACCGCCCTGCTGCGTCACGCTGGCCAATGGATGAGGCCACTGGGCGCCACACCCACCACCCACCACCCACATCATCAAGCTGCCCATCGGACTGGTGGGCAACATGCAGGCAGACATGCGCACGTCGGTCTGCAACGAGTGGCTGTGCTTGAAGTTCATGGAAGCGCTGGGGTTCAACGTCGCCAAGGCCGACATCGTGACCTTCGCCGACCACCCCCCGGTGCTGGTGGTAGAACGCTTCGACCGCAAACTCCACCCCTCGGGCCAGTGGATTCTTCGCCTGCCGCAGGAGGACTTCTGACAGGCCTTGGGCGTGAGCCCCACCAGAAAGTAAGAGGCCGACGGTGGCCCCGGGGTTGAGCAGATCGCCCAGGTGCTCAGCGGCTCACAGAACGCGCGCGCCGATCTGCGCACACTCCTGGCCAGCCAGATCGTCTTCTGGCAGCTGGCAGCCACGGACGGCCACGCCAAGAACTTCAGCATCCGGTTGCAGGCCGGTGGTGCGTATGCACTGACGCCCCTGTACGACGTGCTCTCTGCCTGGCCCATCATTGGCAAAGGCAAAACCCAACTGGCTTGGCGCAACGCCAAACTGGCCATGGCCGTCAGCGGCAAGAACCGGCACCATGAACTGGCCACCATCCTGCGGCGACACTTCAACGCCACCGCCGCACGCTGCGGCTGGGGTGCGAACGCAGAGGACATCCTGACCGAACTGCTCGACCGGTTGGAACCAGCCATCGCCTCGGTGACGTCGCAGATGCCAGGGGGCTTTCCGCAAGACGTGGCCGAGACGATCTTCGAGGGTGTTCGCCGGCAAGCCCAGCGCCTTGCGCATCAGCCGGTGAGGTAAGTCTGACTTCAAAAACGGATTCTGGGCCGACTCAGAGGTGGCGTACCTATCCAATCCAGCGAGTGTTCTGGATCAACTCGTTAAAGAATGCGCGAAGCGCGACCGGTCGCATCTGGTAGGGGTCGAACTCAGGGCCTGAGGCGTACTTGAGGAACAACGATTGGTTGTCCGCAACAGCACTGACCAGCCCCATCGACCAAGCGCTGAACTGGCGATGAGTCACCTCGTCAAAATCAAGAATGGCAGGATCCTGATGACGTGGATCGAGGAGGATACGGTGGTAGAGCGCATTGACGACAGCCCTGTCTCCCTCCAGGCACTGCAGAAAAATACCGTTGGACAGGCAGAGTGCCCCGGTGACGCCCAGAGCCTGGTTGTTGCGCTTGGAGCTTTCGAGAATGTCCTTGACATCCATCGGCCCCAGGTTCCGGGCACGGCTTGCATAGGTCAGGCGAATCAGCATGTGTATCTCCATGGATGGCGTTTATGGCAAAGCCTAGCGCATATCAATGCTTTCCACCTTCGTCTCACCAGAAGTCATGGGTCTCTGCTGGTGATCTACTTCCCACCAGCCGCACCAGTATCACGTGAATCAGGAATAGGCTGCTGGCGGTCACACACACCTTGTTGAGGAAGAAAAACTGCCCACGGTCTACCAGACCAAACCCAGTCTAGGGTGTCGAGCGCAGGCGTATCATTTCGTATCATGAAGATCATCATCCTCGGCGCGGGTCGGGTCGGCGAAAGCGTGGCCGAGAGTCTCGTTTCAGAACAGAACGACATCACCGTCATCGACCAGAACCCTGCGCGGCTGCGGCTCCTGGAAGAAAAGCACGATCTGCGCGGTGTGGTCGGCAATGGCATTCAGCCGTCCGTCCTGCAAGAAGCAGGCGCCCGCGATGCCGACATGCTGATCGCCTGTGCGGCCGCCGACGAAGCCAACCTGGTCGTTTGCAAGGTGGCGCACGACGTCTTCAATGTGCCCGCCACCATCGCCCGACTGCGGTCTCCCGAATTCCAGGAAGGCGACGAATTGCTGGGCAAGAGCGGCTTTGCGGTGGATCATGTCATTTGCCCGGAAGAGTCGGTGATGCGCTACATCCACCAACTCATCAGCTACCCTGAAGCCCTTCAGGTCTTGGAATTTGCGGACGGGCGCGTCTCGCTGATTGCTGTGCGTGCGGCCGATGGTGGCGCCGTGGTGGGTCATCCCATTGGAGAGATCCGTGAGCGCTTTCCGCAGGTGCAGATGCGGGTCGTGGCGCTCTACCGGCAGGACGCTGAGGTCCCAGCAACACCCGACGCGCGCATCCTGCCGGGCGATGAGGTATTCGTGCTGGCCGACACGCGGATGATCCGGCATGTGCTCGGCGCCATCCACAACATCGATGAACCGGTGCGCCGGGTGATGATTGCAGGTGGCGGCAAGGTGGGGTTGCGGCTGGCACGCAGCCTGGCGGGGCAGTGCGAAGTCAAGATTGTCGAACGTGATCGCCGGCGATGCGAGTACCTGGCCAGCCAGCTTCCATCGGAGATGCTCATCCTCAATGGCGACGGCGCCGATGAAGACCTGCTTCTGGACGAGAACGTGGGTGACATGGACATGTTCCTGGCATTGACCAGCGACGACGAGGACAACATCATGTCGGCCATGCTGGCCAAACGCCTTGGCGCCAACCGGGTGCTCTCGCTGATCAACCGGCGGGCGTATGCCGACATGATGCAGGGCAGCACCATCGACATTGCGATATCTCCCGCACAGACCGTGATCGGTGAGTTGCTCGCCCACCTGCGCCAAGGGGACGTCGCGGCCGTTCACAGCCTGCGCCACGGTACGGCTGAGGCACTGGAAGGCATTGCGCGCGGCGACGTCAAGACCTCCAAACTGGTGGGTCGGCTGGTTCAGGAAGTCAAGCTGCCCAGTGGGGCAAGGATCGGCGCGATCGTTCGCGGCGAAGGCCCCGACTCCGAGGTACTCATGCCACACCATGACACAGTGATCCAGGCCAACGATCACATCATCATCTTCATCCCGAACAAGCGTCTGGTGCGTCAGGTGGAGAAGCTCTTTCAGGTCAGCGCCACCTTCTTCGGTTGACCAACATGCCCTTTCTTCGTGTTGCTCCGGTGCTCGGTGCCATCTTCATGGTGTTCGGGCTGACGATTCTGGTGCCCATGGGGGTTTCCTGGTGGACAGACGATGGGGCGTTGCTGGCCTACCCGGCCGCCATTGCGGCAACACTCGCCTGCGGCGTCTTTCTCAGGTACCTGGCCTCCCGCCGCGGCAAGCAGCAGGAGCTGCAGGCCCGAGACGGTATCCTGCTGGTGGGTCTGGCATGGACCCTGCTGCCCTTGGTGGCCTGCATACCCCTGCTGTCGTATTTCGAACTGGCGGGCACGCCCACCACCTTCACCGATGCCTACTTTGAAGCCGTCTCAGCGCTGACCACCACGGGCTCCACGGTGTACACCGGCCTGGACCAGCTGCCCGTATCCATCAACCTCTGGCGCTGTTTCCTTCAGTGGCTGGGGGGCATGGGCATTCTGGTGCTGGCCGTGGCCATCCTGCCCATGCTGGGCTCGGGGGGCAGTCAGCTGTTCCGGGCAGAAGCCACCGGGCCAATGAAAGATGCCAAGCTGACACCCCGAATCACGGAGACAGCCAAAGGCCTGTGGTCGGTCTACGTCCTGCTCTCTCTGGCCTGTGTGACCGCCTATTGGCTGGGCGGCATGTCGCCGCTGGATGCATGGATGCACATGTTCACCACCCTCAGTCTGGGTGGGTTGTCTTCCCACGATGCGAGCTTCGGGTTCTTCCAGTCGCCGACGCTGGAATGGGTCGCCATCGTCTTCATGCTGCTGGCCAGCGGGAACTTTGCCTTGTATTTCATGGCGCTGATCAAGCGACAGCCCTGGCGCATATGGCGGGACGTTGAATGGCGTGGATCCATGCTGATGCTTGTGGGATCGAGCCTGTTCATCACCGGTCTCTTGCTGGTGAAAGGAACCACGTCAGACCCGTTTGAGACGCTTCGGATGGCACTGTTCAACGTGGTGTCGATCGGCTCAACCACCGGCTATGCCACGGTCGACTACACCACCTGGCCGGTGTTCGCCCCGCTGTTCATGATCATGCTCTCGGGTGTAGCCACCAGCGCCGGCTCGACGGGGGCCGGGATCAAAATGGTCCGCATCGTGATCCTGATCAAGCAGACCCGACGCGAGATGTCGCGCATCATTCACCCACGTGCAGTCAATCCGGTCACGCTGGGCAGTCAGGTGGTTGACAACAGCACCATCTTCGCCGTGCTGGGCTTCATGCTGGTGTATGGCGGCACCATCATCGGTTTGACGATGCTGCTGTTGCTCAGCGATCTCTCCTTCGACACCGCCTTCTCGGCCGTGGTCGCCAGCGTCAACAACATGGGGCCAGGTCTCAATGAAATCGGCCCCTCCGGTAACTACCAGGGACTGACAGACTTCCAGACCTGGGTGTGCACGCTGGCCATGCTGCTCGGTCGCCTGGAGATGCTGTCGTTCCTGGTGTTGTTTACACGCGGGTACTGGCGGAAGTGATGGGTGGCCGGCTGCCAGGTTGAGTCACACCTTGTGCCGGTAGAAGATGAATTCGGACGGACGGTGAGTCGGTCACGAGATGAATCTCGATGGTCGAGTGCACGATCTCCTCATGCACGGACAGCCGTTCGCGAATCATCACAGGGGTCAAAGCGGGGTCTCTGGTCACGACCGTCAGCGCGCAGGAGTACACGCTCTGACCGACACGCCACACATGAAGATCCGTAATGCGGGTCACGTCTTGCCCGGGTGGCGACTCAATGACTTCACGAATCTCGTCCACCACGGGATGATCCATCTCGCGATCCAGCAGGACCTTTCCGGTTTCAACGATCAGTCCCATGGCCCACACCGCCACGAGCACCGCACCCACGATGCCCATCAACGGATCCAGCCACATCCAGCCAAAAAAACCAGCCGCCCAGCAGCGCCACGATGGCCAGCACAGAGGTGGCGGCATCGGCGATCACATGCAGATAGGCGGACTTGAGGTTAAGGTCTGAATGATGATGGTGGCCATCGTGATCATGGTCTGCATGGCCGTGGCCGTGCGAATGCCCGTGACCATGTCCGTGTCCGTGCTCATGCGACTGCCCCAGGATCAGCGCACAAACCAGGTCATGCTGCCATGCAGCCAACGGGTCATTGCTCATCGAATTGACTTGAAGAGATTTCGTCGCTGATTGATGGTCTGGGCAATCCGCTTTCCCATCGTGTTCATGTCAGTGGACATGCCTATGATGAATGTCGGGGTAGTGCGGATGCGTGTGCGTCATCGCAGGGTGCTTGTGCTCATGCGCATGCGGCTCCTGCCCATCCCACGCGAAGTCGTGCACATGCTGGTGATGCTCATCATGAAAATGGGGATGGGTGTGTTCCATGGGATCGTGAGTATGTTTGTGCTCATGTCGCTCTGTCAGATGCAGCCAGACACCTAAGGCCATCAAACCAGAGGCCACCCAGAAGGCAGACCCCACCGATTCGCCCAGCAACATCAAAGATACGAGGGCGCCGATGAACGGGGCCACCGAGAAGTACGCGCCCGTTCTAGCGGTTCCCAGTCCCCGAAGCGCAAGAACAAACAGCACCAGGCTCACCCCGTAACCCAAAAACCCCACCGCCATGGTGCCCAACGCGGTGGGCAATGGGGGCCATGAGTCTCCAACGGCCATGGCGATGGAGACATTCACACACCCGGCCACGAGGCCTTTGCTTCCCGCAATGAAGAGTGCATCCGAGGCAGACACCTTGCGGGTGAAGTTGTTGTCGATGGCCCAGCACAGACAGGCCAACACGATCAGCCCGGCGCCCCATCCAAGCTCCCTGTCGGTCGAACCGCCGGTGGGCCACGACAGGATCACGCTGCCCGCCACGATGGCCAGCATCCCCACCACCACTCTGCGGTCCGCGTTCTCTTTGAACGCCACCCAGGCCAGTACGGCCGTCATCACGGCTTCGAGATTGAGAAGCAGGGATGCTGTCGACCCTGCGGTGCGTTGGAGGCCCAGCATCAGAGCTACAGGCCCCAGAACCCCTCCGAAGACGATGGCGCCAGCAAGCCAGGGCCATTCGCCCGACTTTAGCCCTGTGATCTGCCAACCCTTGTCACGCCAGAACCTAGCGGCGATCAGACCGACCCCGCTACCCAGGTACAGCAGTCCGCCCAGCAGTACCGGGGATACTGAGCCCAGCAACAGTTTGGCAATGGGCGTACTCAGGCCGAACAGGGCAGCCGCCCCCAGCGCGAAGCCCACGCTGGCATTCATAGGTACTTGGTGATCTGACGGAACTCGTCCAGGGAGTCAGGCTGTGCCTGGCCCTGGGCGTCCAACATGTGGCTCAGGCAATGGTCCAGGTGATCCTGAATCAGCGTCTTCTTGGCCTGGGTGATGGCTTTCTCGACGGCCTGCAACTGCTGGACCACCTCCAGGCAGGGCTTACCGTCTTCAAGCATTTTGACGACGCTGCTCAAGTGGCCTCCCGCACGTCGCAGGCGTTTGATCACGGCCGGGTGGGTTTCATGGGTGTGCATCTTGATGATCTCTTGTAGTTCAGGATATCCTCCCCCAGAGGTTACAATAAAAGGTGTTGAAGTGAGCTTCTCACCGATGATCAATGCCCTTAGCCAAAGAAATCTGCCCAGCGCTTGGTGGGCTGGCGGCGATCGCTTTGCAGCGTTCTTGACCGCCCTGGTGATGCTGATGGGCGCCTTGATCACGCCCTGGGGGTTGGTCAAGTCGCACGGCTCCGCCGCTTTTGCCGTGTTGGATCACTCTGAATCCTGGGACCTGGATAGTGGACATGGTCATAGCCATGAGGACGATGTCCCGGCGCCTGCTGACAGCCATTCGCATCACGCAGGTGATCACAGCCACGATCATGCGCACGCATTACCCCAAAGCCTCCCCGGTTTGAATGGGCCGGTTGCCATCTGGCGGGCTCGCCCAGCTAGCTCCGGGCCATCGCCATCGCTCGATGGCCTGGAACGTCCCCCGCGCGCCTGACCCTGTCCCTGCTTCTCGGGTTCGGGCTGCGCACGCGGTCCGGGACGTTTGCTTTTTTCACCTCGGAGTTTCAATGCTCAGCCTTTGTTATGACCGGCTGCGTGCCTCGCCATGGGCGCGGCTGGACCCTGCCATGGCCAACTTGCTGGTTCTGGCCCTTTTTCTTTTCACTTCTGCCGATGTGTTCGCCCACGCCGTGACCCAGGGCGACAAGGGGTACATCCAGGAGATCTCCGGTGTGCACCTATTGCCATTCACGTATCTGGGTGCGAAGCACATGGCCACCGGCTACGACCACATCCTGTTCCTGTTCGGGGTCATCTTCTTCCTCTACAAGCTCAAGGACATTGCGGTCTATGTCAGCCTGTTTGCCATCGGGCACTCCACCACCATGGTGCTGGGGGTCTACTACAACATCGGGATCAACAGCTACCTGATCGACGCGGTCATCGGCTTCTCGGTGGTCTACAAGGCGCTGGATAACCTGGGAGCGTTTCAGCGCTGGTTCGGGGTTCAGCCCAACACGAAGGTGGCCACCCTGATCTTTGGTCTGATCCATGGCTTTGGATTGGCCACCAAGATCCAGGAATACGAGATCTCACGCGATGGCCTTGTGCCCAACCTGCTGGCGTTCAACGTCGGGGTGGAGATCGGGCAGTTGCTCGCGCTGTCCGTGATCCTGATCGGCATCAGTTACTGGCGCCGAACCGCAGGCTTTGCGCGCTACGCCTACAGCGCCAACGTGGCCATGATGGCCGCCGGGTTCATTCTGGTGGGCATGCAACTGACCGGCTACATCGTCTCTCAATGAATTCGGGTTTGAACACCATGTACAACACAGACATTCCCTCCCGTGCCGAACTGCCCTCGACCCGGCAGCTCATCCGTTCCACCATCATCGCTGCGGTCTCTGCCGTGGTCCTTCTCTACACCGTGGTCCTCCCGTCCGAGTACGGGGTCGACCCCACGGGCATTGGCCGGGCCTTGGGATTGACCGAGATGGGCGAGATCAAGACCCGGCTGGCCAAAGAGGCTGCGGAAGATGCGGCGGCCACTCAGGACTCGCATTCGCCACCGACAGAGTCAGCAGCCGCCAGCCAGGCATCAACGCCGGCACCAGCAGCCTCAGCCCCAAGCGTTTCGCAGCCTGCCCCCAGTGCGGACTCTGCAGGAGATCACGCGTGGAGGGACGAAATGACGTTCACACTGACCCCAGGCCAAGGCACCGAGATCAAGCTCAAGATGAAGGAAGGCGAGAAAGCCTTGTTCTCCTGGACCGTGCAAGGCGGGGTTGTGAACTTCGACACGCACGGTGACGCCCCGGGGCGATCCATCAGCTACGAAAAGGGACGCGGTGTGGGATCGGACGAAGGTGAGCTGGTGGCAGCCTTCACCGGCAACCACGGCTGGTTCTGGCGCAACCGGGGACAGGCCGATGTCACCGTGGTGCTCAAGACCGGCGGCGCCTACAGCGACATCAAGCGGGTGAAATGATCCGGAATGGGGATGCTGTCCACTGGCGGCATCCCCATCGCTTCGCCTGAACGAATGGTCGGTACCCGATCCTGAAGCCTGTACGACATGACCTCTGGTGGTCACAATGAAAATTCATGCTGGACGAGCCAGACGCTGACAAGCAGTTTTCAGTGCATGCTGCATGGCAAGCTGATGGAACGCCATCGCAGCAGTTGGTACTCTATGGCGTCAACTGGAGCGATGCCCGGCAGATGAAGTGGCTGCCGGAACACCTGACAAGGCGTTGCGCTTCTGATGACTCTGGTGACTCCGAAGATACGTCAAGTAAATGATGCAAGCCTCAGGCATACGTAGATTCATCGAGGATCGTTGGATCGGTCGCATCAACAGGCAACGCATATCCACCCGTGGTTCTGGCCAGCAAGTTTCTTCAGGAATGTCCTTAACGCTGCATGGCCACCATTGATTCTCCGCTGGAGGCTCCCATGACTGGCACGGTTTGACCGCTGGGTGTCTTGAAGGTGGTCAGCAGGCGAACGATGCGCGCCTGTGTGGCAATGGGCAAAGGGGCAAATCCTGTCCCCGCAACCGCTCGGTCCCCCAGCAAGAACGACTGGTAGAAGAAGTTGAGCGTGCGACTGGCACGCTCCAGCGACTCCGGCTCTCGGGACACCAACACGTAAGTCGCGGTCACGATGGGCCAGACACCCACCCCATCGACGTTGAGCAGCGAGGTGGGCTCAAGCTGGTTCTTGAAGAGAGCGCCTGCCACGATGGCCGCCTTGAATGCCGGCAATGTCGGCTGGACATACTCTCCCCGACGGTTGAGCAGAGCCACACCACTCAAGTTGTCTCGGATCGAGTAGTCGGACGATGCATAACCAATGGCCCCTGGCGTGGCCTTGACCGCCGCGACCAACTTGCTGGAACCGTCGGCACCGATCGTTTCGCCTGGCCACCTGGCGCGCCCACCGTCCGGCACGATGGCAGCGGCCTGGGAAGGCGCAGCCGTCCTCAGATACTCGACAAACACGGTGGTGGTTCCCGATCCGTCGCTTCGAACCACCCGCTGGATGGGCAGATTGGGAAGAGTCAGTCCAGGATTCAAGGCCCTCACCGCCGAGTCGTTCCAGCGCGTGATGTCCCCCGCCCAGATTCGGGCCAAGGTCACTGCATCCAGCCGGAGTTCTCCGGCAGCGATGCCCGGCAGATTCACGAAGGGAACAATGCCGCCCACCAAGGTAGGGAACTGAAACAGACCGCGTTTGTCCAGTTCGGCCTGACTGAGCGGGACGTCGGTCGCGCCGAAATCGACCGTGCGCTCCGTGATGCCCTTGACCCCTGCTGAAGAGCCTGCCGGCTTGTAGGTCAACGGCTGGCCGGTTTTCTTGGCATAGTCTGCTGCCCACTGGACGTATACCTTGGCAGGGAAGGTCGCACCGGTACCGACCACCTCGACAGTCTGCGCATGGGCGGGCAGATACAGCAACATCGTCAAGGCCAGCGGGAGTTGGATGAAAGGTACGGTCAGTGATTTCATGACGAACGTTGAGAGCGCGTGGGGGCCTGCGTCAGGGCGGCGTGATTGTAGGGGCGAGAAACCACAAATTCGGCAGTGGCTGCGGCCGCTACCACCAGCAGGTAGCCCATCAGTCCACCCGGGGGTGCGGCTAAAAACTTGAACTGCCTGGCCGATCAGGCCAAGCACGAGGCACCCTGACAGCAAACCAGGCACGCGCCCTGGTACCTTCGGGTTCAACGGATCATCGGCCAGGAGTCATCTCACGACTTGGCGCGAGAGCCACCACGAATCGAAGACAGCTCGCTGCGCACCACACCCAGCACCCCCGCCACGACCAGCGTCAGACCGATCGTGGCAGCCATGCCTGTCGGTTCACCGAGTACCAGCACCGCCAGCACGAAGGCCACGACGGGCTCGGTCAGTGCCAGTGTCACCGCGGTGGCTGGCCGGACGTGATGCAGGCTGAAACTGAACAGAAGGTAGCCCACACCCGCCGTCACCACGCCCGTGTAGGCGACCGCAACCAGATCGCTGCTACCAACATGCGGCAATCCCGTCTGGAAAGTGGCCGCCGGCAACGCCACCAAGGCGGCCACGCCAAAGGCGGCGAGCGTGATCGATGATGCGGGGGCGAGGCCGACCACGCGTTTGTTCAAGAGGGTGTAGACGGCGTATGACAGCCCCGAGGCCAGACACAGCACCACCCCTGTTGCCGAGATCGACTGCACGCCACCCCCAGCCGACAGCAGCACGCCGCCCACGATTGCGACCACCGTTCCCAGCCACCAGGCACCCGTGGGTGGCTGGCGTTGGAACACCGCCTGCAGCAGTCCTGCCCAGATCGGGCCACTGCCCAGGGCGATGGCGGTGCCTACCCCCACCCCGGTGAGCTTTACGCCGGCAAAGAAAGTCAGGTTGTAGGCAGCCATGCACAGTCCGGCGCCAAGGGCGACCGTTGGCGGAAGATCCTTCCAGGCACGCCGTGTCAGGCCACCCGTGGCGGCGGCAAAAACCACGAAAAAACAGGCGGCAAAGGCCAGCCGTAGTGCACCGAACCACAACGACGAAAGGGTGCCGCCTGCCAAAGCCTGCGAAGTCCCGGTGGTGCCCCAGAGAACGGCGGCTCCGATCACACAGGCCACACCCAGCAACGGACGATGAGCAACTTGCATGGCCCGCATTGTGGTGCGGGTCAGGCGCTCAACTTTCGAGAAACGCTCGTTTTCTCCGAAGGTCCCTGGCGCCAAGGTCGCACTCACGGCGCAATGCGGCGGACAAGGCGCTGGCGCTCGCATAGCCTACCTGCACGGCAACGGTATCCAGTGCAAAGCCACGACGCAACAACTCCTCGGCCCGCCTCAGTCGCCGAGCCCGCACAAAAGCCATGGGAGATTGAGCCAGGCCCGAGGCAAAGCGCGCCCGAAGGCGCTGCGGACTCAGGCAACAGGCCTCGGCAAGGTCGGCCACCGTCCAGTCGCGCGCCAGATCCGCATCGATTCGCTCGGCAAGCGCGTCCAGGTCAATGCGACGCCGTTGCCTGATCGTGGTGGCACCCAACAGCGTGTCCAGAAGAGCGTCAAAGGCGAACCTATGTTTGGACCAACCCGGTGGAAGCTCGAATCGCCGCAGGCGCTCCGTGGCAGGTCCGGTCAGGTCATCAATGACCAGGACCCGCGCCATTGATGTGGCGCAATGGGCGTGAATAGCCCCTGCAGGCACCACCAGACCACAGGTCGCGTCCACCCAGGCGGCATGCCCTGCGACTTCGACCTGCAGGGTTCCGCCGACGCCAAACAGGACCTGCGCATGCTCGTGCGCATGCGTGCCACTCTCACGGTCATAGCACCGCACCAAGGTCGATCCGGTAGGAACGGTGTTCACGCCGCAAGCTTACCAACAGTCCGAACTGCGTGCGTCCGAAGGATTTTGGCCACAGATGCGCCCAGTTGGCCCATGGCAGCAGCACTTGTTGAGTCGAGGAAGAAGGTCTGACTGTGGCGCGGGCATGAGAAACCCACGTGAGTCATAGATGTTGGCGCGGCTGGCGGGGATCGAACCCACGACCCTTGGCTTCGGAGGCCAATACTCTATCCACTGAGCTACAGCCGCAACCAAGCTGCATTCTAGCAGGGCATACCCGAGCAAGTTGGCTCAAAGGCCCCGGCCCTTATAATCGCTGGCTCCCTGCCCGCTTCGGGCCGGGCCCCACCCCACACTCCCTGGCCCCGTTTCGCGACCCCGAGGACAACATGAGCGATCACGCGCACGACTCTCACACCGGCCCCATCAAGACGCCCGCCCAGCTGCTGTGGACGTCCTTCTTCTCCTTCGTGGTTCCGGTCTTCATCATCATCGGTCTGGTCTACTTCGTGACCCGGGGTGAGAAGCCCGCCGCTGGTGCGGTCGATCAGGAGCTGGCCACGGCGGTCCGCATCCAGAAAGTGGGTTCGGTGGAATTGCGCGACGCCAACCGCCCTCTGCAGGCGGGTGACGCGGTCTACAAGGCCCAGTGCGCGGCCTGCCACGACGCTGGCTTGGCCGGTGCCCCCAAGTTCGGTGACGCCGGTGCTTGGGCGGCCCGGGTGGCCACTGGCTACGAGGCCCTGCTCAACTCCGCTCTCAAGGGCAAGGGCGCCATGGGTGCCCAGGGTGGCGGCGCCTTCTCCGACATCGAGATTGGCCGTGCCGTGGTGCACCTGGCCAACGCCGGTGGCGGCAAGTTCGACGTGCCCAACCCGCCTGCCGCAGCGGCGCCTGCTGAAGAGGCCGCCAAGTAATTGCCCGGCGGCAATGCTGCCCAACAAAAAAACCGGCCATCGAGCCGGTTTTTTGTTGCCGGATCACCCGATCGGTTCAGGCTGGTGTGTCTGACTGCTGAGCCCGCTGCGGGCTGCGGATGAAGCCGCCCAGCCGCTCCAGATCCGCTGAGCGCACCTCTTGCGGCACCCACTCGCCGCGCTCGACCCGATCGGCCGCACTGTCCATGTCGGCGGTGTGGACCAGACCCAAGCCCGCCGCCGTCTGGAGGTAGAGCCGACCCCACTCGTCCAGCAGGCATCGCTGCAGCGGTCCGGCATCCATACCGGTATGCGCCAGCACACGGCCGTCGGGCTGAAGCCGCCAGATCAGCGGGGTGAGTTCAAGCTCCACAAACACGCGTTGCGGACCGTTCTGGAAAAACCAGCGTCCCTGATCGTCAGGCAGGTAGTTGCGGTGGATGAACGCGATCAGTTTGTCGTGCAAAAGGGGCGCGCCCTTGGACACCTTGGTCGACTCGCCCGACAGCGGCGCAAACGGTCCCGCTGCCTGGGTGCGGTCATCGCGCATGTACCACGTCCCCCGCGCATCCAGTCCCAGCCAGCCATAGCAGGCCGGGACCTGGGGCCACTTGGCCATGGCAGCCTTCACCATCTCATCCATCACACCTCCTGCGGCTGTGCCGTCTCTTTCGACACAGCATGACTGAGCAACCAAGCACCCACCGCCTCCGGCATGGTCAGGACATGCCCCGGCAGACGCCAGCGGGGCAGTGACGCCGGAAACCCCACATGTCCACCATGAGCCGGTTGCCACAAGGTCACGCAAGGACCCACTTCCCTGGCGCAGGGCAGTGAGGCGGCGGGCACGAACGGATCATTCAGCGCATTGAGCGCCAGGGCCGGCACGCGGATGGCCGACAAACAGGGCTTGGCCGATGCCCGGCGCCAGTAGTCATCCGTGTTGCGAAAGCCGTGCAGCGGCGCCGTGAACAGGTTGTCAAATTCGTACAGATCGCGGGCTCGCCGCAGCGCTTCACCATCGAACAGACCCGGATGCTGCTGCAACTTGCGCAGGGCCTTGGGCACCATGGTGTTGAGAAACACCCGCGTATAGACCAGGCGGTTGAAGCCTCGCCCGATGGCATGCCCACCCGCGGCCAGATCCAGTGGCGAACAGACCGACGCGATGGCACCCACCACCCCCTGGATCGCGGCACCGTGCTCACCCGCCCACCTCATCAAGGCATTGCCACCCAGCGACACGCCCGCCGCCATCCGCGGTCGCTCTGGCTGCATGTCGGCAAATCGACGCAGGATCCAGTCGATTTCCTGGTGATCGCCAGAGTGGTAGGCGCGCGGTGCCAGGTTCAGTTCGCCGGAGCATCCGCGAAAGTGTGGAACCGCCATCAGCACACCCTGACGCGCTGCCCAGTCGGCAAACGCCACGGCGTACTGGCTGGAAGACGAACCCTCCAAGCCATGAAAGAGCACCAGCAGGGGCGCCCCCTCCTTCACCGGGTGTGTGGTCCAGTCGACGTCGATGAAGTCACCGTCAGGGGTGGTCCAGCGCTCACGGCGCCAGTGCGGAGGTGGCCCGATGTGGCGCCGTGCGAGGACGGCGGACCACAGGGTCTGCGCATTGCCACCGGGCAGCCAGCGTGGCGCCCGATACCGGTCATCCAGCGGCGCGACTGGATGCGTTCTTTCATGCGGGGCCACCCGGTTGTCCCTGGCGTGCCACGTTGTGGGCGTACGGATCATCGTCCCGCAGACCCCGCCGGACCTACCCGTCGATTCATCACGATCAGCAATTCTTCCTGCAAGGCCTTGTTCATCTGGGCGAAGGTTCGCAACTTCCGGGTGGTCTCTCGCAGGTGATCGGACAGCCGTTTGGTGATGGCCAACAACAGGCGCGAGCCGACCCGCGGATCATCCCTGAGCAATCGCATCAGGGCCGTGCGGGTCAGGATGGCCGCAGCCACATCCGTCACCGCGGTGCAGTTGGCTGACCGGGGTCCACCGTCCAGCATGCCCATTTCGCCGATCAGGCTACCGGGACCTAGAACGTCATAGACCAGCGGCTCCCCATCGCCAGGGTTGGCGCTGTCCACGGAAATGTCTCCCTCCAACACCAGCAGCATGAAATCGTTGCGACGAACCTCCCCCTCACGGATGAAGACGGTGCCGGCCGCAAACCGTTTGGGTCGCATATAACCCACAATCTTCACCGCATCCGCCAACGTCAGGTCATCCAGAGCCGACGGGGTCACCAGCAGACGCGCGGCCACCTCTTCGGGGCTCAGGTCGGGGCTTTCAAGAATGGACGTCATGGCGGGAGACTGCTCGTTGCAATGGTAGTGCGGCTGTCCGAAGGGATGCAAACTGGCGGCTCAAAAAAAAACCGGCCGCGAACGGCCGGTTTTCTGGGCGCCGGGCATGCATCCCGAGCCAGGTTCACTTCTTCTGGCGATACTTGCGCAGGGCAGCGATCTGTGCCGCCATGACCGCCAGCTCCGACGTGGCCTTGGCCAGGTCGATATCGCTCTTGGCGTTCTTGACGGCTTCCTCGGCCTGCTTGCGCGCATCGTTGGCCTTGGCCTCGTCCAGGTCATGGCCGCGGATGGCCGTGTCGGACAGAACCGTGATGCGGTTGGGCTGCACCTCCAGAATGCCGCCGGCCACGAACACGAATTCCTCGTCCCCGTCGGCCTTCTCGATGCGCACCGCACCCGGCTTGATGCGGGTGATCAGCGGAATGTGCCCGGGCAGAATGCCGAGCTCGCCCGCTTCGCCGGGCAGCGCCACAAACTTGGCCTCGCCGGAGAAGATGGACTCTTCGGCGCTGACCACATCGACGTGGATGGTGCTCATAGTTGCTCCTGTGAAAAGGGGAAAGTGGTCTCAGTGGAGAGCCCCGAAGGGCCCCGCACTTAGGCGACTTTCTTGGCCTTTTCGAACGCCTCGTCGATCGTGCCGACCATGTAGAAGGCCTGCTCGGGCAGGTGATCGCACTCACCGGCGGTGATCATCTTGAAACCGCGGATGGTTTCCGACAGCGGCACGTACTTGCCGGGCGAGCCGGTGAACACTTCGGCGACGTGGAACGGCTGCGACAGGAAACGCTGGATCTTGCGGGCGCGGGCCACGGCCAGCTTGTCTTCGGGAGCCAGTTCGTCCATGCCCAGAATGGCGATGATGTCGCGCAGTTCCTTGTAGCGCTGCAGCGTGCCTTGCACGGCGCGGGCCACTTCGTAGTGCTCCTGACCCACCACCAGCGGGTCCAGCTGGCGGCTGGTGGAGTCCAGCGGGTCCACGGCAGGGTAGATACCCAGTGCAGCGATGTCACGCGACAGCACCACGGTGGAGTCCAAGTGGGCGAAGGTCGTGGCCGGCGAAGGGTCGGTCAGGTCGTCCGCAGGCACGTACACGGCCTGGATCGAGGTGATCGAGCCCACCTTGGTGGACGTGATCCGCTCTTGAAGGCGGCCCATTTCTTCGGCCAACGTCGGCTGGTAGCCCACGGCGGAAGGCATACGACCCAGCAGGGCGGACACTTCGGTACCGGCCAGGGTGTAACGGTAGATGTTGTCCACGAAGAACAGCACGTCACGGCCTTCGTCACGGAACGACTCGGCAATGGTCAGACCGGTCAGGGCCACGCGCAGACGGTTGCCCGGGGGCTCGTTCATCTGGCCGTAGACCATGGCCACTTTCGACTCGGCCAGGTTGTCCAGCTTCACGACGCCGGAATCGGCCATCTCGTGATAGAAGTCGTTACCTTCACGGGTACGCTCACCCACGCCGGCAAACACGGACAGACCCGAGTGCGCCTTGGCGATGTTGTTGATGAGCTCCATCATGTTCACGGTCTTGCCCACACCGGCACCACCGAACAGACCCACCTTGCCGCCCTTGGCGAACGGGCAGACCAGGTCGATCACCTTGATGCCGGTTTCCAGCAGTTCGGTCGACGGCGACAGCTCGTCATAGGCCGGAGCCTTGCGGTGGATGGAGGACGTCAGTTCCTGGCTCACGGGGCCGCGCTCGTCAATCGGCTGACCCAGCACATCCATGATGCGGCCCAGGGTGGCCTTGCCGACCGGCACCGTGATGGGGGCGTTGGTGTTGGTCACCACCATGCCGCGGCGCAGGCCGTCGGACGAACCCAGCGCAATCGTGCGGACCACGCCGTCGCCCAGCTGCTGCTGGACTTCCAGCGTCAGGGCGGAACCTTCCATCTTCAGGGCGTCGTAAACGCGCGGCATCTGGTCGCGGGGGAATTCCACGTCCACGACGGCGCCGATGCACTGAACAATCTTGCCTTGTGCTTGAGACATGATGTGTACCTTTGAGTTTCTCTAGATTTCAGTTGAGCGCCGGGGATCAGACCGCCGCAGCGCCGGCCACGATTTCCGACAGCTCTTTCGTGATGCCGGCCTGGCGGGTCTTGTTGTAGACCAGCTTGAGTTCGCTGATGACGTTACCGGCGTTGTCGGTCGCGGCCTTCATGGCCACCATGCGGGCCGATTGCTCGGACGCCATGTTTTCAGCGACCGCCTGGTAGACCAGGGCCTCGACGTAGCGCAGGAGCAGCTCGTCGATCACCGCCGGCGCATCCGGTTCGTAGATGTAGTCCCAATCCCTGCCACCGGCACCCGACTGCAGTTCGGTGGACGACAAGGGCAGCAACTGCTCGACCACGGCTTCCTGCTTCATCGTGTTGATGAATTTGGTGTAGCAGAGGTAGACCGCGTTGATGCGACCTTCGGTGTAGGCATCCAGCAGCACCTTGACGGGGCCGATCAGCTTCTCCAGATGGGGGGTATCCCCCAGGCTGGTCACGCTGGACACCACCTTGGCACCCACGCGGTTCATGAAGCCCAGACCCTTGTTGCCGATGGCCACCACCTCGGCGCCCTGACCCTGACCTTGCAGCTCCTTGAGCTGGTTGGTCACGGCGCGCAGCACGTTGGTGTTGAGGCCGCCACACAGACCCTTGTCGGTGGTGACGACCACAAAACCGGCGGTCTTGGCGTCGTTGCGCTCCATGAACGGATGCGTGTACTCGGGGTTGGCCTTGCTCAGGTTGCCCACGATCTGACGCACCTTCTCGCTGTAGGGCCGGGCCGAACGCATGCGGTCCTGCGCCTTGCGCATTTTGGAGGCGGCCACCATTTCCATGGCTTTGGTGATCTTCTTGGTGTTTTCCACCGATTTGATCTTGCCGCGGATTTCCTTACCTGCTGCCATTGCTGCTCCTTAGCTCGCCAAGGGCGGGTCAGTACGTGCCAGTCTTCTTGAAGTCGGCGATGGCGGCGGTCAGCTGAGCTTCAGCGTCCTTGTCCATGGCCTTGTCGTTCTCGAGCTTGGCCAGCAGGGCAGCGTGCTTGTCCTTCAGGAAGGCATGCAGACCAGCTTCGAACGACAGAATCTTCTTGACATCCACATCGTCCATGTAGCCCTTGTTCACGGCGAACAGCGTGGCGGCCATCAGCGAGATGGGCAGCGGGGCGTACTGGGCCTGCTTGAGCAGTTCGGTCACGCGGGCACCGCGGTCCAGCTGCTTGCGGGTGGCTTCGTCCAGATCGGAGGCGAACTGCGCAAAAGCGGCCAGTTCGCGGTACTGGGCCAGGTCGGTACGGATACCGCCGGACAGCGACTTGATCAGCTTGGTCTGGGCGGCACCACCGACGCGGGACACGGAGATACCGGCGTTGATGGCGGGACGGATACCGGCGTTGAACAGGCTGGTTTCCAGGAAGATCTGACCGTCGGTGATCGAGATCACGTTGGTCGGCACGAAAGCGGACACGTCGCCGGCCTGGGTTTCGATGATCGGCAGTGCCGTCAGCGAACCGGTCTTGCCCTTGACTTCGCCCTTGGTGAAGGCTTCGACATAGTCGGCGTTCACGCGGGCTGCACGCTCGAGCAGACGGCTGTGCAGGTAGAACACGTCGCCGGGGTAGGCTTCACGACCCGGGGGACGGCGCAGCAGCAGGGACACCTGACGGTAGGCCACGGCCTGCTTGGACAGGTCGTCGTACACGATCAGGGCGTCCTGACCACGGTCGCGGAAGTACTCGCCCATGGTGCAGCCAGCGTAGGCCGACAGGTACTGCATGGCGGCCGATTCGGACGCGGAAGCAGCCACCACGATGGTGTAGTCCATGGCGCCGGCCTGCTCCAGGGCGCGCACCACGTTCTTGATGGACGACGCCTTCTGGCCGATGGCGACGTACACGCAGGTCATGTTCTGACCCTTCTGGTTGATGATGGCGTCGATGGCCACGGCGGTCTTGCCGGTCTGGCGGTCGCCGATGATCAGCTCGCGCTGGCCACGGCCGACGGGCACCATCGAGTCGATCGACTTCAGGCCGGTCTGCACCGGCTGGTCCACCGACTTACGGGCGATCACGCCCGGAGCAACCTTCTCGATCACGTCCGTCATCTTGGCGTTGATCGGGCCCTTGCCGTCGATGGGCTGACCCAGCGCGTTGACCACGCGGCCGACTAGTTCGGGACCCACGGGCACTTCCAGAATGCGGCCCGTGCACTTGACGGTGTCGCCTTCGGAAATGTGCTCGTACTCACCCAGAATCACGGCGCCGACGGAGTCGCGCTCGAGGTTCAGGGCCAGGCCGAAGGAAGGCACGCCATCCTTGTTGGCCGGGAATTCCAGCATTTCGCCTTGCATCACGTCCGACAGGCCATGCACGCGAACGATACCGTCGGTCACGGACACCACGGTGCCCTGGTTGCGCACGTCGGTCGAAGCAGCCAGGCCCTCGATGCGGGACTTGATCAGTTCAGAGATTTCAGCGGGATTGAGTTGCATGACTCTTTCCTTCTTTCAAATAAGGGATGCGGGCCAGAGGTGTGAATCCGGAAGGCTCAAGCCGTCAGGGCCACTTTCATTTGTTCCAGTCGGGCCTTGACGGAGGTGTCGAACACCTCGTCGCCGACCACCACGCGCACGCCACCGATCAGATCGGGTTGCAGTTGCACCTGGAGCTTGAGCTTGCGGGCGAACCGCTTCTCGAGCACCACCGCCAGATCGGCCAGCTCGGCAGCGCCGATGTCGAAGGCGCTGTAGACCACGGCGTCGGACGTGCCCTGCTGGGCATTGACCAGTGCATGAAACTGGGCGGCGATCCCGGGCAGAGCTGCCAGCCGACCGTTTTCAAGGACGGTCTTCAGGAAGTTCTGGCCCATGGCCGGCAACGCCGTCTTGAGCACACCGGTGATGACACCATGGACCTGCTCGACGCTGGTCTTGGGGTTGTCGGCAAACTGCAGCAGTTGGGCGTTGGACGCCACGGCAGCAAGTTCATCGAGCCAGGCAAGCGCACTGGCGGCATCGGCGCCTGCTGCCTTGAACAGGGCGTCTGCGTAGGGGCGGGCGATGGTGGCGATTTCGGCCATGGTCTACCTTTGAATGCCTGCGGATCAGAGCTCGGTCTTCAGACGGCCCAGCAACTCGGCGTGGACGCCAGCGTTGACTTCACGGCGCAGGATTTGCTCCGCGCCCTTGACAGCCAGCGCAGCCACTTCCTCGCGCAGGGTTTCGCGGGCCTTGACGATCTGCTGGTCGGCTTCCTGACGGGCGGCGGCCACGATCTTGGCAGCCTCTTCGCTGGCGCGCGCCTTGGCTTCCTCGATCACAGCCTGGGCGCGCCGCTCGGCATCGGCCAGACGGGTGGCCGCCTCGTTGCGCGACTGGCTCAGCTCGGCTTCGACACGCTGGTTGGCGGCTGCAAGCTCGGTCTTGGCCTTCTCGGAGGCAGCCAAACCTTCGGAAATCTTCAGTGCACGCTCATCGAGAGCCTTGGCGATCGGTGGCCAGATGAATTTCATCGTGAACCACACCAGGATCGCAAAGACGATGGCCTGCGCGAAGAGGGTTGCATTGATGTTCATCGCAACGCCTTTCTGTGTGTTGACAAGAGTGGTGACGCGCTTGCTGCAGCGCCGGCCGGAAAGAAACGCGCGGACCGGGAGTTGTCGGCCGGTCCGTCAGGCGCCGCCGGGCTCGGCAGCAAAAACCATTAAGCCAGGACGAACGGGTTGGCGAACGCGAACAGCAGGGCGATGGCCACACCGATCAGGAAGGCGGCGTCGATCAGACCGGCCAGAATGAACATCTTGGTCTGCAGGTCGTTCATCAGCTCAGGCTGGCGAGCGGAAGACTCGAGGAACTTGCCACCCATCAGGGCGATACCGATCGAGGCGCCGATGGCACCCAGACCAACGATCAGACCGCAAGCCAGAGCGACGAGACCCAGAATGTTTTCCATGATGACTCCTAGTTGAAAGAAAGAAGAGTTGAAGAAAGAAAGGAAACGAAAGAAACCCGAGCGCGGCCTACCGGTTCGCGTCAGTGAGCGTCATGCGCCTGCCCCAGATAGATCAGGGCCAGCATCATGAAAATGAACGCCTGCAGGGTAATGACCAGGATGTGGAACAAGGTCCATACCGTACCGGCGATCAGGTGCCCGACGAAGAACAGGCCCCCGCCGAGCGAGAGGGCAGCGTAACCACCCAGCAGCGCAATCAGCATGAACACCAGCTCACCCGCGAACATGTTGCCAAACAACCGCATGCCGTGCGAAACGGTCTTCGCCACGAACTCGATCATTTGCATCAGGAAGTTGACCACGCCCAGCAGCAGCGCCCACACGGGGTTCTTGCTGGTGCCAAAAGGCGCAGTCACCAGTTCATGTGTCCAGCCACCCAGACCCTTGATCTTGATGTTGTAGAACACGCACAGAAGCAGCACGGAGACGGACAAACCCAGGGTGGTCGACAGATCCGCCGTGGGGACCACGCGCAGGTAGTCCTTGAAGCCCATGGCCGGGCCAGCCGAGTGCCAGATTTGCGGCAACAGGTCGACCGGAATCATGTCCATGAAGTTCATCATGAAGATCCAGCAGAAGACCGTCAGCGCCATGGGCGCGATCAGCTTGCGGCTCTGGGCATTGTGGATCACCGACTTGGCCTGGTTTTCGACCATCTCGACGAGGATCTCGACGGCCGCCTGGAAGCGGCCCGGCACGCCAGCGGTGGCCTGACGGGCGGCACGCCAGAGGAAGAAACAGACGAGGATGCCCAGGGTCAGGCTGACAACGACCGAGTCGATGTTGATGACCGAGAAGTCGACGATGGATTCCTGCTTCTTGTTCGTCAGGTGAACAAGGTGGTGGCGGATGTAATCGCCTGCCGTGAGAGTGCCTTCTGCAGCCATGTTCGTTTTCGCCAGTCAACGATGGTTATTCAGGGACGACGGGTCTGGAACCAGAATCCAAACCAGTAGACCTTCAGAGTCAATATCAACCCGGCCACCAGGCCGAGCCAGCTGAGTTCAGGGACCACCTTCGGCGCCAGCCACAACATGGCGACCGCCAGAAGAATCTTGACCCCTTCCCACAACAGGAAGCCGGCAAACGCGGCTTGCGCCACACCCGCCAACAGCCGGGACAGGGCACTGGAGGTCAGACCGTAGGCCATCAATGCCGACGGAATCACCACCGCTGCCGAGCCATAGAGCACCGACCAGGCCACCGGCATGCGCTGCGTGAGCACCCATGCCAGCACCGCCGAACCGATGCCCACCAGCCACTGCACCCCGACCAGCATCCAAAGCGAAAGCCTTGGCTGGCTGGCCCGCCACTGCTGCGCCTCTTCGCGCGTCAGTGGCTTGAATTCAGGTTCCTGCGCCCCATCTTCCCAATCGTCAGCCGCGTTGTCTTTGTCTGACCTGTTCACCGGCTCAGGCCTCTGTTGGGGCCTGGGCATTGTCGTCATGGCAAATTACAGGCGGTTTACAAACGGATGCGATGGTTCGCAAAGCCGCCCATTATACGTAGAAACCCCAGCCGACCGTCAATGGCCTCATGATCGGTGCAGACGTCAATGGCGCCGGATAATTCCACCATGCAACAGCCGCCCGAGATCCCCCCCGAGCAGTCGCTCATCACCTACCCCTGCCGTTTTCCGATCAAGGTCATGGGTGCCAACACGACCGAGTTCGTGTCGGCCATGGTGGTGATCGCGCGCAGCTTCGAACCTGCGTTTGACGAAGACAGCCTTGAGCATCGTCCCAGCCGGGCGGGCAACTACCTGGGGCTGACCGTGTCGATCGAAGTCACGTCCCGCGAGCAACTGGACGAGGTCTACCGCACGCTCACCAGCCACCCGCTGGTCAAGTACGTCCTGTGATGCAGACGCGCTGGCTGGGCCAGGTACCGTACAAGCCCACCTATGAGGCCATGCAGGCCTTCACGGCAACGCGCGGGGCCGACACGCCAGACGAGCTATGGATGTGCGAGCATCCTCCCGTTTACACGCAAGGCCTTGCTGGCCAGGATGATCATCTGCTGGCGCCTGGTGACGTGCCTGTCGTGCGCACCAACCGGGGCGGGCAGGTGACTTACCATGGTCCTGGCCAGGTGGTGGCCTACCCGCTGGTGGATCTGCAGCGCGCTGGCTACTACGTCAAGGAATATGTCTTCCGCATCGAGGAAGCGGTGATCCGCACGCTGGACCATTTCGGGGTGACGGGCCACCGGGTGGCGGGTGCTCCGGGCATCTATGTGCGGCTGGACGATCCGGGCAGCCACGCCCTGCTGCCCCAGCGCCCGATGAAGCGTGACCCACACGCCGCGCAGCCACCCGCACCGGATTTTTCAGGCCTCGGCAAGATCGCGGCACTGGGCATCAAGGTCAGCCGCCATTGCACTTACCACGGTGTGGCCCTGAACGTGGCCATGGATCTGGCTCCGTTTTTCCGCATCAACCCGTGTGGGTATCAGGGCCTGCAGACGGTGGATCTTTCTACAATAGGAATTGTCATTTCACCAGATGAAGTGGCCCAGGTGCTTTCCGGGCGCTTGTCTGCCACACTGTCTCCCTGAACGATCTTCCCTGCCTGCCCCACGCCGCGCCCCCGGGCGCTCCTGTCATGAAAAGCACCGACACCCCCGCCGTCACCGAGCCGAACACGGTCCGCGAGGCACAGCCCGCCGCCAGCTACGACCCCACGGCCAAGCAGAAGAGCCAGGCCAAGACGGCACGCATTCCCATCAAGATTGCCCCGGCCGAGGTGCTCAAGAAGCCGGAATGGATCCGGGTCAAGGCGGGGTCGCCGTCGACACGCTTTTACGAAATCAAAGACATCCTGCGCAGCAACAAGCTGGTGACCGTCTGTGAGGAAGCCAGCTGTCCCAACATCGGCGAATGCTTTGGCAAAGGCACGGCCACGTTCATGATCATGGGTGACAAGTGCACCCGCCGCTGCCCGTTCTGCGATGTGGGCCATGGCCGCCCGGACCCGCTGGACGCGGACGAACCCGAAAACCTGGCCCGCACGATTGCCCAGCTCAAGCTGAAGTACGTGGTGATCACCAGCGTGGACCGCGACGACCTGCGCGATGGCGGCGCCGGCCACTATGTGGCCTGCATCCAGCGCACGCGGGAGCTGTCACCCGGGACACAGATCGAAGTGCTGGTGCCCGATTTCCGTGGTCGAGATGAAAAGGCCCTGGACATCCTGGCCAACGGCCTGCCTGATGTGCTCAACCACAACCTCGAAACGGTTCCCCGGCTCTACAAGGAAGCCCGCCCGGGGTCGGACTACCAGTTCAGCCTGAACCTGCTCAAGAAATTCAAGCAGCGCTTCCCCGGCATCCCCACCAAGAGCGGCCTCATGGTCGGCCTGGGCGAGACCGATGAGGAGATCCTTGATGTCATGCGCGACATGCGCGCGCACGACATCGACATGCTGACCATCGGCCAGTACCTGGCGCCCAGTGGACACCATCTGCCGGTGCGCCGTTATGTGCATCCGGACACCTTCAAGATGTTCGAGGCAAAGGCGTACGAGATGGGCTTCACCCACGCGGCGGTGGGCGCCATGGTGCGATCGAGCTATCACGCCGACCAGCAGGCCCACGGCGTCCTGAACACCCCCAAGCCCTGAGGCCCGGTCGCCTCTCCGAAGGACTCACCCCTGGCCGGCCGGCGCCATCTTCTCCCAGGCGGTGATGGCTTCGGCTGCGTACATCAGTGCCGGCCCGCCGCCCATGTAGACGCACACCGCCAGCATCTCCTCCAGCTCTGCGCGTGTACATTCCAGCCGGTGCAAGGCCTTGACGTGAAACCCGATGCACCCCGAGCAGCGCTGGGTGACACCGATGGCCAGGGCAATCAGTTCTTTCTGCTTGGCACTGAGCACGCCATCGGTGATGGCCGCCCTGGCCAGCGCGCCAAAGCCCGCCATGGCTTCCGGCTGTGCCTTGCGAAAGGGTGCCAGGCTTTCGTTGATGTCCTGGATCAGACCGCTGTGGTCAAACGTGCTCATGAAACGAGTCCTTTCAAAATACCCCAACGAGTATCCAGCATGATCCAGTCCACCGGCTTTGTCATTCGTCAAACAGTGTGCACGGGAGGTCGTGCGTGATCGCCAACCTGCTCGCTCTGGGCGCCATTGGTCTGTGGGCCTCGCTGGCGGCCCTGGGTGTGTCGCTGTCGCATGTGCCACCGTTCCTGCTGACCGGCGTCGCCCTGCTGGTCGGCAGCCTGATTGCGCTGCCCCTGTCCCGATTCGACTTCCGTCTGTGGCGGGTGCCTGCCCGGACACTGGCCATCGGCATCTACGGCCTGTTTGCCTATCATTTCCTGCTGTTCATCGCCCTGCGCCATGCGCCACCGGTGCAGGCCAATCTGGTGAACTACCTGTGGCCTTTGGGCATCGTGGTCATGGCACCCCTCTTCCTGCCTGGGATCACGCTGACCCGGCGACATGTGATCGCGGCCCTGGTCGGTTTTGGCGGCGCGGTGCTGGCCATACTTGGACGCGGTGGTGACGGCGTCGAGGCGGTCTGGGCGTGGGGCTATCTGCCCGCGCTGGGCGCCGCCTTCATCTGGTCCAGCTATTCGCTGCTGACCAAGCGCGTGCCCGCCTTCCCGACGGCGGCAATTGGCAGTTTCGCCCTGGTGTCGGGCCTGCTGTCTTTGGCCTGCCACTACTTCCTGGAGACGCCAGTGAGCCTGTCGACCCAGGACTGGCTGCTGATCGCGGTGCTCGGACTGGGTCCTCTAGGGGGGGCGTTTTTCCTGTGGGATGCAGCCCTCAAGCGCGGGGATGCCCGGCAGATCGGGGTGCTGAGCTTTCTGACCCCGCTGCTGTCGACCCTGACCTTGCTGGGCATGCGCGGCGAAGCGCCCAGCGCCCCGGTGATCCTGGCCGGTGTGATGATCATCGGGGCGGCCATCGTGGCCACCCGCAGCCGCTGACCCTGTCGGGACGACAACGGGCAGGGCGGCTTCAATCCGCCATCAGCGCGGCGGGATCCTCGGCCTCCAGCACCGTCTGGGCCCAGGTGGCCAGTTTGCCCGTGTCACAGCGCAAGATCTGCTGCTTGACGGCCAGAATCTGCGAGGGGTGCATGGAGAAGCTGCGCAAGCCCAGTCCGAGCAGCAGACGGGTCATGGCCACGTCACCCGCCATTTCTCCGCAGACACTGACCCCCTTGCCGGCGGCGCGGGCCTGTGCAATCACGCTGGCCAGCAGTTGCAGGACGGCCGGGTGCACCGGGTCGTACAGGTGGGCGACCGCCTCGTCGGCACGATCGATGGCGAGGGTGTACTGGATGAGATCGTTGGTGCCGATGGACAGGAAGTCGAAATGCCGAAGGAACAGGGGCATGGTCAGTGCCGCCGCTGGTATCTCGATCATCGCCCCCATGCGCACGGACCCGTACACCATGCCCCGGGCGTCGAGCTGGTCCCGGGCCTTTTGCACCAGGGCCAAGGTCTGGCGGATTTCGCTGGCGTGGGCCAGCATGGGGATCAGAAGATTGATGGGTCCATGCGCCGCAGCCCGCAATACCGCCCGAAGCTGGGCCAGGAACATCGCCGGTTCCGCCAGACTCCACCGGATCGCCCGAAGACCCAGTGCCGGGTTGAGGTAGTCCTCGCCGGCCCTTGCCGGTGACCGGTCGAGGGGCTTGTCGGCGCCAATGTCGACCGTGCGCACGGTCACCGGCAAGCCCTGCATACCGTCCACGGCCCGTCGGTAGGCCTGGTATTGCTCCTCTTCGTCCGGCAGGCGGCCGTTTCGCCCCATGAACAGAAACTCGGTTCGGAACAGACCCACGCCCACCGCACCGGCCTTGACCGCGGCAGCGGCATCGTCAGGCTGTTCGATGTTGGCGAGCAGCTCGATCTTCTGGCCATCCAGCGTGACCGCTGGCGTATTGCGCAAACGTGCCAGGCGCTCCCGCTCCAGTTCGCCCTGGCGCTGCTTGAAGCCGTATTCCGCCAGCACGACCGGCGAAGGATCAACGATGACCACGCCGGCGTCGCCGTCGATGACCACCCAGTCATCCTGGTTGATCAGGTGACTGGCAGAGCGCGCCCCGACCACGGCCGGAATGTCCATGCTGCGCGCCACGATGGCGGTGTGGCTGGTCTTGCCACCGACGTCGGTGACAAAGCCGGCAAACACGCTCTGCTTGAACTGCAGCATGTCGGCTGGCGACAGGTCGTGGGCCACCAGCACCAGCGGCACATCCACCGAGGGGTCGAGCAACTCCGTCTGCAGCGATGCCGCGCTGGGCGCAGCCACCGGCGAGGACACGCCCCGCATGACCCGAAGCATGCGCTCGACCACCTGCTCCAGATCCGCCTTGCGCTCTCGCAGGTAGGGATCCTCCATCTCGTCGAACTGGCGAGCGATCACTTCCAGCTGCGTCGTCAGCGCCCACTCGGCGTTGTAGTGCCGCTCGATGATCCAGTGTTTCACACCGCTGGTGAGCTGTTCATCCTGCAGCAGCATCAGGTGCACATCCAGCAGGGCCGCCAGCTCCGGGTGCGCATCGTGCGATGCCAGGGTGGACAGGCTCTCCTGCACCCGGCTGATCTCCGCCGCCACGGCGTTTCTGGCCTGGCGCAGGCGTTCGATCTCGGACTCAACCTGATCGGGCTTGACGAAGTAGTGGGCAACGTCGAGCCGGCTGGACGCGACGATGACCGCCCGCCCGATGGCGATGCCCCGCGATACCGTCAGTCCGTGAACGCAGAAGCTCATGCTCGCCTCATGGGGTCACTCTCCCTCGCCGAACTTGTCATGGATCAGCGCCAGCAACGCATCCATGGCTTCCTGTTCCTGGGGCCCGTCGGTCTCGATCTGCACATCGGTGCCGATACCTGCCGCCAGCATCATGACGCCCATGATGCTTTTGGCGTTGACGCGTCGCTCGCCTCGCGACATCCAGACCTCGCACGGAAAACTGCCCGCCAGCTTGGTGAGCTTGGCCGACGCCCGGGCATGCAGGCCCAGCTTATTGCTGATGGTCACGGTGGTCTTGATCATGGGTGGCTCTTCGGGCCTGATTCTGCGGGGCGGTGATCGCCACCTGGATGACGCCCTGTGTCGCGCCACTCATGGCGCGAGCCACCAGGGCATCGAGGGATTCGTGCCGATAGGACACGGTGCGCAGCAGCATCGGCAGGTTGACACCGGTGATGAGCTTGGAGCGCACCCCGTCCACCAGCTTTTGTGCCACGTTGCAGGGCGTGGCCCCAAAGACATCGGCCACCACCAAGGCACCGGGCGTACCCAGGCCCTGCATCAGGATGCGGGCCTGGGCCAGCGTCTCTTCGGGGGGTGTGTTCGGCTGGACATCCAGCGCCGCCACCGCCTCTGCACTGTCGGGGAACACATGCAGCACGCAGGACCGCAAAGCAGAAGCCAGCGGGGCGTGGGCGACGATCAGGATGCCGTTCATGCGGCAAGTTTAGCCCGCCGCAAGCCCCGGTGTCCGCGCAGGAACAGACCATAGGCAAGGACGCAACACGCCAGGAAGATCGCAACTGCCCCCCGAAAGCGCAAGCTCTCTTCCCAGCCCAGCCAGGACAGCGCATCGATGGCCAGTCCGATGCCCCATTGCGTCACAAAGACCCCGGCGAAGATCACCAGGTTGAAAGCCGACAAGGCTCGTCCCGCAGCCGCGGCCGGCAGGGCCAGGGCCACCGCCGGCTGGGACAGCGCCACAAAAGTGCTGCTGACGCAGAAAGCAGCCCACAGAGGCCAGCCGGCATCGGCACCCAGCCACACGATGGCCAGCAACAGCACAAAACTCAGTGGCAGCCCACCGGCGATCAGGCGTTCGGCTGTCAGTCCCCGCCGGGAGAGACCAGGGTTGACCACCCCCCAGAGCCAGAATGCGGCCAGCATGCTCAGGTTGATGGCAAACAGTCCGAATGCGGCGGCTTCTGCGCTGGCACCGCCCACCTTGACCATCCATGGCCCCGCCCACAGCGTCTGGACCGCCACCATGCCCCCGTAGTTGACGAAGCCGACCGGCACCATCATCCGAAAGTAAGGGTGGCGCCAGATGTCGCCATAGCCCGCCTTTGGAGAGGCCACCGCCTCCTCCGACCTCGGTGTCTGGCTTTGCCAGGCAGGGACGATCCACGCCAGCGCCAGCATCGCCAGCACCAACAGGGCGGCCAGCAACCAGAACAGGCCCCGCCAGCCAAGCGCGGGCATGAGCCACTGGACCGGGAGTGTGGACGCCACCATGCCCAGCGATCCGGTCATCAGCATCCAGGAGTTGGTGCGCAGCTGCGTTTCCGGCTTGAACCAGCGGCGATAGCCGGTCAGTGGTGCCATCAGGCAGGCGCTCACCCCCATGCCGATGATCACCCGCGCCAACAGCAAACCCGAAAAACCGGTGGCCATCGCGAAGGCCATGCACCCGGCCACCGCCACCGCCAGAAAGCCCAGGATCACCGACCGCGGTCCATACCGGTCCAGCCAGGTGCCGAGCGGCAACTGGGTGAGCGAGAAACCCAGGAAATAACCGCCAGCCAGCAGGCCCAGGTCGCTGGCCTGCAAATGCATCTCTGCGCTGAGCACCGGGGCCAGCGTGGCGGTGACGGCACGGATGAGTGCCGAGATGAAGTAGGCGAGCGCGAACGCCAGGAAGACACGAACGGCGGCCCGGGGGCTCAACCAGGCATCGCTCATGGCGTCACCCGCAGGTTGTCGAAGAAGGGCCCGAGCGCGTCCTCGGACAAGGGGTGACCGTAGACGGCCGCCTGATACAGGCGGCGGCCCTGCCGGATGTAGGTCACCTGGGCATCGGTGGTCTTGCCCTGGTGATTCTGGCCAGAGAGGGTCACCTTGGTCGCCTTCGCGGCGCCTGGGACGTTGACCGGGACAGCTGTGCCTGGCCCCACGGCCCGAAGCGACTGGCGGCTGGCGCTTTCCCAGGCGCTCTGGGCGGCGTCGGGATCCACCCCTTCACCCAGCTCGGCCCAGGCCAGCGCGTAGGTCAGGCCGCCGGTGTCGCAACTGGACATGTGCAAAACCACGGGCGTTGGCCCCAGTGGCACCGCCCGCTCGGCCGTCTCGGGCTTGCAAGGCATCAGGGTCCCGATCCCGCTTTCGGCGGGACGCACTTCGCGCCAGTTGAAGGTCGGACTGCAGGCACCGATCAGAGCGGTGGCCAGCAACGTGGCAATGGCGGTCGCCGGCCTGGCACTGCCGGCCTTGGGGAACATGGGCAAAGCTGTCTCCGATGGGTGCTGGCGACAGCACGGAGCCGTCTTGTCGCGCACAATCGATGTATGAACTCACTCGATGGTATCCGCATCCTCGATTGCTCGCGTGTCCTGGCTGGGCCCTGGTGCACGCAGACCCTGGCCGATCTGGGCGCCGACGTTGTCAAGGTCGAACGTCCCTCGGGGCCCCATCACCCGGGCGGCGATGACACCCGTGGATGGGGCCCGCCGTTTCTCCAGGGTCGGGACGGAGCCGACACGGCCGAAGCCGCCTACTACCTGGGCGCCAACCGCAACAAGCGCTCCATCACCTGCGACCTGTCCGTATCGGCCGGTCAGCAGCTGATCCGTGCCATGGCGGCCAAGGCCGATGTGTTCGTCGAGAACTACAAGGTCGGCGACATGGCCCGCTACGGACTGGACTACGAGACCCTGCGCCAGATCAATCCCCGACTGGTCTATTGCTCGATCACCGGATTCGGCCAGACCGGCCCCTACCGGGAGCGTGCCGGCTACGACTACGCGATCCAGGGCATGGGTGGACTGATGAGCATCACCGGCGAACGCGATGACCTGCCCGGCGGCGGCCCCCAGAAGGTCGGCGTCGCCGTGGCGGACCTGTTCACGGGCATGTACGCGACGGTCGCGATCCTTGCGGCTTTGCGCCACGCGGAGCGCACGGGTGAGGGCCAGCACATCGACATGGCCCTGCTCGACACCCAGGTGGCCATGCTGGCCAACCTGGGTGCCAACTACCTGGTCCGGGGTCGAGCGGAGGGCAAGGTACCCGGTCGCGCCGGCAACGCCCACGCGAACATCGTGCCCTACCAGGTGTTCGAGGTGTTGCCCGACGCACACGGTCACGCCCAGCACATCATCCTGGCGGTCGGCAACGACGGTCAGTTCGCCAAGTTCTGCGAGGTGGCCGGGTGTCCTTCCATGGCCAAGGACCCGCGCTTTGCCCGCAATGCCGATCGGGTGCGCAACCGTCAGGTGCTGGTCCCGATGCTGGAGGACATCATGCGCCAGCGCACCAAGGCCGACTGGCTGGCCGCGCTGGAGGCGGCCAAGGTGCCCTGCGGTCCCATCAACAACCTGGCGGAGGTCTTCGCAGATCCCCACGTCCTCGCACGCGGCATGGTGCATGCGTGGTCCCACCCCCTGGCCGACGAGGTGAATCTGGTGTCCAGTCCGATGAAGCTCAGTGCCACACCCGTGCGGACCGATCTCCCGCCCCCGTTGCTCGGGCAGCACACGGGTGAGGTGCTGTCCGACTGGCTGGGCATGAACGAGACTGAGCTTGGCGATCTTCAACGCCGTGGAATCGTGTGATCCCTCTGGAGACTCGCCGCCATGAACACCACCACCGCCATTCGGTCCTTGCCCCTCACCCGCTCACTGCGCGGTTCCGCCCAAACGGCCGTCTCCCGGGGTGAGCCTCTGGTGGTCATGACCACCCTGGCCGGCTGCGTCTACTGCGATGTGGTCCGGCAGCATCACCTCGGGCCCATGGTTCAGGCCGGACAGGTTCATGCCGTCCAGCTGGACATTCAGGACCGCACCGGGCTGATCCAGGATTTCAGCGGTCAGCAAGTCAGTCCTGCAGAGCTCGCCCGTCGCTGGAAGGCCCGCTTCGCCCCGACCGTTCTTTTCTTCGATGCTGAGGGTCGGGAACTGGCGGAGCGTCTCGTGGGCGTGGCCGTGCCTGACTTTTACGGCGAGTATCTGGAGGCCCGACTGGCGCAGGCCCGCGCACGGCTCCGGTAGACTGGGGAACTTCGCGCGCTGATTCGAGCTCGGAGAGCCGGGGGTTATCACCCGAGTCTATTCACGTCTATCTTTGAGCACGCTGCCATGTCACTCTCGCGTCGCCGCTATCTGCTGGGCAGTCTGGCTTCCGTCCCCCTGCTGGCCACCTCCTTTTCAATGGCCGGCTGCGGCAGCCGCGAAGCCGTACCCGATTCACGGTTCGTGCTGCTCGATGGCAGCACCCTGACGTCCGCGGACCTGCGGGGGAAGGTGACTCTGGTCAACTTCTGGGCCACCACCTGTGTCTCCTGCGTCAAGGAAATGCCCATGCTGGCATCCACCTACCAGAAGTACCGGGAACAAGGCTTCGAGACCATCGCGGTGGCCATGAGTTACGACCCCCCGGCTTGGGTGCAGAACTTCGCTTCCACCCGACAATTGCCTTTCAAGGTGGCACTGGACAACACCGGACAGCTGGCCAAGGACTGGGGCGACGTCAAACTCACGCCGACCACCTATCTGGTGAACAAGCAAGGACACATCGTCAAACGCTATGTGGGCGAACCCGAACCCGACGCCCTGCACCGGCTGATTGAGGATCTCCTCAAGGCCTGATCGGGCCCTGGGGCGGGCACCCGGGTATATTGGCAACTTTCAGCGAGGACTGTTGCCCCTGCACCATGACCGATACCGGATCCGTCGCCATTGACGTGCGCGTTGCGCAAAGCCACGAAGACCTGAATGCCATCCGCGGCCTGTTCGTCGATTACCAGGCCGACATCGGGGTGGATTTGTGCTTCCAAGGGTTCGAGCAGGAACTGGCTGGCCTGCCTGGGCAGTACGCCGAGCCTTACGGTCTGCTCCTGCTGGCGACGGTCGATGGAGCGCCGGCCGGCTGCTGTGCGTTTCGTGCGCTGGTCAACAGCGACCATCTCAACGCCTGCGAGATGAAGCGCCTGTTTGTGCGCCGGGCTTACCGGGGCTTCGGATTGGGCCGCATGCTGGTCGAGCAGACCATGTCCCGTGCCCGGGTGGCCGGCTACACCAACATGCTCCTGGACACGCTCAGCGACATGGAGGCTGCCCGCGCCCTGTATGAGGAGCTGGGCTTCGAGGAAGTGGCCCCTTACTACCACAACCCGTTGCCGGGCGCGCACTACCTCAAAGCCGATCTGGACGCGCTGTCGGGCGGCTGAGCGCCGCCCGGCAGCGCCAGAAACATCAGGCCGACTTGGCCTGAGCCAGCAGCGTGTCCGCGTCGCTAACTTCGAATTTGCCGGGACCTTCGATGTTGAGGGTTTTGACCACACCATCCTTGACCAGCATGGAGTAGCGGTTGCTGCGCAGGCCCATGCCGCGCCCGGTCAGATCCAGCGTCAGGCCTGTGGCCTTGGCGAAGTCGGCGCTGCCGTCGGCCAGCATGCGGACTTTGGTGCCGGTCTTCTGGTCACGCGCCCAGGCTCCCATCACGAAGGCGTCGTTCACGCTCAGGCACCAGATCTCGTCCACGCCGGCGGCCTTGAGTTCATCAAACTTCTCCACGTAACCTGGCACATGTTTGGCCGAGCAGGTGGGCGTGAAGGCGCCGGGCAGCGCAAACAGGGCGATGGTCTTACCTGCGCTGGCCTTGGCCGTGTCCACTGGATTGGGACCGATGCTGCAGCCATTGCCCTCGACCTCGCTGTACTCCATCAGCGTCACCGCGGGAATCTTGTCGCCTACCTGGATCATGTCGTGCTCCTCGTCTGTGGTGGTGCCCTGGCGGGCAAATGGCAGCGGTCGTGTGACCGCCAGAAATGAAAAAAGCGACCGAGATTGTCGGTCGCTTTCAGGATTCATGCCGGCGGGCGGCACGAACAGGCTTACACCAGGGCAGCCTTTTGAACCAGGCGGGAGGCCACCCAGTTCTTGGTCTTCGACAGCGGACGGCTCTCGGTGATCTCGATCACATCGCCCATCTTGTACTCGCCGTTCTCATCGTGGGCGTGGTACTTGCTGGACTTGATCACGATCTTGTCGTAGATCGGGTGCTTGACCCGACGCTCGACCAGAACCGTCACGGTCTTGGCGCGCTTGTCACTGACGACCTTGCCGATCAGGGTGCGCTTGAGGGATGTTTTGGCTTCCGTCATTTCGTCACTCCTTACTTGGCGGCGGCGCGTTGCTTCTCGGCCAGAATCGTCTTGGCACGAGCGATGGCGCGGCGGGTGTCGCCCAGCGTGGCGGTGTTGTTCAGTTGTTGCGTGGCCTTCTGCATGCGCAGGCCGAAATGGGCCTTCTGCAGCGATTTCACTTCGGCTTCCAGGCCGGCCACATCCTTCTGGCGCAGTTCAGCAGCTTTCATCTATGTTCTCCTGAATCACTGACCCAGCATGCGCGTCACGAACGTGGTGCGCAGGGGAAGTTTGGCGGCGGCCAGGGCGAAGGCTTCACGAGCGAGTTGCTCGGGCACGCCCACGATTTCGTACAGCACCTTGCCGGGCTGGATTTCGGCCACGTAGTACTCCACGGAACCCTTGCCGTTACCCATACGGACTTCGGCGGGCTTGTTGGAGATCGGCTTGTCGGGGAACACGCGGATCCAGATCCGGCCGCCACGCTTGACGTGACGGGAAATGGCACGACGTGCAGCCTCGATCTGACGGGCCGTCAGACGGCCGCGATCGGTGGACTTCAGACCGAAGTCGCCGAAGGCCACGGTGGCGCCACTGGTGGCGACGCCCGTGTTGCGGCCCTTTTGCTCTTTACGGTACTTGCGACGAGCAGGTTGCAGCATGTTTATTCTCCTTTGCCGTCCGCAGGTGCCCCTGCGGGTGCGTCTTTGCGAACGCGCTTAACGGCGGGTTTGTCGGTGGCCTCGGCAGGCTTGTCGCTGCCATCGGCCGGAGCGGCATTGCCACCACGGCGCACAGCGGCGCGGGCAGCCGGGCCAGCCGGACGCTCACGGCGCGGGCCACGCGGGCGACGCTCTTCTTCCGGACGCGGGGTCTCGACCACGGGCGCATCGTTGCGGCCCAGGGTGTCACCCTTGTACACCCAGACCTTGACGCCGATGACGCCATAGGTGGTCTTGGCTTCCGAGGTGCCGTAGTCGATGTCGGCGCGCAGGGTGTGCAGCGGCACGCGGCCTTCGCGGTACCACTCGGTGCGGGCGATTTCGATACCGTTCAGACGGCCCGACGACATGATCTTGATGCCCTGGGCACCCAGACGCATGGCGTTCTGCATGGCGCGCTTCATGGCGCGGCGGAACATGATCCGCTTTTCCAGCTGTTGCGTGATGCTGTCGGCGATCAGCTTGGCATCGATCTCGGGCTTGCGCACTTCCTCGATGTTGACGGCCACCGGCACGCCCAGCTTGGCGGCCAGTTCCTTCTTCAGCTTCTCGATGTCCTCGCCCTTCTTGCCGATCACCACACCCGGACGGGCCGAATGGATGGTGATGCGGGCGTTCTTGGCGGGACGCTCGATCACGACGCGCGAGACGGCGGCGTTCTTGAGCTTGGCCTTGAGGTACTCACGGACCTTGATGTCTTCGGCCAGCATGCCGGCGAAGTCACGGTTGCTGGCGTACCAGCGGCTGGCCCAGTTGCGCGAGACGGCAAGCCGGAAGCCGGTCGGGTTGATTTTTTGTCCCATATTCCAGTGACCTCCTCAGTTGCCGACCGTCACGTAAATGTGACAGGTGGGTTTGCTGATGCGGTTGCCACGGCCCTTGGCGCGGGCCGTGAAGCGCTTGAGGGTCGTGCCCTGCTCGACGTAGATGGTCTTGACCTTTAGTTCGTCGATGTCGGCGCCGTCGTTGTGCTCGGCGTTCGCAATCGCGGACTCCAGGGCCTTCTTGACGATGCCGGCGGCCTTCTTCTGCGTGAAGGCCAGGATGTTCAGGGCCTGGTCGACCTTCTTGCCACGAATCAGGTCGGCCACCAGACGGCCCTTGTCCACCGACAGGCGCACGCCGCGGACGACACAGCGGGTTTCAGTAGTCATGATGGTGATCCTTACTTCTTGGCTTTCTTGTCACCCGGATGGCCCTTGAAGGTGCGCGTCAGGGAGAACTCACCCAGCTTGTGGCCGACCATCTGGTCGGTGATGTACACAGGCACGTGCTGCTTGCCGTTGTGCACGGCGATCGTCAGACCGATGAACTCGGGCAGGATCATGGAGCGGCGCGACCAGGTCTTGACGGGCTTCTTGTCCTTGGTGGACACGGCCTTCTCGACCTTGGCGAGCAGGTGATGGTCAACGAAGGGACCTTTTTTGAGAGAACGAGTCATTTCGTCAACCCCTTACTTCTTGCGACGCGACACGATCATGTTCTGCGTGCGGCGGTTGTTGCGGGTGCGGTAGCCCTTGGTCAGGTTGCCCCACGGATCCACCGGAGCGCGACCTTCGCCGGTCTTGCCTTCACCACCACCGTGCGGGTGGTCGATCGGGTTCATGGCGGTACCGCGAACGGTCGGGCGAATGCCCATGTGACGCTTCACACCGGCCTTGCCCAGCTGACGCAGGCTGTGCTCGGTGTTGGAGACTTCACCGATGGTGGCGCGGCAGTCGACGTGGACCTTGCGCACTTCGCCGGAGCGCATGCGCACCTGGGCGTAGATGCCTTCGCGGGCCAGCAGCACAGCCGAAGCACCGGCGGAACGGGCGATCTGGGCGCCCTTGCCAACCTGCAGTTCGATGCAGTGGATGGTCGAACCGACGGGGATGTTGCGGATCGGCAGGGTGTTCCCCACGCGGATCGGCGACTCGGCGCCGGACATCAGGGTTGCACCGACTTCAACGCCACGGGGGGCGATGATGTAGCGGCGCTCGCCATCGGCGTAGCACAGCAGCGCGATGTGCGCCGTGCGGTTCGGGTCGTACTCGATGCGCTCGACCTTGGCCGGGATGTTGTCCTTGTTGCGACGGAAGTCGACCACACGGTAGTGGTGCTTGGCACCGCCGCCCTTGTGGCGAACCGTGATGTGGCCGTTGTTGTTGCGGCCGGACTTCTGGTGCTGGGGCTCCAGCAGCGGGGCGTAACCAGCACCCTTGTGCAGGTGGTCACGCGTGACCTTCACCATGCCGCGACGGCCTGGCGAGGTGGGTTTCATCTTGATGACTGCCATGATTAAACGCCCTCTCCACCGAAGTTCAGCTCTTGGCCGGGCTGCAGCGTGACGTAGGCCTTGCGGACATGGTCACGGCGACCGACGGTCTTGCCGAAGCGCTTGGTCTTGCCCTTCTGGTTGAGCACGGACACCCCCTTGACCTGCACCTTGAACATCAGTTCAACGGCGGCCTTGATCTCGGGCTTGGTGGCGTCCTGCAGCACCTTGAACAGCACGGCATTGGATTGTTCGGCGGCCTGCGTGGCCTTCTCGGACACGATCGGTGCCACGAGGACCTGCATCAGGCGGCCTTCGTCGAATTGCTTGGCGGCGCTCATGCGAACATCTCCTTGAGCTGGTCGATGGCACCCTTGGTGACGATCACCTTCTTGTAGTGCACCAGCGACACCGGATCGGCGTAGCGCGGCTCAACGACGAGGACGTTGGGCAGGTTGCGCGAGGCCAGGTACAGGTTCTCGTCGACTTCTTCGGCGATGACCAGAACGTGGTTCAGGTTCATGGCCTTGAACTTGGCGGCGAGCTGCTTGGTCTTGGGCGAGTCGACCTTGATCGAATCGACCACGGCCAGACGGCCTTCACGCACCAGCTGCGAGAAGATGGACGCCATGCCGGCGCGGTACATCTTCTTGTTGAGCTTCTGGGTGAAGTTCTCGTCGGGGCTGTTCGGGAAGATGCGACCGCCTCCGCGCCACAGCGGCGAGGACGTCATACCGGCGCGAGCGTTGCCGGTGCCCTTCTGCTTGAAAGGCTTCTTGGTCGAGTGCTTGACCATCTGGCGGTCTTTTTGTGCACGCGTACCTTGACGGGCGTTGGCCTGATAGGCCACCACCAGCTGGTGAATCAGCGATTCGTTGTAGTCACGACCGAAGACGGTCTCGGGCACATCCAGCTTGGATGCGGCCTGACCCTGGTCGTTCAGGAGTTCAACTTGCATCAGTTAGCTCCCTGGTTGGCTTTGGCCTTGACGGCGGGACGGACGGTCACGAAGCCGCCCTTGGAGCCGGGGATGGCACCCTTGATCAGCAGCAGCTGACGGGCTTCGTCCACGCGGAAGACATCCAGGTTCTGGGTGGTGACGGTTTCGTCGCCCATGTGACCGGTCATCTTCTTGCCCGGGAACACACGACCCGGATCTTGGGCCATGGAGATCGAACCCGGCACATTGTGCGAACGGCTGTTGCCGTGCGAGGCGCGCTGGGAAGCGAAGTTGTGGCGCTTGATGGTACCGGCGTAGCCCTTACCGATCGAAGTACCCTGCACGTCGACCTTCTGGCCGGCGGCAAAAATGGCGTTGGCTGCCACGGTAGCGCCCGGCTGGTACTGGGCGGCAACCTCGGCGGTCACGCGGAATTCCTTGATGATCTCACCGGCTTCTGCGCCGGCCTTGGCCAGGTGACCGGCGACCGGCTTGGTCACGCGGGAGGCACGACGGGCACCGAAGGTGACCTGCAGCGCGTCGTAGCCGTCATTGGCCAGGGTTTTGACTTGTGTCACACGGTTGTTGGACACGTCGACCACCGTGACAGGCACTGCGTCCCCGTCATCGGTGAACAGACGCATCATGCCCACCTTGCGACCCAACAACCCGAGGGAGTTGCTAAGACTCATTGTTTTCTCCGTTCCCGACTTCAATTGGCCGGGGCTGATGGTGTGCCCGCAGCGTCTTGCAACGCCACTGCGGCACGGTTGTTAAGGCAGCGCCGACGAATCCGCGCTACCGACAAACGGTTATCTCTCAGGCCAAAAGCCTGAAAAGCCCGCCAGTATAACCAGCGGGCTTTTTTTGTGCAAGACCGGCTGTCGCCGGCTTGCGCTCCGGGATCACTGGAGCTTGATCTCGACGTCCACGCCGGCCGGCAGGTCCAGCTTCATCAGGGCGTCAACCGTCTTGTCGGTCGGGTCGACGATGTCCATCAGACGCTGGTGGGTGCGGATCTCGAGCTGATCGCGGCTGGTCTTGTTGACGTGCGGCGAGCGCAGGATGTCGAAACGCTTCATGCGGGTCGGCAGGGGCACGGGGCCCTTGACGATCGCGCCGGTGCGCTTGGCGGTATCAACGATCTCGGCGGCGGAAGCGTCGATCAGCTTGTAATCGAACGCCTTGAGGCGGATGCGGATTTTCTGCTTGGAAGACATGCGGTACTCCGTATCCGATTACTCGATGATCTTGGCCACGACGCCGGCGCCGACGGTACGACCGCCTTCACGGATGGCGAAGCGCAGGCCTTCTTCCATGGCGATGGGGGCGATCAGCTTGACGGTGATCGACACGTTGTCGCCAGGCATGACCATTTCCTTGTCGGCCGGCAGCTCGATGGAGCCGGTGACGTCGGTCGTGCGGAAGTAGAACTGCGGACGGTAATTGTTGAAGAACGGGGTGTGACGGCCACCTTCGTCCTTGGACAGCACGTACACCTCACCGGTGAAGTGCGTGTGCGGCTTGATGGAGCCGGGCTTGCACAGCACCTGGCCGCGCTGCACTTCCTCGC
>NZ_JBHTBX010000018.1:0-56658 GCF_042665135.1 Hydrogenophaga bisanensis
CGCGCCGAGCAGTTGTCCGCCTTCATCATCATGATCGCCGCTCGTTCTTCAGCCGTGAGTTGTTCGTAGTGCTTGCCCATCGCGGTACCTTACCGGTTGGGTGTTGCACTTGATTATTGATTCCGCCGGGGAAAAAAATCTTTAATCGGCGGATGTCTGTTTGAAGGGTCAGGCTTCGTCTGAGGCCTTGTCATCCTTATTCCTACAACCAAGGTTCACATCGGATGAGGGGATCGGCCTGCAGGCCGAGGCGGCAGTCCTGAACGCCGGCGCAGCCCCTGAATGAGTCCTCCAGGGTCGTCCGGATGAACCACCTACCCATGATGACGATCAAGGACACCGCCT
This sequence comes from Hydrogenophaga bisanensis, assembly GCF_042665135.1. Taxonomy (NCBI): domain Bacteria; kingdom Pseudomonadati; phylum Pseudomonadota; class Betaproteobacteria; order Burkholderiales; family Comamonadaceae; genus Hydrogenophaga; species Hydrogenophaga bisanensis. The sequence continues at coordinate 346 of NZ_JBHTBX010000018.1, forward strand.
GCACGTACAGATGTCACACGCCATCTGACAAATCCGACGAACGGTCATTCAAGCAGTGTGGATGTAGTGTGCATGCCGCAGAACGGCGCGCCGACGTGCCAGATGACGGTGTTTTGATGCCGCCAGCCCACTTGTCCCTAAAGGTTTCCTAACCCCACGCCGATAGCCCTATGCCCTTGCGAAAAACAGGCGCCGCAAAGGCGCGAAATGAAAGGTCATCGCACTGCTTTTTTGGGTGCAGTCCCCAGCGCAGACGCTCAAGAATCAGGACGTGCCTCCGAAAAAGACTTCAACGAACTTCTATCAAGGTTCGTCGTCCGGCAGGCAGCTTCACTGAACCCGGTCATGGTCGCTGGCAGTGATGTCAGTAACGTTGAGATCGGCAGCAATGCCGGAGCACCTTTCCACCGTTAGGAGTTACACATGAGCACCATCAACACCAACGTGATGTCCATCAACGCGCAGCGCAACCTGTCTGCGTCCACCGGCTCACTGGCCACGTCCATGCAGCGCCTGTCTTCGGGTCTGCGCGTCAACAGCGCCAAGGACGACGCCGCCGGCCTGGCCATCTCCGAGCGCATGAACTCTCAGGTCAAGGGCCTGAACGTGGCCATCCGCAACGCCAATGACGGCATCTCGCTGGCCCAGACAGCCGAAGGCGCCATGGCCGAGATCGGCAACAACCTGCAACGCATCCGCGAACTGGCCGTGCAGTCGTCCAACGCCACCAACGACACCAGTGACAGAGAAGCCCTGCAAAAGGAAGTGGCCCAGCTGCAGGCTGAAATCCAGCGCGTGGCCACGCAGACAGAATTCAACGGCACCAAGCTGCTGGACGGTAGCTTCACCGGCAAGGCCTTCCAAGTCGGTGCTAACGCCGGTCAGCTCATCACTGTTGATGCAGTCACCAATGCGCAAACAGACAACCTCGGGTCTACGCTCTTTGCTGATGGAAGCATCGCTCTCGCAGTTACGGATCCGACTGCAGACCTTGAACTTGAAGATGTGACTATCAATGGAGTCAACATCGGTAGTTTCACTGTGGAAGCCGCGGGAGCTGGCCAGAGTGCTGCAATGTTGACTGCTATGCAGGAAACTCTAGTCAGTGCAATTAACGAGCAGGCAGCTCAATTGGGTGTGTACGCAGAGGCAAGCGGCCCAGCTGGAATCACGCTGAGCGGTATCGCAAACCGGACTACGGCGATAACAACTACGGCTACAGCGACGAACGGCACTGCCACCCTAACTGCAAGCGCTCCGACTACCGCAACTGTGGTTGAGGACGTAGATATTTCCGACTTTCTGGGCGCCCAACGGGCCATAGCCCTGATGGACTCCGCCCTGACCACGATCAACTCGGCCCGAGCCGACATGGGTGCCATCCAGAACCGTTTCGGCTCGGTCATCCAGAACCTGCAGACCAGCTCGGAGAACCTCTCTGCAGCCCGCGGTCGCATCGTCGACGCCGACTTCGCCAAGGAAACGGCCAACCTCTCGCGGGCCCAGATCCTGCAGCAGGCCGGCACCGCCATGGTGGCCCAGGCCAATCAGCTGCCCCAAGGCGTGTTGAGCCTGCTGCGCTGATCCAGGCTGAAGCCACGCGCCATATCGCCATACACCCGAATTTAGGAGTCAGTCATGTCGACCATCAACACCAACGTGATGTCCATCAACGCGCAGCGCAACCTGTCTGCGTCCACCGGCTCTCTGGCCACGTCCATGCAGCGCTTGTCCTCAGGCCTTCGCGTCAACAGCGCCAAGGACGATGCCGCTGGCCTGGCCATTTCCGAGCGCATGAACTCGCAGGTCAAGGGCCTGAACGTGGCCATCCGCAACGCCAACGATGGCATCTCGCTGGCCCAGACGGCCGAAGGCGCCATGGCCGAGATCGGCAACAACCTGCAGCGCATCCGCGAACTGGCCGTGCAGTCGTCCAACGCCACCAACTCGGCCACCGACCGCGAAGCCCTGCAAAAGGAAGTCTCGCAGTTGCAGGCTGAAATCCAGCGCGTGGCCACGCAGACCGAGTTCAACGGCACCAAGCTGCTGGACGGCTCCTTCACCGGCAAGGCCTTCCAGGTCGGTGCCAACGCTGGCCAGCTCATCACCGTCGATGCCGTCACCAATGCGCAGACAGACAGTTTGGGTGGTAGCCTTTTTGCTGAACGCACCTTCACAGCAACGGTAACCACATCTGACACAAACACAGACGGAGCTTTTGATTTCGGCGCAGTCAACATTTCGGCATTTACCATTACCAACCCAAGTAATGGTGAATTGGTCTCGTTCGATGCAATAAGCATTGCAGCAGAGACCGCTGGCACCGGCACTGGAGATGCAGCCGCAGCTGAGCTTCGCGGTCAGAACACTGTCGGCGCTGCACTTGTGAGTGCAATTAATGCCAAATCTGGAGAGGCTGGCGTCATTGCATCACTAGACGAAACAACCGGTGAAGTCACTATTCAGTCGCTGATATCAGGTGAAGTGGGCGACACTCTTACAACAACACTCAGCGGCGCAGACACTGCCGTTGCGTTAGCAGCCGGCGATGAAGTTTTCGTTAGCAGTGTTGATATTTCAACCTTCGCAGGCGCTCAGCAGGCCATCGGCATCATGGACTCGGCTCTGACCACGATCAACTCTGCCCGCGCCGACATGGGTGCCATCCAGAACCGTTTCGGCTCGGTCATCCAGAACCTGCAGACCAGCTCGGAGAACCTCTCTGCAGCCCGCGGTCGCATCGTCGACGCCGACTTCGCCAAGGAAACGGCCAACCTCTCGCGGGCCCAGATCCTGCAGCAGGCCGGCACCGCCATGGTGGCCCAGGCCAATCAGCTGCCCCAAGGCGTGTTGAGCCTGCTGCGCTAAGGCGCGCTGAAGTCTCGCGCTAGAAAACCACCAAGCCGAATTTAGGAGTCAGTCATGTCGACCATCAACACCAACGTGATGTCCATCAATGCGCAGCGCAACCTGTCTGCGTCCACCGGCTCGCTGGCCACGTCCATGCAGCGCCTGTCCTCGGGCCTTCGCGTCAACAGCGCCAAGGACGACGCCGCCGGCCTGGCCATTTCCGAGCGCATGAACTCGCAGGTCAAGGGCCTGAATGTGGCCATCCGCAATGCCAACGATGGCATCTCGCTGGCCCAGACGGCCGAAGGCGCCATGGCCGAGATCGGCAACAACCTACAGCGCATCCGCGAACTGGCCGTGCAGTCGTCCAACGCCACCAACTCGGCCACCGACCGCGAAGCCCTGCAAAAGGAAGTGTCCCAGCTGCAGGCCGAAATCCAGCGCGTGGCCACGCAGACCGAGTTCAACGGCACCAAGCTGCTGGACGGCTCTTTTACTGGCAAGGCCTTCCAGGTCGGCGCCAACGCAGGACAGCTCATCACCGTCGATGCAGTCACGAATGCGCAGACTGCCCAACTCGGCGGGTCCTACTTCGCTGGAGACGAAGTAATGACCACCGACAATGCAGCCGCCATTACCGGCCTTACCATCAACGGCGTTGTGATAGACGATGTTGCAGTTGCCGCAGACGCTGATGCTCAAGCAGCAGCACTTGCACAAGCTATCAACGCAAAGAGTGGTGAGTCTGGTGTGTACGCCAGTGTGAGTGGCGATGATGTGACGCTCGAATCTCTCATCGCAGACAAAGATTTGGTAGTCAGTGCTGGAACAGTAGGTGCGACTACTTATTCAGATACAGCAGCAGCACCGACTTCAGATGCCTCTGCTGCTACTCAGGTGTACGTGAGCGACGTAGATATTGAAGACTTTGTTGGTGCTCAGCGTGCTATTGGGATCATGGAAGCGGCCCTGACCACGATCAACTCGGCCCGAGCCGACATGGGTGCCATCCAGAACCGTTTCGGATCGGTGATTCAGAACCTGCAGACCAGTTCGGAGAACCTCTCCGCAGCCCGCGGTCGCATCGTCGACGCCGACTTTGCCAAGGAAACCGCCAACCTCTCGCGCGCCCAGATCCTGCAGCAGGCGGGTACCGCGATGGTGGCCCAGGCCAACCAGCTGCCCCAGGGCGTGCTCAGCCTGCTGCGCTGACCGCCTCTGGCAGCCTGTCTGACCAGGCAGGCTGCCCATCCGCCCGACTGCGGCGGATGCACACAAGGCATGGCGGCTACCCACGTGGTCGTGCCTTGTGTCTATCCAGCTGAAAGTTATTTGCCATGGCCACCATCACTTCCCCGGGTATCGCCAGCGGCATCGATGTCAAAAGCATCGTGTCCCAACTGGTGGCGCTGGAGCGTGCCCCGCTGCAAGCCCTGCAGACACAGGCCACCTCACTGCAGAACAAGGTGTCTGTCTACGGCAGCCTGAAGTCCATGGCCACGGCCTTGGGTGACGCCGCAGACAAGCTTTCAAAGGCCAGCAGTTGGAGTGGCGTCACCGCCACGTCGTCGGACAGCAGTGCAGTTGCCGTCAGTGCCAGCGGCACCGCCGCACGCACCAGCCTTTCCGTCGAGGTGCAACGCCTGGCCAAAGCCCAGTCCACGGCGTCCACCGCCATCGCCAAGGACAGCTCGATGGGCAGTGGCACACTGAGCATCCAGATCGGGAGCTGGGCCAGCGGCACTTTTGCGCCAGGAAGTGCGGCCGCCGTCAACGTGACCGTGGCGGCCGACGACACCCTGAGCGATATTGCCGCCAAGATCAACGATGCCGAGGCGGGCGTCAGCGCCACGGTGCTGCGCGACAGCACGGGCGAGCGCCTGCTGATCCGTTCCAACGACACGGGCGAGACCAGCGGTTTTCGCATTCAGGTGACCGACGACGACGGCACCCCCAACGATGCCAATGGGCTCTCCCGTCTGGCTTACGACCCTGGCACCGCCACCGGCATGAGCCTGAGCCAGGCGGGTATCAACGCGCTGGCCACCATCAACAATGTGGCGGTCAGTTCTGCCAGCAATACCCTGTCGGACAATCTGCCCGGCATGACGCTGACCTTGACCAAGGAAACCACGGCTCCCGTGGAAATCAAGGTCAGCACCGACGAGGCGGCCATCAAGAAGAACATTGAGGCCTTCGTCAATGCCTACAACAGCATCAATGAGCTGATCAACACCACCACCAAATACGATGCGGCCACCAAGGTGGCAGGCACGCTCCAAGGCGACAGCACGGTGGTGGGTCTGCAAAATGCCTTGCGCGGCATGATGCGGTCCGTGACCGCCAGCAGCCCCTTCAGCCGCTTGCTGGACGTAGGCATCCAAGCCCAGAAAGACGGCAAACTGACGATTGACAGCGCCAAGCTGAGTGACGCCATGAAGAACCTGGAGGGTCTGCAGAACCTGTTCACCGCCGCCGGTGGGGGCAGCGGCAGCACCGACCAGGGATTTGGCCTGAAGGTCAAGGCGTTCACCGATGGACTGGTCAGTGCGAACGGCAGCTTGACGACAAGAACTGGCTCGTTGCAAAGTGCGCTCAAACGCAACGACAAGGAGCAGGAGCGGGTCAATGACCGAGCCACGCGCGCTGAAGCGCGCTACCTGGCCCAGTACAACGCCATGGACGCCTCGGTGGGGCAACTGAATTCCCTGAACGCCTTCGTTGCGCAGCAGATCACCTTGTGGAACAAAAGCAGTGGCTGATTTGTTCAATTGAACCTGTTTCCTCAGGACTTTGGTCCTATCAAGGCCTGCGACAACACCCCATGGTTCAGTCGACAGGCCTTTTTTTCGCGCCCTTCAACCGTGTCATGTCGCTATCCAAATGAAGCCCAATAAATCCTTGCAATTCGCTGCGTCAAAGGCTTCAGTCGGCCCGGCGGGTGCCGATACAGAAAGGCATCAGGATCAAGGAATCGACACCATGTTCACCTCCGTCAACGCCAGAGCCGCCGCCGCCTATCGCCGCATTGCCGCGGTCACCAGCGTGGATGCAGCCTCGCCGCACGATCTGGTGGGTCTGCTGTTTGACGCGCTGCTGCGCAACATCAACACCGCCCAGGGCGCGCTGGAGCGCCAGGACATTGCCGCTAAAGGCGAGGCCATCGGCAAGGCCGTGCGCATCCTGGAAGAAGGCCTGAAAGCGGGGCTTAACCTGGCCGAGGGTGGCGAGATCGCGGCCAACCTGCACGGCCTGTATAGCTACAGCGTGGTGCGCCTGACATATGCCAACCTGCGCAACGACGTGGCCGCCCTGGACGAAGTCCGACAACTCATCGAACCGATTGCACAATCATGGAAAAGCATCAAGAGCGCCGAAGCTGCCACCGCACGCACCGCTACCGCCCTGGGAGCCTGACCATGGCTGCGCCGCACACCCTGCTCGACTACTACCGGGCCATCGAGAACGCCAGCCTGAAGATGCTGGAAGCTGCCCAGGCCGAAGACTGGGACCAGGTGGTCAAACTCGAAGGTGCCTGTGCCGTGCTGATTGCCCAACTGCGCCACCGCTCACGCACCGACGAGCTGGACCTTGAGGAGCGCAAGGAGAAGAACCGCATCATGCAGCGCATCCTCAAGACCGATGCCGAGATCCGCTGCCTGGCCGAGCCCTGGCTCAATGACCTGGAACAGCTGCTGGACCGCCAGGGCCAGTCGATGCACTGAGGAGAAAAGTGGTTACACCGACATGTTCATGATGTCGGTATAGGCCTGCACCATGCGGTTGCGCACGTGCAAGGTGGCCTGGAAGCCGATCTGGGCCTTCTGCATGGCCAGCATGGTTTCTTCCAGGCTGACTTTCGGGTTACCCATCTGGACCTCGGTCTGCAGACGCGAGGCTTCATTCTGGGCGGAACTGACCGATTTCAGGGCAGTTTTGAAGTTGTCGGCAAAACCCGAGCCGACCCCTTGAGCCGCACCGGTGGCCGGCCGCTTGAACTGGGTCTGCCCCGCCTTCTGCAGGGCCTGGCTGTTGAGGGATGAAATGCGCAGGTCCATGGGAAATCCTTTCACACCAAAGTGATGTCCCCCCGATGCTAGGCGTGGCATGGCCACGCTGCCGGTGAAATAAGGGGCCAAAGAGGGGGCTTTTCATGGCTATGTCGGGGGGGCTGCCCCCGAATAATCGGTTGCAAGGAGGGCGAAGTCCGCCCTGTCCAATGCACCTGAGCCCCTCGCCATGAGCAACGCCGTCGCCGACATGGAACTGCAACCCGCCGCCCCGCGCAATGCGCTGGGTGCCGGTCTGGCGCGCCTGGACAAGACCCAGAAGATCCGCCTGGGTCTGGGTGTGCTGGCCCTGCTGGCCATTGCCCTGTCCGTCTTTTTCATGGGCCGCCAGCCCGACTGGCGCATTCTCTACACCAGCCTCAGTGACAAGGACGGCGGCGCCATCGTCGCCCAGCTGACGCAGATGAACGTGCCCTACAAGCACGCCGAGGGCGGCGGCGCCATCATGGTGCCGGCCGACCGCGTGCACGATGTGCGCCTTCGCCTGGCCTCGCAAGGCCTGCCCAAGGGGTCGGTCACCGGCTTCGAGCTGATGGAGAGCAACCGCTTCGGCATGACGCAGTTCCAGGAGCGACTGACCTTCCAGCGCGGCCTGGAAGGGGAACTGACCCGCTCGATCCAGTCGCTGTCGTCGGTGCAGTCGGCCCGGGTGCACCTGGCCCTGCCCAACCAGAACGGCTTCTTTCGCGAACAGCAGAAACCGTCGGCCTCCATCCTGCTGACCCTGCACCCCGGCCGCACACTGGACAAGGCGCAGGTGGCGGGCATCGTGCACCTGGTGTCCTCCAGCGTGCCGGAGATGAACCCCAAGGCCGTCAGCGTGATTGACGATGCCGGCAACCTGCTGTCGACCAACCCCGACAGCCAGAGCAGCGGTGTGGACCTGCAGAAGCTGCAGTATGTGCAGCAGATCGAGGCCCTGTACACCCGCCGCATCCTCGACATGATCGAGCCGCTGGTGGGTGCGGGCAACGTCAAGGCCCAGGTCAGCGCCGATGTGGACTTCTCGTTGGCCGAGTCCACCAGTGAACAGCACCGCCCCAATCAGGGTGGCGAACCGGGCACCATCCGCAGCCAGCAGATGGTGGAGGACGGCACCCCACCCACGGCACAACCCGCAGGTGTGCCCGGTGCGGTAACCAACCAGCCGCCCGCCACCGGTCAGGCGCCCATCAACGGGCAGGCCCAGCAAACCGGCGTGAACGCGCCCGGTAGCGACAAGCCCGGCAACATGCGCCGCGAGTCGGTCATCAACTACGAGGTGGACAAGACGGTGCGCGTGGTGCGCGAATCGGTCGGGCAGATCCGCCGCCTGAGCGCCGCCGTCGTGGTCAACCACCGCAGCACGCAGGACAAGTCAGGCAAGGAAGTGGCCGCCCCGATTCCGGCCGAGCAGATCGAGCAGATGACGGCGCTGGTGCGCGAGACCATCGGGTTCAACCAGACCCGCGGCGACTCTGTCAACGTGGTCAACGCCCCCTTCACGGCGCCCAAGAAAGACGACGCCGAGCCGACGCCGTGGTGGCAGCAGCCCGATGTGCTGGAGATGGGCCGCAGTCTGGCCTGGCCACTGGCCATGGTGGGCGCGGGTCTGCTGGTGCTCATGGGTCTGATCCGCCCTGGGGTCAAGCTGATGACTTCGCCAGCCCCGGCGCTGGACAAACCCCAGCCCCAGCAACTCAATGCCTTGATCAACGAAGCGCCGGAGCGGCCAGGACTGCCCATGCCGTCTGGCACCGGCACCGATGTCATGAGCCCGGAGGAGGTACGCCTGACCGAGGCCCGCCGCCTCGCGCTGGAGAACCCGGCCGCCGTGGCCAACATCGTCAAGACCTGGGTCAACGGCGAGGCGCCGGCCTGACGGCCGCCCGCTGAACGGAGGAAGCACACCATGGAAGAACAAGGCCTTCAGGATGCCGCCATCTTTCTGATGTCCCTGGGCGAAGCCGAGGCCGCCGAGGTGTTCAAGCATCTGTCACCCAAGGAGGTGCAGAAGCTGGGCGAAACCATAGCCCGCACACGCGCGGTATCCACCGAGCGCGTGGGCGAGGTGATGCACAAGTTCACCGAAGCCGCAGCCTCCCAGAAGCTGCTGGTGTCAGACACCGACAACTATGTTCGCGCAGTGCTCAAGCGCGCGCTGGGCGATGACAAGGCCGCCCTGCTGATTGACCGCATCCTGCAGGGCGGCGACGTCTCCGGCATCGAGAGCCTGAAGTGGATGGACCCCTTGTCCATCGCCGAACTGCTGCGCAACGAGCATCCGCAGATCATCGCGGCCATCCTCGTGCATCTGGAGTTCGACCAGACGGCTGGCGTGCTCAAGAACTTCAATGACCGGCTGCGCAACGACGTGGTGCTGCGCATCGCCACGCTGGAAGGCATCCAGCCGACCGCGCTCAAAGACCTCAACGAGGTTCTCTACAAGGTGCTGGCCGGCGGCGACAAGATCCGCAAGACCTCGATGGGTGGCGTGAAGACGGCGGCCGAGATCATCAACATGATGGGCAGCCAGGTGGAGAGCTCGGTGCTCGAATCGATTCGGGAGTTCGATCCGGATCTGGCCCAGAAGATCATGGACAAGATGTTCACCTTCGAGGATCTGACCAAGCTCGACGGCAAGTCGGTGCAGATGGTGCTCAAGGAAGTCTCCTCGGATGTGCTGGTCATTGCGCTCAAAGGGGTGTCCAACGAGCTCAAGGATCTCATTCTCAACAACATGTCCTCGCGCGCCGCCGAGGCGCTGCGCGAGGATCTGGAATCCCGTGGTCCGGTGCGCCTGTCGGAAATCGAGACCCAGCAGAAGGAGATTCTCAAGGTGGTGCGTCGTCTGGCCGACGAGGGCCAGATCGTGATCGGTGGTGGTGACGATGAAGCCTTCATCTAAGCCGAAGACCCATTCGCGCTTCATTCCGCGAGAGGAAATCGAGGGAGTGTCCGCCTGGCATTTTTCGTCGGTCGATGGCAGCGATGACCTGCCTTCACCCGAGATCGACGCCGTCCCGGCCGAGCCCGAGAACCTGATCGATGAGGCCAGGCTGGAGGAAGTGCGCCAGCAGGCCTACAACGACGGTTTCGCCCACGGCCATGACGCTGGCGCCCAGGAAATGCGCCAGGCGCTGGAGGCCACCATCCGCAAGATGGCCGAGGAAACCGGCATGCGCATGGCCCAGCTGATGCACGGTATGCGTGAGCAGCTGCAACGCAGCGAGGAACAGATCTCCCGCCAGATCCTGGAACTGGCCTGCGACCTGGCCCGCCAGGTGCTGCGGCAGGAATTACAGACCCCCACCGCCCACCTCAAGCCGGTGATCAGCGAGGCCCTGGCCCAGCTGGTGGACGATGGCTTGCCGGCCACGGTGCGCCTGAACCCCGATGATCTGGTGCTGCTGCAAGGCTCCATTGAGGAGACCCTGGGCCAGCACAAGGTGGAACTGGTGGGCGACGTGTCCATCAGCCCCGGGGGCTGCGTGGTGGAATCGCCCAGCACCACCGTGGACGCCACCATCGAGAAGCGCTGGACGCGCGCCGTGGGCAACCTGGGTCTGGAGACGCCCTGGCATCCGGAGAATGTCGATGTCTGACGTTCAGGACGCGCGCTGGGAACGCTTCATGGATGACCTGCGCGTTTGCGCCACGGTGCACACGCCGCTGGAAGTCAGCGGCACGCTCACCCGTCTGGCGGGGCTGGTGCTCGAAGCCGTCGGCCTGAAAGTGCCGGTGGGATCGCAGTGCCTGATTTCCAACGGCCCCAAGGAACCGGTACTGGCCGAGGTGGTCGGCTTCTCGGGCGACAAGGCCTACCTGATGCCGGCCGGGGACACCCATGGCCTGGCCAGCGGCGCCAGCGTCACGCCTCTGGCGCCGTACCGGCCCATTCCCAAGGTGGGTCAGGTGAACAAGCCGCCCATGCCCGGAGACCGGGGTGTGCTGCGCCTGCCGCTGGGCGCCGGTCTGCTGGGCCGGGTGGTCGATTCCCACGGCAACCCGCTGGACCACCAGGGACCGATTGCCAACGTCGATATCGCGCCGCTGGAACGTGCGCCCCTGAACGCGATGGACCGTGACCCGGTTCGGGAACCGCTGGACACGGGTGTGCGCGCCATCAACAGCCTGCTGACGGTCGGCCGGGGGCAGCGTCTGGGTCTGTTTGCCGGCTCCGGCGTGGGCAAGAGTGTGCTGCTGGGCATGATGGCCCGCTACACCAAAGCCGATGTCATCGTGGTGGGACTGATTGGCGAGCGCGGCCGGGAAGTCAAGGAATTCATCGAGGACATCCTGGGCGAAGAAGGACGCAAGCGGTCGGTGGTGGTGGCGGCGCCGGCGGACGCACCACCGCTGCTGCGCATGCAGGGCGCCGCCTACGCCACGGCGATTGCCGAGCGCTTCCGAGACGATGGCCTGGATGTACTGCTGCTCATGGATTCGCTCACCCGCTATGCCATGGCCCAGCGCGAGATCGCCCTGGCCATTGGCGAGCCCCCGGCCACCAAAGGCTACCCGCCCTCTTGCTTTGCCAAACTGCCGCAGCTGGTGGAGCGCAGCGGCAACGGATTGAATGGCCACGGCTCCATCACCGCCTTCTACACCGTGCTGTCCGAAGGCGACGACCAGCAGGACCCGATTGCTGATGCAGCCCGCGCCATTCTGGATGGTCACATCGTGCTCTCCCGCTCGCTGGCCGAGTCGGGTCACTACCCCGCCATCGACATCGAAGCCTCCGCTTCCCGCGTGATGCACAACGTCACCAGCCCCGAGCATCTGGAAATGGCGCGGCACTTCCGGGCCAATTGGTCGCGCTACCAGAAGACGCGCGACCTCATTCAGCTGGGGGCCTATGTGGCCGGCAGCGACCCGGAGACCGATCGCGCCATCAGCCTGTATCCTGCGCTGCAGGCCTTCCTGCAACAAGGGATGCACGAGAGCGCCAGCTATGAGCAGAGCCTGCAACAGATGAACCAGGCCTTGCAGGACGAGCGCGGCCGCCGACCCAACCCGGGGCGACAGGCTCGCCCCCAGCAGACCGCCCGTGAAGGAGGTGTCGCATGAGCATGAACCAGATCCGCACCATCGAAAAAGTGGTTGAGCTGGCCCTGCAGCGACGAGACAACGCGCTGGCCCAGCTGGCCCAGTTGCAGCGCGAGATGCAGCAGGCCCAGGACCAGATGGACCAGCTGAGCAACTACGCGCGTGAGGCCCAGGAGCGCTGGCACGCGCGCAGCCTGCAGGGCGTGGATGCCAACCTCCTGCACCACCACCGTCAGTTCATGTTCAAGATCGAACATGCCATGGACTTCCAGCGCAGCGTGCTGAGCAGCCGACAGGAACAGATCGACAAGTCCCAGGCCCAGCTGCACGAGGCCGAGCGTGACCTGGCCGGTCTGCGCAAATACCACGAGCGCAAGCAGCACGAAATCGACCAGCGACAGCAGCGACAGGATCAGAAGAGCATGGACGAAATGGCCCGCAATGTCTATCTGCTGCAGTTGCGTCGGCAGAACGAAGGAGTACGCCCATGAGCACCACAGCCGTTTCGTCCGGCACAGGCCAGAGCGCCTCGTCGGGCACGCACGCCAGCAGCAAGTCTTCGGGCGCCTCAGGTGACAAGGCAGGCAAGGCAGGGGCCAGCCAGGCCCCCAAGGGTGACGTGTTCGCCATGCTGCTGATGATGCTGGGCGACGGAGCAGCCTTGGCGCCTGATGCCGGGACAGGACCGGGGGAGGACGACCTACTGCAGGCCGACGGCGTGCCTACCGAGGACCCGCAGCTTGCCTTGTTATCCGCCGGCGCCGTGACACCGTCCGCTTTCGCCCCGACCGGGCTGGGCCAGACCGACACAGACCCGGTGCAAGCCATGCTGGCATCCCGCTATCCGCTGGAGCGCCGACTGGATCGGGCAGGCATCTCCGGCCCGGAACCAGGAGCCAACAGCACGGGCAACATCGATATCGCCGAACTGGGCATGCAGGCCACCACCGACAGCGAGCTGCCGGATGGCCTGACACTCCCGTCGGACCTGAGGCCGGCAGAGCCACCAGCCACCAACCGGCCAGCGCCAGGCCTGTCGATGCAGCGTCAGGACATGCTCTCCACCAAGACGATCCGCCTGCCGGCCGGCGCCCATGCCGCCACGTCGCACATCGCCACCCGGGCCATGACCGAGATGAGCGCCCAAGCCGCGGTCACCCTTGCCAGCCGATCGGGCGAAGCCATGACCTGGAGCGGGGGCCTGCCCATGCGCAGCACCGTGCAACTGGATGCGCGCCTGTCGTCCCAGGACGCCAGCCCCTTGTCGGTGGGTGATCTGGACAGCCTGGGAACCTCGGGTCTGATCGGGGGCGCACAAGCCCAGGGATCCGGCCAATTTGGCGAGCCAGGACAGCCCATGCCGGGCGAATCGGGGCCGACGGATCTCGGCAAGTCCGACGCAAGCGACCCTGACATGGAGCATTTCGCCGACGCCCAGGCCGCGCTGGATGATGAGGCCGCCGAGCACTGGCACGCGGGGCAGCTGCAGCAGGCCCGGCTGAGCATCGCGGGTGAGTCTGGCGAATCGATCGAGGTGCAACTCCAGCTGGCCGGCGATTCGGTGAACGTGGAGTTCCGCACCGACGACGAGAACGCCCGCCAGCAACTCTCGCAGGACGGTGGCCGTGAGCTCTCCGGTCGACTGGAGCAGGAAGGTCTGTCCCTGATTGATGTCTCGGTGGGTGGTCGCCAGGGTTCCGGCAACCCACAGGGAAAACCGGGCAACCCGTCTACCGTGGAGCTGGGCCGGACATCCCCGCTGCGACGCGGCGGCGAGGCGACGGACACGTCTGTGTCTGGATCGCAGGGCCTGAGGCCACTCGCCGACCCCGGACGACCGCTGGACCTGTTTGTCTGAAAGCACGATCGAACGCGGTGCATGAACGCCGAATAGCCGGGAAAACCGGCGCTTTTCAGGCCTAAGGCCCACGCACCGCCGCCGAATAATGACCTCCATGACCCGGGCCCGTCGGCCCGCTGCGGCCCGTCCTCCGGACGGGGCCGGTTCTGGAGGAAAACATGTCCGCACCCGCTCCCAAGACCGCCGAGGAAGGCGGTGAAAAGCCCAAGAAGAGCAAGAAGCTGCTCTTCATCATCATTGGCGTGCTCGTTCTGGCCCTGGCCGGTGCAGCAGCGGCCTTCATCCTGCTGAAGAAGAACGCCGCAGAGGACGACGAGGAGCTGGAGGAAGAGCCGGTGGCGGCCATCCAGAAGGTGGACCCCAAGAAGCCCCCGACCTACCTGCCCCTGGACAGCATGGTGGTCAACCTGGCCGACCCCGGCGGCAACCGCTTTGCCCAGCTGGGCATCACCCTCAAGCTGCAGGACGAGGAAACCGCCACGGCCGTCAAGTCGCGGATGCCCTCCATCCGCAACAGCCTCCTCATCCTGATCTCGCAGCGCACCGCCGAGGAGTTGCTGTCGGTCAATGGCAAGCAGGCGCTGGTTGCCGACATCATCGCGGCCATTTCCGAAGAGATGGGCTACGAGATCGACGAGGCGGATGACGACAGCGGCAAGAAGCCGGCCAAAAAGCGTCGCCGCGCGCCCCCCAACCCGGTCCAGGACGTGCTGTTCTCGGGCTTCCTGGTGCAGTAAACCGAAACCTCACAGGCGAAGAAAGTCATGGCCGACTCCTTTCTTTCCCAGGAAGAGGTGGATGCCCTTCTGGAAGGCGTCACTGGCGAAAGCCAGAAGCTCCAGAAGGAGGAAACACCAACTGGTGGCATCCGCGACTACAACCTCTCCAGCCAGGAACGCATCGTCCGCGGACGCATGCCGACGATGGAGATCGTCAACGAGCGCTTCTCTCGCAACCTGCGGCTGGGCCTGTTCAACATGATCCGGCGCAGCCCGGAAATCTCTGTCGGCGCCGTCCAGGTGCAGAAGTACAGCGCCTTCCTGCGCGACCTGGTGGTACCCACCAACTTCAACATCATGGCCATCCGGCCCTTGCGAGGTAACGGTCTGGTGGTGTGCGAACCCACCCTGCTGTTCGGCGTGATCGACAGCCTGTTCGGCGGCAACGGCAAATTCCACACCCGCATCGAGGGTCGTGATTTCTCGGCCACGGAACAGCGCGTGATCAACCGCCTGGTGGACGTGGTCAGCGAGGAGTACAAGAAGGCCTGGAAGGGCGTGTATCCGATCGAGCTGTCCTACCAGCGTTCGGAAATGCAGCCGCAGTTCGCCACCATCGCCACGCCCAGCGAAATCGTTGTGTCCACCAGCTTCACGCTGGAGATCGGCGACATCACCGGGTCGCTGCACATCTGCATTCCCTACGCCACGCTGGAGCCAATTCGCGACGTGCTCTATTCCAGCGTGCAGGGCGATGCCATCGAGGTCGACCGCCGCTGGGTCAAGCTGCTCAGCCATGAGATCCAGGCGGCCGAGGTGACCATGGTGGCCGAGCTGGCAGAGACGGACATCACCGTCGAGCAGCTGCTGGCCATGCAGATCGGCGACTTCATCGAACTCGACCGACAGCCCCTGATCAAGGCGCATGTCGACGGAGTCCCCATTTTCGAGTGCCAGTACGGCACCCACAACGGCAAGTACGCACTGCGCGTAGAGCGTGGTCTGCGCGGAACCGAAATGCACTGGTTGGGAGACAGCTATGTCAACTGAAGACGAAGCAAGCATGATGGACGATTGGGCTCAGGCCCTGGAAGAGCAGGCCCAGTCCGAAGCCAAGGGCGCCGACGGCGCACCGGCCTTCGACGCGGTCAGCACGCCCGCCTCACCGATCCCCGGCGGAGGGTCGGGCGGTGGCAGTGCCGCCGCCATGGCCGGCGACATCAACATGGTGATGGACATCCCGGTCCAGCTGTCGGTGGAACTGGGACGCACCCGCGTGCCGATCAAGTACATCCTGCAGCTGGCGCAGGGCTCGATCGTCGAACTCGATGCGCTGGCCGGCGAACCCATGGACGTGCTGATCAACGGCTACCTGATCGCCCAGGGCGAGGTGGTGGTGGTCAACGAGAAGTTCGGCATCCGCCTGACCGACATCGTGACCCCATCCGAACGCATGCGCCGCCTCAGCCGGACCTGACGGGACACCACCCATGTTTCAGAATGCCCTGCCCGCCATCGGCCTGCTGGTCCTGATGATGCTGGTGGCCTGGATGCTCCAGCGCTACAAGCGACACCTGCCCGGTCGCCTGGGCCAGACCGGAGTGCCCATGCAGGTGACCGGAGGCCTGTCGCTCGGGCCGCAGCACCGGCTGGTCAGTGTCCGCATTGGCGAAGGTCCGGGTCAGGTGCACATGGTGCTGGGTGTCGCGCCCGGCAGCATCACCACGGTCACCACCCTTCCCTCCGGCGATACCGCCGGACCGGCATCGTCTGGCCCGGGTTTTGCCGAGCAGCTGGCGGCGCTTGCCAGTCCGAAGGAGCGCGCATGAACCGCGCCATGACCACCGCGCTGGCCATCACCGGCGCCCTGGCCTCCCTGCTGCTGGCCGAACCGGCCATGGCCCAGGTGGCCGCCGCACCCGCCGCCGGACCTGGCGTCCCGCTGGTGATCGGACAGGGTGCTGGTGGCACCAGCTATTCGGTGCCCATCCAGACGCTGCTGGTCTTCACGGCCCTGTCCTTCCTGCCGGCCGTGCTGCTGATGATGACCGGTTTCACCCGCATCGTCATCGTGCTGTCGCTGCTGCGCCAGGCACTGGGCACCCAGACCGCACCGCCCAACCAGGTGATTGTGGGTCTCTCGCTGTTCCTGACCCTGTTCGTCATGGGCCCGACCCTCGACAAGGTCTACAACGAGGCCTACGCGCCGTACACGCAAAACCAGATCAGCTTTGACCAGGCGCTGGAGCGCGGCCAGGCCCCCATGCGCGAGTTCATGCTGCGCCAGACCCGCCAGTCCGACTTCGAACTGTTTGCCCGCCTGGCCCAGCTGCCGGCCGACGTCAAGGCCGACAACGCGCCGTTTCGCGTGCTGGTGCCTGCCTTTGTGACCAGCGAACTGAAGACCGCCTTCCAGATCGGCTTCATGATCTTCATCCCCTTCCTGGTCATCGACATGGTGGTCGCCAGCGTGCTGATGTCGCTGGGCATGATGATGCTGTCGCCCGTGCTGGTAGCCCTGCCCTTCAAGCTGATGCTGTTTGTGCTCGCCGATGGCTGGAACATCCTGCTCGGCTCGCTCGCGGCCTCTTTCAACACCTAGGACTCCCATGGACCCGCAAGCCGCCCTGACGATGGGCCAGAACGCCCTGTTCCTGATCCTGACCGTGGCCGCCCCGGTGCTGGGTGTCGTGCTCGCCGTCGGCCTGGTGGTCAGCCTGTTCCAGGCCATCACCCAGATCCACGAAGCCACGCTGTCCTTCGTGCCCAAACTGATCGCGGCCATCGCGGTGTTTGCCATCGCGGGGCCATGGATGCTGACCACCATGGTGGAGTTCATCCGCTCCACCATCCTCTCGATCCCTCAGTACGCCGTCTGACGCGCGTCATCCCGGGTCTGGCCACGATCACCCCATGATCACCTTTTCCGAGGCCCAGCTCATGGCCTGGATCTCGCCGATCTTCTGGCCATTTCTGCGGGTGCTGGCCGTGTTCTCCAGTGCGCCTATTTTTTCGGCCCGCTCGGTGCCCATGCGCACCCGCGTGGGCCTGGCCTTCCTGATCGCCATCTGCGCCCAGGCGGTGCTGCCGCCGCAGGACGTGATCGCCCTGAACGACAGCCGCGCTTTTCTGGTGGTGATGCAACAGATCGTGGTGGGGGTGGCCATCGGCCTGGCCGTTCGCATCGTGTTCTCAGCGGTGGAGCTGGCCGGCGAGATCATCGGCCTCCAGATGGGTCTGAACTTTGCCGGCTTCTTCGATCCGTCCACCAACTCGCAGACCAGCGCCGTGGGCCGCTATTTCGGCAACCTGACCATGCTGCTGTTCGTGGTCATCAACGGACACCTCATGGTCTTGCAGGCGGTGGCCGCCAGCTTCGAGGCATTTCCGGTGGACGGCAGCGCCATGGAATCGGTGGCTCGGCTGCGCCTGCACGAGCTGGGCGCGGTGGTCTTCCACTATGGCCTGTGGATTGCCTTGCCCATGATCGGCATGCTGCTGTTCATCAACCTGGTGCTGGGCGTCATCTCCCGCGTCGCGCCCCAGATCAGCGTCTTTGCCATCGGCTTTCCGCTGACCCTGTCGGCGGGTCTGCTGGGCATTGCCTTCACCGTGCCCATGCTGGAAGCACCGGTGGTCTCCCTGCTGAAGGTGGCCACCGACCTGTTCACCGGTGGGTGAACCGTTGTCGCAACTTCAGACCAGGTTGTTGCGAATGGCGTAGACGGTCAGCTCGGCGTTGTTGGCCAGGTGCAGCTTCTCCAGCACCCGCGCCCGGTAGACGCTCACCGTCTTGGGGCTGAGCATCAGTTCATCGGCAATGTCCGACAGCTTCTTGCCCGAGGCGATCTTCTGCAAGGTCTGCAACTCCCGCTCGGACAGGCTGGCATGCAGTGCCTGGTCCTCGGGGGCGTTGAGGCTGTCCACCAGCATCTCCGCCACCTCGGGTGTCACATATTTGCGCCCCTGGAACACCGTGCGGATCGCGGCGATCAGCTCGGCCGGCTCCCCCGCCTTGTTGAGGTAACCGCGGGCACCGGCGCGCAGGCAGCGGATGGCGTACTGGTCCTCCGGGTACATCGAGACGACCAGCGTCTTGACCGGCGAGCCCTCCTCACGCAGGGCCTGCAACACCTCCAACCCGCCACGGCCGGGCATGTTCAGGTCCAGCACCAGCACGTCACACTCGTTCTTGCGCAATTGCTCGCGCAACTCCGGGTAGCTGCCGGCTTCACCGACCACGCGGATGTCCACCGCCTCGGAAATCGTGTCTCGGATGCCGCGACGCACCACGGCATGGTCGTCGCACAGGATCACGCGGATCATGAATGGTTCTCCTCGGGATCGGAATGGGTCCCGGCGCCACCTTCGAGCGGCACCGACAGGATGATGGACGTGCCAGCGGACGAGGAACTGACGTCGAGCCAGCCATCGACCTTGGACGCCCGTTCGGACAGGCCCAGCAACCCAAACGACTTGGCCTTGCGGCGCGCCTCGGCGCTCATGCCCGGGCCGTTGTCGGACACCTCCAGGGTCAGCACGCCCTCACGGTCGCTCAGATCAATGTCGACCGCGCTGGCCTCGCTGGCGTGCTTGGCCACATTGGTCAGTGCCTCCTGGGCGGTCCGGTAGGCCACCAGCTGCACCTCCCGGGGCACCTCGATGCGCTCGGATGACGCCCGGACCGCCACCCGGATACCGGTGCGGCGCTCGAAGCTGGCCCCCAGCCACTGCACCGCGGCCACCAGGCCCTGGTCCAGGATGGGCGGGCGCAGGTTCATCATGATGCGCTGGCTGGCACCCAGCGCGTGCTGGAGCATCTCCAGGGCGGTGTCCAGGTGCTGGCGCATGTCCTCGTCCAGCGTCCGCCGCGAGAGCCACGCCAGGTCCAGCTTAACGGCCGCCAGCGCCCCACCGATGTCGTCGTGAATCTCCCGCGCAATGTCGGCCCGCTCGTGCTCGATCGACACCTGCAGGTGCTCGGCCAGCTCGGCCAGCCGATGGCGCGACTCGGCCAGCGCGGCATCGGCCCTGGCCTTCGCCCGCCGCGCGGCACTGACCTCCAGGGCACGCCGGATCACATGCGCCAGGCGTGCCATGTTGTCCTTGAGCAGGTAGTCGCTCACGCCCTGGTGCAAGGCCTCCACCGCGGCCTCCTCACCGATCGCCCCCGAGAGGATGACGAATGGCAGGTCATGCCCCTGGGTTCGCATGGTCTGCCAGGCATCCAGACCGGTGAAACCGGGCAAGTGGTAGTCGGCCAGCACCAGGTCATAGACCTGCTCGGACAGGTGCCGCTGGAAATCTTCCAGGGTATCGACCAGGTCCAGCTCGGACGGCAGCTGGGCGCGCTGCAACGCGAACTTCACCAGCGTGTGGTCGACCCGCGAGTCTTCCAGATGCAGGATACGGGTGGGTTTGGCGGCGATGTCGGGGGCGTGAGGCGCTGATGGCATGGTGTTGGATTTGTCACGCTCGTCACAGGTCACCGCCACTGCGCGCAGCCGCCTGCAGAAAAAGACGCTGAATTTGCCGCGTATTCGGCCGATACACAACAAACCGGTTCGAGAAAATTGTAATACCCGATCAGCCAGTGTGGCCCTTCACCGTCATTCAGGACTTCAAATGGAACACCTAACACTGACACAGACACCCCCGACGGTTCCTCTGCCAGTGAACGTGGTGGCCGATCTACAGGACTCGCTGCTGATGGCCATGACCGACCTTCAGCGACTGGAAGGCCTGCTGGACCACGCCACCGCCAACCTGCTGGAGAGGTTTTCCACCGCCAACCAGGCACTGGCCCACCTGTCCAACAGCCAAGACGGCGACATCGACAGCATCCGCCAGGCGTTGCACCAGGCCGTCACCGAGTTGCAGTTCCACGACATGGCCACCCAGTTGATTGTCCACACCGGCAAAGTGCTGCAGGGTTGCGCCTGGCGACTGGCCGAGGAAGCCATGGAACCCGAGGAAGACGAGATTCCTCTTGCCAATGACCCCATGCCCGATCGCCCCAGCCCCGTGACCCAAGGGGAAATGGACGCCGGATCCGTCGAACTTTTCTGACGCTCAAGCCCAGCCCCTCTTTGCCGATATTGGTACGAACTACGGAGTACTCCATGCAATCCATTCTCGCCGTCGACGATTCGGCTTCCATGCGCAAAATGGTGTCCTTCACGCTGACCGGAGCGGGTTTTCACGTCGTGGAAGCCGTGGACGGGCAGGACGCCTTTGAAAAAGCCCAGACTCATGCCATCGACCTGGTGCTGACCGACCAGAACATGCCGCGCCTGGACGGCCTGGGACTGACGCGCAAACTGCGCGAGCACCCCAAATTCAAGACCACCCCCATCCTGATCCTGACCACCGAGTCCAGCGACCAGATGAAGCAGGCCGGCCGCGCGGCCGGTGCCACGGGCTGGCTGGTCAAGCCCTTTGATCCGGGCCGCCTGATCGAGGTGATCCAGAAGGTCATCCGCTGACCGTGACGAAGCAACGACCAGGAGTCATCCATGGGTGAAATGATGAATGAAGGACAAGCCCTGGGCGGCAACATCGACCTGACCCAGTTCTACCAGATCTTCTTCGAGGAAGCTGGTGAAAACCTGGAACAGATGGAGCAGATGCTGCTGGCGCTGGATGTGGAGGCGGCCGACGACGAAGAGCTCAACGCCATCTTCCGCTGCGCCCACTCGATCAAGGGCGGTGCGGCCACCTTCGGCTTTGCCGACGTGGCCGAACTGACCCACCAGATGGAATCGCTGCTGGACAAGTTGCGCCGTCATGAGCTGCAACCGACGCCCCCCATGGTCGACGTGCTGCTGGAATCGTCCGATGCACTCAAAGTGCTTCTGGCCCGACACCAGGGGCGCCCGATGGACCCGCCGGAAACTGCGTCGCTGGTCGAGCGCATCTATGCCCTGGCCAACGGACAGGCCCCTGCCGCCGCACCAGCACCGACGCCCGCTCCTGCCGCAGCGGCACCCGTGGCAGCACCTGCGCCGGTGATCGCCGCGCCGGTGGCCAGCCCCGCGCCAGTGGCCGTCCGGGCACCGCGTGCCGACGGCCAGCGCCAGCTGGAAATCCACATTGGTCCGATGACCAACCCGGCACAGGCCGACAGCATCGCCGAGTTGTTCCGCGACATCACCGGTCTGGGCCAGATCGAAGCCCTGCCGTGTGACCAGGAAGACCACCGCGTCTATCAGGTGATCACCACGTCGACCGATGGCGACCTGATGGATCTGTTCACCTTCCACGTGAACAAGGAGCTGATCCGCATCGTCGATCTGGATGCCGCAGCGCCGGCCGCCCCCGCACCCGCACCCGCCGCCACCCAAGGCACTGGCATTGCCGGTGAGGGCAGTGACTTCGGATTCTTCGACGACGCCCCGGGAACCCCCGGCTCACCGGCACCGGCATCGGTCGCCCCAGAACCTGTGGCGCCGTCGCCCGCGGCCACCCCAGCACCTGCGCCAGTAGCCGTGGCCAAGCCCGCCCCAGCCGCCACACGCCCAGAGCCCAAAGCCGCCGCCGGTGCACAGGCTTCGATGGAGTCCAGCACGCTGCGCGTCTCTGTGAGCAAGGTGGATCAACTGATCAACCTGGTGGGTGAACTCGTCATCACCCAGGCGATGCTGGCCCAGAAGAGCCGGGAACTGGATGTGACCCACAACCAGGCTCTGCTGGCCGGATTGGCCGACCTGGACCGAAACACCCGCGACCTGCAGGAAGCGGTCATGTCCATCCGCATGATTCCGATGTCGGTGGTGTTCAACCGCTTCCCGCGCATGCTGCGCGACCTGGCCGGCAAGCTGGGCAAGAAAGTGGAGCTGATCACCCACGGCGAAGCCACCGAACTGGACAAGGGGCTGATCGAGAAGATCACCGACCCGCTGACCCACCTGATCCGCAACAGTTGCGATCACGGCATCGAGATGCCGGCCGACCGTCTGGCCAAAGGCAAGACCGAACATGGCACGATCACCCTGTCGGCATCCCACCAGGGCGGCAGCATCCTTATCGAGGTGCGCGACGATGGCAAGGGCCTCTCGCGCGAAAAACTGCTGACCAAGGCCCGCGAGAAGGGCATCGACGCGCCAGACAGCCTGACCGATGCGGAGGTCTGGAGCCTGATCTTCGCCCCGGGTTTCTCCACCGCCGAGGAAGTGACCGATGTCTCCGGACGCGGTGTCGGCATGGACGTGGTCAAGAAGAACATTGCCTCGCTGGGCGGCACGGTCGAGATCGACTCGGCCGAAGGCTACGGCATGAGCGTCAAGGTGCGCCTGCCCCTGACCCTGGCCATCATGGACGGCATGAGCGTGCGCGTCAGCGACGAGGTTTACATCCTGCCGCTGTCCTCGGTGATCGAGTCCTTCCAGATCAACCCGGCCGACATCAACACCGTGGCGCAGGGTGCGCAACTGGTGAAGGTGCGCGAGGAATACATGCCGGTGATCGAGCTGGAGAAGATCTTCAGCGTGCCGCGCTTCGAGTTCAACAACACCAGCCCGATCATGGTGGTGGTGGAGTCCGAAGGCTCTCGCGTGGCGCTCATGGTCGATGAACTGCTCGGCCAGCAGCAGGTGGTGATCAAGAACCTGGAGACCAATTACCGCAAGGTGCCGAATGTGTCGGGTGCCACGATCCTGGGTGACGGCAAGGTTGCCCTGATCCTGGACACCTCCGGCCTGGTGCGCCGCTCGCGACACTGACATTCACTGCCCGGTGGGCCTGGCCCACCTTCGTCAAGGTCAGGACCTGACATGCTGCAATCCACCCCATCGAACCGCCCACGGCCGGCAACGCCACCGGTGGCCCAGGACGACGGCCCCGTGGCGCAGGGGCGCGAATTCGCCTGGACCAATGCCGACTTTGCCCGAATCAAGGCCCTGATCTACAAGAAGGCCGGCATCAGCCTGCACGACGGCAAGCACGCCATGGTCTACAGCCGGGTGTCCCGCCGTTTGCGCGAGACCGGGCACACCAGCTTTGCGTCCTACCTGGACTGGCTGGAGCAGCACGACGGGGATGAGTGGCAGGACTTCATCAATGCGCTGACGACCAACCTGACCTCGTTCTTCCGCGAGCAGCACCATTTCGATATCCTGCGCGACCTGCTGGCTGCCCACCGGACCCAGCCTTGGCGCATCTGGTGCTCGGCGGCCTCCACCGGCGAGGAACCCTACTCGCTGGCCATGACCTGCACCGAGGTGCTGGGCGCCAATGGCAACTTCCACATCGTCAACAGCGACATCGATACCAAGGTGCTGGCTACGGCCGCACGCGGTGTCTACAAAGCCGAGAACATCAAGGGACTGAGCCAGGAGCGGCTGCAGCGCTTCTTCATGCGAGGCAAGGGCGCCAACGCCGGCATGGTCCGTGTCAAGCCTGAGCTCCAGAAGCACATGGAGTTCATGACCATCAACCTGATCCACGATCTGCCCCTGCGCGAACCGTTCGATGTGGTGTTCTGCCGCAACGTCATGATCTATTTCGACGGGCCCACCCAGCGACAGGTGCTGGAGCGCATCCATCGCGTGATGAAACCGGGTGGCATGCTGTTCGTCGGCCATGCCGAGAACTTCAGCGACGCCCGGTCCCTGTTTGCCTTGCGAGGAAAGACGGTCTATGAGCGCATTTAATCCTTCGCTCCCGACGCCCCCTGCCCCAAGGCCTTTTGGCAGCACGGGTCTCAGCGGCGCCGCCATGCGCAGCTCGACGCTGGAGGTGCTGAAGTCCCGGCCGCGCAAGCCTGGCGAGGCATCCTTTTTCTACCACGACCACAACTTCAAGCACGACGCCGTCAAGGTGCTGCCCGGTGAGTACTTCGTGACCGACCAGGAAATGGTCATCATGACCGTGCTGGGCTCGTGCATCGCCGCCTGCATCTGGGACCCGAAAGTGCGCGTGGGCGGTATGAACCACTTCATGCTGCCCGAAGGGGGAGCTGACACTTCGGGACGGTACGGCTCGTACGCGATGGAACTGCTGATCAACGAGATGATCAAGCTCGGCGCCCGTCGGGAGTACATGCAGGCCAAGGTGTTTGGTGGCGGACAGGTCATGCACAGCTTCACCACCATGAACGTGGGCGAACGCAACACCGAGTTCGTGCTGGACTACCTGGCCACCGAGCGCATCTCGGTGGTCTCCAAGGACGTGCTGGACATCCATCCGCGCAAGGTCTGCTACTTCCCGGTGACCGGCAAGGCCATGGTCAAACGGTTGGCCCATTCTCACCCCGAGAATCTGGAGACCCAGGAACGCAAGGGCAATGCCGCCGTGGTGGCCAAGACCAACGCCGGTGGCTCGGTGGACCTGTTCTGAGGGGAGATACAACACATGGCCAAGATCCGCGTGGTCGTCGTCGACGACTCGGCGCTCGTGCGCAGCCTGCTGACCGAAATCATCAACCGGCAGCCCGACATGCAGTGTGTGGGCGCCGCCGCCGACCCGCTGGTCGCCCGCGAGATGATCCGGGAGCTCAACCCGGACGTGATCACGCTGGATGTCGAGATGCCCCGGATGGACGGGCTGGAGTTCCTTTCCCGCCTGATGCGGCTGCGCCCCATGCCGGTGGTCATGGTCTCGACCCTGACCGAGCAGGGGGCCGATATCACCTTGCGCGCCCTGGAACTGGGCGCTGTGGACTATGTGGCCAAACCCCGCATCGGTATCACCAGCGGACTGAACGAACTGGCCCACGACATCGTCGACAAGATCCGGGTCGCCTCGCACGCGCAGGTGCGCCGCCTGGCGGCCACACCGGCCAGCGGAGCGGCTGGCGCCGGCAGCGGCTCCCACACGGCCAGTGCGGTACCCAGCGTGCCGCTGCCACGGCTGGCCACCACCGAGAAGGTCATCTGCATCGGCGCCTCCACCGGGGGCACCGAGGCCATCCGTGAGGTGCTGGTGCCCATGCCCGCCGACGCGCCGGCCATCGTCATCACACAACACATGCCGCCGGGCTTCACCAGCAGCTTTGCCGCCCGGCTCAACAGCCTGTGTCGCATCAGCGTGGCCGAAGCCCGCCATGGCGAGCGCATTCTGCCGGGTCATGCCTACATTGCACCGGGCGGCATGCAGTTTCGCATCGACCGCAGCGGCTCCAACTATGTGGCCGTGGTCGAGGACACCGAGCCCGTCAACCGCCACAAGCCCTCGGTCGAGGTGCTGTTCAAATCCGCGGCAAGGGTGCTCGGCCCCAACGCCATTGGCGTGATGCTCACCGGCATGGGGGCCGACGGCGCCCAGGCCATGCGCGAGATGAAGGACGCCGGCAGCTACAACTATGTGCAGGACGAGGCCAGCTGCGTGGTTTTCGGTATGCCCCGCATGGCCATCCAGGCGGGTGCGGCCAACGAAGTCCTGCCCCTCAAGCAGATCACGCCGGCGTTGCTCACACGCCTCGCCAACAGCCCCGCCGGGGTTCGGCACCGCATATGATGTCAGGCAGCTTCCTCAGCTGCCTAGGAGAATGCTTCCCATGAAATCACGCCGCCGTGTCCTCACCCTCGTTGCGTCGTTGTCCGGCCTGCTCGTGGCGGGCCCCTGCCTCGCGCTGGATGCTCCCAAGGAACGCCCGATCCTGACCGTCTCGGGCAAGATCGGCGAGAAGAACGCCGGGGACAAGGCCCGATTCGACATGAAGATGCTGGAGGCCCTGCCCCAGCACAGCTTCACCACCCGCACGCCCTGGTACGACCGTCCCGTCAAGTTCACCGGCCCTCTGCTGTCCGACGTGCTCGCGGCGGTCAAGGCCAGCGGCACCACCATCTCGGCCATCGCCATCAACGACTACAAGATCACGATTCCGGTCAGCGACACCCAGAAATACAAGGTGCTTGTGGCCCGACTGCTGGACGACCAGCCGATGCCGGTGCGTGAAAAAGGACCGCTGTTCGTCATCTACCCGTTTGACAGCGACACCGACCTTCGTTCCTCCACCTACTACGAACGCTCCATCTGGCAGCTCAAGGCCCTGGACATCCAGTGATGTTTTCCATTCAGAACATTTCCCGCTGGCGTCGTCGCGAGTGGGTGTTGGCCATTGCAGCGCTGCTGGTGGTCACGATCGGCCCGCTGGCATGGATCCAGTGGCGCCAGTTCCAGATGCTCGAGGACCTGTCGAGCAATCAGGTCGATTCCATCATGTGGCAGGCCTACCAACTGGAACGCGAACTGGGCCGACTGGATCAGGTGGTGCACAACGCAGAGTTGTCGCCAGGCAGCGCCGATCCTTATGAGTTGCAGGAGCGTTACGAAATTTTCATCAGCCGCATCGATCTGCTGAGAAAAATTCCCCGCCGTGACCTCCTCGAGCGCTCAGAGGTCTACACGCAGGCACTGACCGAGCTTGAGAAGTTCGTCACCTACGCCGATCCTCTGTTTGCCAAACCCGACGAGCTGGCTCAATCGCCGGCGGTGCTGTCGGACATGGATCGCCGGATCGAGCAGTTGACGCCCCTGTTGGGCGATGTCACCCGGGAGTCCAACCGCGCGGTGGCGGTCTTCGTCGACGAGCGCAACCAGCAACTGCAGCAGCAGAGCATGCTGGTGATCGGCATGGCCTCCGTGCAAAGCGTGGTCATGCTGTTGTTCGTGGGCTTGTTGATCCGCCACATCCGCCGCCAGCAGCAGCAGTACACGCGTCTGCAGAAGCTCAGCAAGGAACTGACGGAAGCCAGGGATCAGGCAGAGGCCGCCAACCACGGCAAGAGCGTGTTCCTGGCCAACATGAGCCACGAGATCCGCACACCCTTTCAGGGCCTGCTGGGCATGCTCAATCTGCTGGGCGACGCCTCACTGAGCAACCAGCAGCGCGACTACCTGCAAACCGCGCGCGACTCGGCCCTGCACCTGCTTGGCGTACTCAACGACATCCTGGACGTGACCACGATGGAGTCCGGCACGCTCAAGCTGTCGACCGCCCCGACCCACTTGCGCACCGTGGTCGATGAAGTCGACAACCTGATGCGCGTGTCGGCCGAGGACAAAGGCCTGCAGTTCCACATTTACGCAGCGGCCAACCTGCCCGAGTGGGTAATGGCCGACGCCACGCGGCTGCGGCAGATCATGTACAACCTGATCAACAACGCCATCAAGTTCACCCATGAGGGATCGATCATGGTGGAAGTGGCCCGTTCGGACGCCATGCCGGACGGCGTGGTGATCACGGTGCGCGACACCGGTGTCGGCATGGATGCCGAGACGGTCGAACGGCTGTTTACCCGGTTCTTCCAGGCCGACAATTCCTTGCGCCGGCGGATCGGTGGGGCCGGCCTGGGTCTGGAGATCTCGCGCAACCTGGCCCGGATGATGGGCGGCGACATCCATGTCAGCAGCCAGGCGGGCGTGGGATCGGTGTTCACCGTCATCCTGCAGTTGCCCCACTGCGATGCACCGGCGAGCGATACCGGCACGGGTTCCGGCGGCCTGGGGGCTCCACGGCGCCTGAAGATCCTGGTCGCGGAAGACCACCCGATCAACCTGAAGTACATGAACATCCTGCTGGAGAAGATGGGCCACGATGCCACCTTCTGCGAAAACGGGCAGGAAGCGCTGGAACTGGTGCAGCGCAACAGCTACGACGTGGTCCTGCTGGACTACCACATGCCGGTGCTCGACGGGCTGGCCGCCACCGAGGCCATCCGTGCCCTGCCCGGCCCTGCCTCGGAAACCAAGATCATTCTGGTCACGGCCGACGTGGTCAACGACACCCGCAAACGGGCCCTGGAAGTGGGCATCAACGAGTTCGCCAGCAAGCCACTGCAGGCAGAGGACCTTAAACGTGCGCTGGCTCGCTGTGGCTTGCTTGAACCGCAGGCGGGGGCACAGGCCATCCCGGGCGACGATACCGGCGGGTCTTCCGGGATTCCGCTCGATTCGCGCCCCTTCACGCTCTCCAGCTACGAAATGCCCGTGATCCTGCCCACGCCGGAGATGTCGGCGCAAGTCCTGATCGATCCGGAAGCCTACGGCGAAATCGTGTCGATGATGCCGGAAGACTCCCTGGAGGAAATGCTCGACACCCTGTTCAGGCCCCCGGAGGGCACCGTGCCGGTGCTGCTGCAGAACATCGCTGACGGTGACCGCAAGACCATCGGCCACAACGCGCACAAGCTCAAGGGTACGTCCATGCTCATGGGGTTCAAGGCACTGGTGGACACTTCGGCCCGCATCGAGTACCTGGCCACTCAGACCGAGGAACCGATCGGTCAGGAGTATGCCGAGCAGTTGCGCCGGGAAGCCGAGGCCACCCGCGACGCCGTCCGGGTCTTCGAGGCGAAAGCTTGATCAGGCCCTTACAGGCATGAGAAAGGGGCCTTGACGGCCCCTTTCTCATGCCGGCACCGGGACCGCGAGGTCCCGGTGCTTCGTCAGACTCTCTCGCTGATGATGGCACCCAGTTCGACGGGCGCGGTCTCGCCGTTGCCGCGTTCGTCGTAAGCAACCACTTCCTGCGCATCGGCAACCTGGGTCGCGCCGGTCGGCGCCTCGGCAGTGTCCTGCTGGCCAGTCACCATGCGACCGGCGGTCGCCACGACCACGACACCTGAGGACTCGGCGGCCGCCTGGGGCTCTTCCACCGACGACGTGGCCACCTGCGGCTCACCGAGCGCCTGGTCCACGACCGCTGCGCTGGCCTTCCAGATGGTGGACAGCAGCTGCTGCGGCTGTGGCCGCTGCCGTTCGGCTTCCCGCTGTCGTTCGGATTCTTCGGCCTTGGCGTCGTCCACCTCGTTCTGCGCACGCTCCTGCTCTTCTGGTGGACGCTCGCGCGGCAGCAAGGGCGCTGCCTGCGGCTCCGCGCTTTTTTCACGCGCAGCGGTGCTGACCTTCACCGACGCGCTGGGCAATGCAGCCCCTCTCCCATCGTCAGCCTGCTGACGTGAGTCGTTGGTGGAACCCTGCTTCGCAGAAGGCGCGGCGACCGGCTGAACCGGTTGCACCGTCGTCTGCCCGGTGGTCACCGGCCAAGGGGCAGAGGGTGTGGTATTGATACTGAGCATGACAAGCCTCCGCTCATCTGAATTACGGACAAATGCTTTCCCCGTTTTTCTAGAAGTTTCGGCCGTCTGTCACCAGACTTGAGGGGAAATCTACCCTCTTATCGGGGTTTTCCCGCTTAGCGGCAACCCCGCAGGGATTCAGACCCCGTCACGGGCTGCCGCCAGGGCCTCGCGCAGGACGCCGATGTCCCCGATGTGGTTGGCCAGGATCAGGATCAGTCTGGCATTGAGCATTTCGCTCTGTTCGTCGCTCAGATCGCGGTGGGCATCGATCAGTGCCTGGTAGAAGTCATCTCCCGGGGTGAAATCCCGGAAATAGCGTTGGCCGGCCTCGGCCAGGTTCGGTTGCAGTTGCAGCGGCATCGGGGTCTCCTCGGGATTCAGGCGGGCACGGTGTCGTCGACGGCCACCGCGGCGGTCTGACCGGTGGCACGGGCCAGTGCGGCGCGCACCAGGCCGCCCTCGGTCCGGCGCCAGCGCGCGGCCACGTGCTGGTCCGGCCGCACCAGATAGGCGGTGCCCGGGCGCGCGTCGTAGCGCTGGGCGACCAGCCCGTCGCGGTCATGCAACACCGTCATGCCCGACGGGGCTGCCCCCGGGTGTGCGGTGACCAGCAAGGTCTGAACCGGCATCGTCCCTGCGGCCAACTCGCCGGCCAGGGTGATCAACGAAGGATCCAGCGTGTCGGCCCGGTCGGCGAACACCATCAGCACGAAGCGGTTGCCCAGCTGGTCCAGCAGCCAGGCATCCTGGCCGCCCAGGCGCACCGGCGCGTCGTCCATGGGGGCGCCAGGCACCATGTTCCCGTCAAAGGCATCGGCATCGGGCGTGTTCAGGGCCGAGTTCACCAGAAAGGCCGGCACCGACAGGCGCCCCGAGTTGACCAGCTTGCGGGCAAAGGGGTGGTGACGGGCCAGTTGCAGCGCCGCATTGCGGAACTGGCGGCTGACCTTGCTCTTGGGCGTGATGAAGTCGGTCGAGCGGGTGGAGTTGCGGATGTTCTCGTCGGCCGCATAGATCCGGTCGGCGTCGTAGGTGTCCAGCAGCGCATCGGGCGCCTGACCCTTCATCACCAGCGCCAGCTTCCACATCAGGTCGTCGGTGTCCTGGAAGCCGGAGTTGGCACCGCGCGCGCCGAAGGGCGAGACCTGGTGCGCCGCGTCGCCCACAAACAGCAGGCGGCCATGGCGGAAGTTCTTCATGCGGCGGCACTGGAAGGTGTAGATGCTGGCCCACTCCAGCTCGAACTCCCGTTCATCGCCCAGCATGGCCTTCACCCTGGGAATGATGTTCTCGGGCTTCTTTTCTTCTTCCGGGTCGGCGTCCCAGCCCAGCTGGAAGTCAATGCGCCAGACGTTGTCGCTCTGCTTGTGCAGCAGCACGCTCTGGTTGGGGTGGAAGGGCGGATCGAACCAGAACCAGCGCTCGGCGGGGAAGTCGGCCTTCATGATCACGTCGGCGATCAGGAAACGGTCCTTGAAGACATGCCCTTCAATGTCCAGACCCAGTTGGCGCCGCACATTGGAACGGGCCCCATCGGCCACGATCAGCCAGTCGGCCTCGATCTCGAAGCCGCCATCGGGCGTTTCCACCATTACCCGCGCGCCATCGTCCAGCGGCTGCACGCCCACCACCTTGTACTTCCAGCGCAGATCGGCGCCCAGTTCGGTGGCACGTTTGACCAGGGCTTCCTCCAGGTGGTACTGCTGCAGGTTGATCATGCCCGGACGCTTGTGGCCGGCGTCGGGCACCAGGTTGAAACGGTAGACCTCGTCTTCCTGAAGGAAAGTGCGGCCGACATTCCAGCTCACGCCCTTCTCGCAGACCGTGTCACCCACGCCCAGGCGGTCCAGGATTTCCAGCGCCCGCTTGGCATAGCAGACGGCCCGCGAACCAAAGGACACGCTGTCTTCCTCGTCGAACAGCAACACCTCCAGACCCTGCAGCCGCGCGTCAATGGCGGCGGCCAGCCCCACCGGACCGGCACCTATGATCACCAGGGGTTTGCGCTGGGGCGCGCCGGCCATGAGGTCGGCGGGCGCCCGGTAGGGAAAGGTGGGATAGGTGTACGTGCCCATCAGTTGTCTCCAATCGGGTTCCTGTTGGCTGCAGACTGTAGCTCAAAATTCCATATCCGTAAATTCATTTACCTAAGCGTAATTGTCGGATGTTGAACCACCATGAAAAAAGCCCTGGGCATCACGCTCAGGGCTGTGTCGAGAAAACCGGGCGCCGCCTCAGTCGGTCTGGACCGGATGGACCACCGTCACAGGCACCGGGCTGCTGCCCAGCAGGGCCTGGGAGACCGAGCCCAGCAGCACCGAGCGCAGGGCGCCCGCGCCGCGGGCACTGAGGATGACCGCCTGCGGGGCATGCGCCTCGATCAGCTGCAGCAGTTCCTGTGCCGGGTCGCCCTGGACCACCACCGCCTCCACCGTCTGGCTGGCGGCCTGCAGCAGATCCACAGCAGCGCGCAGCGCATCACGGCCGGCGGCCTCGCTCACCTCGCGCAGCACGTTCGGGTCATGGGCGACCACCACCTCGTACAGGTTGGCGGGCTCCTGTACGTTGGCCAGCAAGAAGCGCGCCTTCAAGCCATGCCCCACCAGGGTCAGTGCATGACGCACCGCCTCCAGGGCCAGGTCAGAACCGTCGACAGGGATGAGAATCTTGAACATGGGGTCCTTTCTGGGGGAGGATCAGCGGGGGCGCTCGTTGAGCACGCACCAGTAGAGTTCGATCTGTTCGGCCACCTCCATGAACTTGCTGAAGCTGACCGGCTTCTCGATGTAGGAGTTCACCCCCAGATCGTAGGCGGTCTTGAGGTCCCGGTCTTCGCGCGACGAGGTCAGCACCACCACCGGGATGCGACGATAGACCGGATGCCCCTTGAGCTGCCGCAAAACCTCCAGGCCATTGACCTTGGGCAGGTTGATGTCCAGCAGGATGACGGCCGGCACCGTTTCGCCCGAATCCCACCGGTGGATGAAGGCCAGTGCCTCCTCCCCGTCCCTGGCCACATGCACCTGGTTGCTGAACTTCTTCTTGCTGAACGCCCGCAGCGTCAGGTCCAGGTCCATGGGGTTGTCCTCCACCAGCAGGATCGGAGGCACATTGATGGCGGCATTCATGCTGAGAACTCCAGATAGAAAGTGGCACCTTCACCAGGCGCGCTTTGTGCCCAGACGCGCCCACCCATGCGGTGAACCGCCTTGGCCACCAGGGCCAGCCCCACGCCGGTCCCCGAAAACTCTTCGGCCCGGTGCAGGCGCTGGAACATGGCAAACACGCGATCGTGATATTTCATGTCGAATCCGATGCCATTGTCACGCACCCACAGGCGGCAGCGCCCGTCCACCAGCTCACCGCCGATCGTGATGCGAGGAGGCTTGCTGTCGCGGCTGAACTTGATCGCATTGCCCACCAGGTTGCGCAGCACCACCGCCATGCCCTCCGGATCCAGCGCCAGCGTCACGGCGGGAAGACTGATGTCCACGCAGACGCCTTGCTGCCGGACATCCGACTCATAACCGTCCAGCACCTGCTGCACGAGAGTTTGCACGGCCACAGGATCGCGCACCATGTCTCTGCGCTCCATGCGCGAATACTCCAGCAGATCGCCGATCAGGTCGCCCATGATCCGGACACCATCGCGGATGCGCTGCACGAACTGACGCCCCGTCTCGTCCAGCTGCTCAGCGTAGTCCTCCACCAGCAACTGGCTGTAGCCGTCGATGCCGCGCAGAGGTGCCTTCAGGTCATGCGAGACGGTGTACGAGAAAGCTTCCAGTTCCTGATTGGCCTGGAGCAGCTGCGCCGTGCGTTCCGCCACGCGCTGCTCCAGCACCTGGTTGGCCTGGCGCAGTTGCTCGGCCGCATGGACTGCGTCGGTGATGTCCAGCGAAGAGCCGACGATCCGCAGCGGCTCTTCGCCGGGCGGCGTCACCCGCTGCCCGCGGACCCTCACCCAGCCCCGGGATCCGTCCTTTCGGAGCACCGGGTGCTCCACCTGATAGGTGTCGGTGCGGCCGTCGATGACCGGCTGCATGGCCTCGGCCACGGCCGCGCGGGTCTCCTCGGGAATGGTCTGCATCCAGGCGGCCAGGTTCTCCCCCAGCTCTTCGAGCTCATACCCCAGCAGTCTCGCCAGGTTCTCGTCCGAGAAGGCCTTGCCCTCCAGGGGCCACATTTCCCAGGCCGCCGACCGTCCGACGCGAGCAGCCAGCGTGTAACGCTGCTCGCTGCGCGACAGGGCCTGCTCGATCCGTTTGCGGTCCGAGATGTCCCGCAGGACGGTCCACAGGTACTCCAGTTCACCATCGGCATTGCGGTGCGACATCACCAGCTGCGACATCGGTATCTCCTGGCCGTCCGCACCGATCACTGCCGTCTCGCCCAGCCAGCGCCCTTCACGGATGGCGGTCGGGATTCCCTCATCGTGCACCAACTGGGCCGCCCAGGGGGGATGCACGTGACGGATCACATCATCCAGCGGCTGGCCGCGGTCCAGACCCAGCACCTCATAGCCCGCCCGGTTGAAGTAGAACACCCGGCCCTGTGGGTCGGCCATGCTGACGATGTCGGTCGTGTTCTCCAGCACGGCGGTGAGCCGGTCGCGCTCGAGCAGGGCCTGCATCAGCTCGGTCACGTCCTGGACGGTACCTTCCACCCGCACGGGCTTCCCTCGCTCCAGCACCGGTTCGGCCCTGAGCTTGAGGTGACGCTGCTCGCCACCGAGCCGGATCATTCGGTATTCCACTTCACACACCGTGCCACGGACGGCGTCTTCCAGTGCCTGCGCGACCCGCTCCCTGTCATCCGGATGCACCATTCCCATGGCGTCCGAGAGCGAGGGGGCCGGGCTCCCAGGGGGGAACCCATGAATGCGGAAGGTCTCGGCCGACCAGCGGATATCCCGGGAAGCCACATCCATGACCCAGCTGCCCATCCGGCCAATGCGCTGGGCGGCCTCCAGTTGGCGCGCATGCTCCTGGAGCAGCGTCTCCTGGCGAATGCGGTCGGTGATGTCCTCGATGGTCGTCAGGAAGCGGTCCACACTGCCATCGTGCCGTCGCACCGCCCTCACGTCCACCTGCGTATGCACCGCCTTGCCATCCTTGCGGATGAAGCGTTTGCGCATGCGGAAGCTGTCGCGACTTCCACCAAGCAGGCTCTCCAGAAGCTCCAGGTTGGCGGGCAGATCATCGGGATGGGTGGTGTCGATCCAGCTGCGACCCACCAGCTCCTCCTCTGTGTAACCCAGGATGTCACAAAGGCGCTGGTTGACCTGAACCCAGCAACGATTGACGGGATCGGAGATGGCCATGCCGATGAAGGGCAGCTCATAGAACAGGGTCTGCCATTGGGTGGGTTCGCGGCCGGAAGCGTCCAGCGGATTCTCTGGCCCGAGATGGCCTGGCACATTCTGCGCATCAGATCGCGGGTTCATCGACATGTCTACCCCTCAATCGGGAAATTCCATGTGGAAGGTGGCGCCCTGCCCCGGCACGCTCTCGGCCCAGACGCGACCGCCCATGCGCTCGACGGCCTTGGCGACCATGGCCAGCCCCACGCCGGTGCCGGCATATTCCTCGGACCGGTGCAGGCGCTGAAAGATGCCGAAGATGCGGTCGTGGTACTTCATGTCAAATCCCACGCCGTTGTCACGCACCCAGATGTGCTTCTTGCCTGCTTCCGCGTGGGCCCCGATCTCGATCTGGGGAGGCTGGCGGTCCTGACTGAACTTGATGGCGTTGCCAATCAGGTTGCGCAGCGCCACCGCCAGACCGTCCCGGTCGATGGCCAGGTGCATGGGCTCCACATGGTTGGTCACCTGGGTGCCCAGGCGCTCAATGTCTGCCGAATGGAACTCCAGCATCTGATCCACCAGAGGCTGCAGCTCCACATCGTGGCGTTCCATGGTGCGCCGCTCCATGCGGGAATAGTCCAGCAGATCGGTGATCAGGTCGCCCATCTGCTGCACGCCCCGGCGAATGCGCCGCAGAAACTGGCGGGCTTCTTCATCCAGTCTGGACCCGTACTCCTCTTCCAGCAACTGGCTGTAGCCATCGATGCCGCGCAACGGGGCCTTGAGGTCGTGCGACACCGAATAGGTGAACGACTCCAGTTCCTTGTTGATGCGGGAGAGCTGCTCGGTGCGCTCGGCCACGCGCTGCTCCAGCTCCTGGTTGATGTCCCGCAGACGCTCCTCCGAGTGCACTGCCTCGGTGATGTCCAGCAAGGTACCCATGTAGCGGGGTGCCAGCCCCTGGGCGCTGCGGTCAACACGGCGCACGGTGCGGCGCAGCCAGCGCAGCGGACCGTGCTCGGGATGGGTTCGGAAGATCACCTCCGGCACGTCCTGTCCCTGCTGGGTCAGATCGATCGCGGCACGGACCTGTGCCACGTCGTCCGGGTGTATGCGGGCGCAGAATCCTTCCATGGAGGGAGGCTGGTCGGCCACCGGCAGGCCCACGTTGATGAACATCTGCGACGACCAGCGCAACTCCTGCTTTTCAAGGTCGAGCGTCCAGCTGCCCAGACGGGCAATCGACTCGGCCTGCTGCAGCATCTCACCGCGCTGCTCGATCTCGCGCGCCGCCTGCTTGACGTCGCTGATGTCGCGCATCATGGTCGACAGGTACAGCACCTTGCCCTCGCTGTCTCGGTGCGCCATGATCAGCTGCGACATGGGCACTTCGCGCCCGTCCGCCGCCAGCGTGGGCGTTTCTCCCCGCCAGACACCGTCGCGAATGGCGGCAGGAATGGCCACCTCGGCGATGTAGCGGGCGACCTCCGGCCGGTGAACGCGATGCAGCACCGAATCCAGAGGTGTTTCATCGGTCATGCCCCAGAAGTCCCGGGCCGCGCGATTGAAATAGAACGCTTCGCCATCGGCGTCGGTCATGCTGACCAGGTCGGTGGTCGATTCCAGCACCAGCCCCAGCCGGTCACGGGCCTGGCGCGCCTCCACCAGGTCGGTCACATCCTGCACGGTGCCCACCAGACGCCGGACCTGTCCGAACTCCACCACCGGCTCGGCCTTGACATGCAGGTGCCTTGGCTGCCCGTCAGGCAACACGATGCGGTAGTCCGACTCAAACGCCTGCTGATGCGCAGTGAGCCGATCGAAGGCCTGCACCAGACGATCTTTGTCCTGGGGATGCACCAGCAACATGGCACGGTCAAACGCCGGTGCGGGGTCCGCAGGGTCAAACCCGTGAATTCGGTAGGTCTCGTCCGACCAGTGGGTGGCACCCGTGGCCACCTCAATCTCCCAGTGGCCCATGCGGGCAATGCGCTGCGCTTCACGCAGACGATGCTCGCTTTGGGCGACCAGCTGCTGCGCGCGCTTGCGCTCGGTGACGTCCTCCACCGTGGTGAACAGGTGGCGCAGGGACCCATCGGCTTCGCGCACGGCCCGCACATCCATCTCCACGTCCACGACCGATCCGTCCTTGCGCACGAAGCGCTTGGCCAACTGGTAGCCATCCCGCTGCCCCCGGACCACCTCGTCGAACAGCGCGACGTTGGACACCAGGTCGTCCGGGTGCGTCATTTCGGCCCAGCTGGCACCCACCAGCTCGTCGCGCCGGTAGCCCAGAATCTGGCACAACCGGTCGTTGACCTGAACCCAGGTCTTGGTGACGGGGTCGGAGATCGCCATGCCGATGAAGGGCAATTCGAAGAAGCGCCGCATCTGGTCGGCCTGCTCGCGCTGCGCGCGCTGGGCTTCCCGGCGATCAGTGATGTCCATCAGCACGCCCGTGATGCGAAGCAGGTGCCCTCGTTCGTCCCGATCGAAGCGCGTCCGGTCCTCCAGCCAAGCCCACCGGCCATCGGCACAACGGATGCGGTACTCCTGCACGAACACATCCTCGCGCGAGTTGGCCTTCTCGCCCACCTCCGACTCGATCCGCGTCAGGTCGTCCGGATGGATCAGCTGCAGGTACGGCAGGCGCGTTTCGGTCAGGTCCGCCGGCGCATAGCCCCACTGCGACACCGACTCGCTGATCTTGAGAATGGGCCAACCCGGCGCGGGCTCCCACTCGATCACCACCGCGGGCGACCGGTTGATCAGTTCTTGCATCTGCCGCAGGCTTTGCTGGTCTTCCTGCAGACGCTCGGCCATCTTGTCGGCCGCTCGCCCGATGAAGGCCAGCTCGTCGGCGCCCTTCATGTCGGCCCGCAGCTGCAACTGCCCCATGCCGATGGAATCCAGCACCTTGACCAGGCGCTGCGCGCGACGGAACCAGATCAGGTGCAGAAAGGCCGTCAGGATGACCATGACCACGACCAGGACCACCGTCTCACGGATCAGCTCATTCTCCAGCGCCACCATGCGCTGGGTCCGGGGATACTCCAGATCGGCCACCACCGCCAGGCGGCTGCCATCCTGAATAGGCACCTGCCCCACCAGCAGCGTGCCCGCTTCCCGGGTAACCGCGACGTCAATGACGCTGGTCTTGCCCTTGAGGAGCGACTCCCGGGCATCACCGACCAGGTCAGGCCGCGCATCGAGCGCTTGCTCAAGACTGCGCCCGACATCGGCCCGCGACAGCGAGGCCAGCACCTGCGCATCGGGCCCGACCAGAAAGGCGTGCCGCAACCCGGTGTACAGCGCCATCGCGCTGACCTGACGCCGCAAGGCCAGCCGGTTGTCGGCGGCCGTCAAGAGATCGAGCTGGTTCTGCTCCAGGCTCAGGCGCTCGCGCAGGCGCAGGGACTCCTGCTCGAGCAACGAAGCCTCCAGCACACGAACCTGTGTCAGGTAGCTGGACGCCAGAATGGTGGCCGCCACCACCGACACCAGCAAGATGACCCAGTGGCGTGATGCCAGACGAATCGTCCAGCGGCTCATGACTGCCCCCCCATGGCCAGGGCCGCCATGGCCGGCCCCGTGTCGACCAGGCCTGCCCAGTCCGGCGCCTGACGGATCAGCCCCATCTCCAGCAGCGTGGCGCTCAAGGGTCCTGAAGACTGGGCCAGTCGGGGGAGACTGCCACTGAGCTCACGCAAAGACTCCTGGGGATCGATGAAGTGCAACTGCCTGAGCACCTTCAGATAGTCTTGCGCCGACAGGTCGGAGGCCGGACCCATGATGCGGGCCACCTCTTCGGGTTCCTGCAGAAAGGCCTGCACCCCCCGGTTCCAGCCAGCCACCAGGGCCGCGACGTCGTCGGGTCGCTCCTTCAACACCAGGTTGCGGACGACCAGCACATCGACGATGTCCCCGGGCATGTCCGCGCTGTCAAACAGCTTGGCGTACCCCGCCTCCCGAAGCACCGAGGCAATCGGCTCGTAGGACACGGACGCGATGACGCGGCCCGCCCGCAAGGCGTCGAGATGCTGGGTGGCCTCCAGATGCACCGCCTGCACATCGGCCGTCGTCATTCCGCCCGCCTTGAGCAGGCGACGCAGCATGAGGGCACCCACGGTGGTGCTCTCCACGGCCACCGCACGGCCTTTGAGGTCGGCCAGTTGCCTGACCGACGGATCGCCCATGACGACGTCGGCACCCGTCGAGGCATCCAGCAGGGCCACCACCCTCACATCGAAGCCCTCGTCATTCAGGCGCAGGGCCTCATCCAGCGTCAGTGCCCCGGCATCCAGCAGCCCGTTGCGCAGGTAGCGCAGGGTTTCCGAGCTGGACGACAGGCCGACGACCTTGATCCGCTGGCTGTCGAACAGGTGCTGGTCGCGGGCCAGCGCCAGGGGGTCATAGCCCACCCAGGCATTGGAACCCACCGTCAATGGCAACCTCACCAGTTGGGTGCAGGCGGTCAGCGTGGGAACCAGCATGCCCGCAAACATCGCC
The DNA here is from genome assembly GCF_042665135.1 of Hydrogenophaga bisanensis. Lineage (NCBI taxonomy): Bacteria > Pseudomonadati > Pseudomonadota > Betaproteobacteria > Burkholderiales > Comamonadaceae > Hydrogenophaga > Hydrogenophaga bisanensis. The sequence goes on from NZ_JBHTBX010000018.1 coordinate 39,711, forward strand.
TGGCACAGGCGGCGGCGGCTCCATTCGTTCGACGTCGGTCGTGGATTTCGCATCGGCGGCATCGTTACTCGGCCTGGTATTGAGCGGGCAGGGATGTACCACGCACACACCATTGTGCATGGCCTCGGCCAATCCGCCAGCGGCAAACTGCCAACCCTGTCACGGTAGCGGGCTCCAGCGACACCGATCCGCGCTGCTTAACGCCTCTGGGGTCCGCAACAACGTGCTGACGGCCCCTACAATGAGAGTGAGGTGACCCGCCATTTGCAGGTTGCGCCATGCTTACCACACTCCGCATCCCGACTGCCCGGCGTCGACTGCTGCTCGTGCTGGGCGCGGGGCTGCTGTCTGCCGGGCTGTTGCCCGCCCGTGCCGAGCCCCAGCCACTTCGGCTGGCCGTCGAACGGGACTATGCCCCGTTTGTCTTTGCCGACGCCGATGGCCAGCCCCAGGGCCTGTCCATCGACATGCTGTCCCTGGTGCTGGCCGAATCCGGACTGACCGCGCTGGCGCAGCCTCCCCAGCCGCTGGCCACCCTGCTCGAAGACCTGCGCAGCCAGCGCGCAGACCTGATCACCTCGCTGCGCAGCACGCCCGAACGTGCCGAATTCCTGGTGTTCTCTCGGCCCTATATCGAAGTGCCCGCCATCCTGGTGCTGGGCGCAGCTGTCAGTGCTGCGGAAGCCCGTAAAGGCCTGAAGGCGCTGGCGGGAAAGCCGGTGGCCGTCGGCAAGGGCTACGGGGTCGAGGCGCCCATGCGCCAGCGATACCCCGAGATCCACTGGCAGGCGGTGGAAGACGACGCAGCCGCCTTGCGCGGCGTGTCCGAGGGACGCTACACGGGAGCCGTGGCCGATGCCGCGAGCGTGGCCTTCCTCATCCGGCGCGACGGTTTCATGGACCTGCAACCTGCCGGTCGTGTCGGATTCGACTACCCGCTGAGTTTCGCACTGGCCAAGCCCCATGCGGCGCTGATGCCCCGGATTGACCAGGGCATCCAGTCGATCGCACCGGCCGCGCGGCAAGCCGTCATCGACCGCTGGATGGGCGATCTGGACCTCGACGCCTTTGACCGCCAACCCCGCTGGCTGCTCTGGAGCGGGATGACCCTGATGGTCGTCGGCGCGACAGTCACCGCCTGGCGCTGGCGCCAGCGTGGCAGCCCAGACCGGCCCCCGACTGAGGACGACATCACCAGGCCATGACCCCACACAAGTCGCTCTCGATCGGTCAGGCATCTCTGTTGCTGGCCTTGCTGTATGGTCTGGCGGCACTGGTGTCACTGAGCCTGACGCGGACCGCTGGCAGCATCGCCACACTGTGGTACGCGAACGCCATTGCCATCGCGTTTCTGATGCACCGCCCGGCGCCGCAGTGGCCCTGGCTGCTCGCAGCGGTCGGCATCGCCAATGCCCTGGCCAACCTGGCCTGGGGCGACCCCTGGGTGACAGCCCTGAGGTTCGTACCACCCAATCTGCTGGAAGTTGTGCTGGCGGCCGCCTTGATCCGGCGCGCGGGCCTGGATCGCCAAAGCCTGGAAAACCCTGCCAACCTGTTATCACTGGTGGTTCTGGGATGCGTGGTGGCACCTGCGGCCAGCGCATTGCTGGGCTCACTGCTGCTCGCTGACGGTCTGGAACAGTCCCTGTATGCCACCGTACTGCCCTGGATGGCCAGTGCCGTGGTCGGCGGCGCATCGGCCCTGCCGCTGAGTGTGATGGTCCACCGGGAGGGGGTCGGCCCGCTGAGAGCGTTGAGCACCACCCCTCTCTTCTGGGGCTTGCTGACAACGGCGGTGGGCATGACCCTGCTGGTGCATGCTTACCTGCCCTACCCCTTCGTCTACACCGTTCTGCCGCTCATGGTTTCCGCCATGACACTGCCGATGCTGGGTACCGCGGTCATCACACTGGCCGTGTCCCTGACCCTGGGGCTGATGCTGGCGGTGGGCGCCTTCGTGCCACCACCCACCACCTGGGAATGGCAACAGATGTTTGTCTACCTGGCACTGGCCGCAGCACTGGTCCCCGCCCAGGTGCTGGCGGCCGCCAGAGCCGCCGCCAGCCGCACGCAGGCACACCTGGAACGCTCCGCGCGTTCACTGGAGAAGGCCAACCAGGGCTTGCAGCAATTCATCCACATGGCCTCGCACGACCTGCGCGAACCCGTCAACACGGTCAGCCAGTTCGCGGGACTCCTTCAGGAAGACCACCAGGCCCACCTGCCCGCCACCGCTCAGGCGCATCTGCAGCGCATTGGCCACGGCGCCCAGCGCATGCGTGTGCTCCTCGATGATGTCGTGCAGTTCGCGTCCTTGGCCCAGCAAACCTCGATCGCCATGACACCCGTGGATCTGGACAGTTGCCTGATGGCCGCCCGACAGAAGCTCGGACCTGTGGTGGCGACCCGGGGGGCATTGATCAGCTCACGGACGCTCCCGGTGGTCATGGGCGATGCAGCCCTGCTGGAAACCCTGCTGACCCACCTGCTCGACAACGCCCTGAAGTTCGTTCCCGCCGACCGGACCCCGGTCATCGAAATCGACGCGCAATTGTCCAAAGGCACCGCCATCATCCGGATTGCCGACAACGGCATCGGCATCGATCCCGCCTACGCGGACCGTCTCTTCAAACCCTTTGCCCGCCTGACCACCCGACGGCAGTTCAACGGTTCCGGTCTGGGGTTGGCCGTGTGCCGGCAAATCGTTCAGATGCACCATGGCTCCATCGGCATCCGACCAGGCGAGGGGCAAGGCGCCGTGGTCGACATCTCGCTGCCCTTCGGCTGAAGACATGAGTCCTCCACACCCCTCTCCCTGTGGGGAATGTCGCATCAACGCCAACGGCGCGCTCACGGCCCTTGTCAGGCATGTTATCTTTTGACTGTCCTTCAGACAGGTGAATCCATGACCGATCCGACACCGGCGCAAGACCCCGCCAACACCGCTGCCACGATCCTCATCATTGATGACGATCCGATCATCGTGCAGTTGCTGGCCAAGGCACTGACGCCGCTGGGGAGGGTCGTGTTCGCCACCAATGGCCTGGACGGACTGGAGGTGGCGGCAAGGCACCGCCCGCGGGTGGCCCTGATCGACGCTGACCAGCCGGACATCACCGGCTTCGAAATCGTCAAGCGCTTTCGCAACGACCGCGAACTCTATGGCATCACGCTGCTCATGATTTCAGCCCATTCTGCGGCGGTCGTCTCCGAGGGGGCCGAGCACGCCGGTGCGGATGGTTTCCTGTCCAAGCCGATCGATGAAAACGAACTGCGCAGCCTGGTCGGCAAGGCGCTGAGCAAACCGGTGGCCCCGGTCCCCTCGCCGTTGCAGCCCGTGGCCAACGGGTTCGACATGGATCTGGTGGACAGCCTGGACGAGGAAATGCGCAAGGCCAGCACCGCCGAAGCACTGGCCCCTGGTCGAAACGATGCCTTGCTGGCGGAGCTGACCGGCTTCATCGAGCGCGTGCGCACCGATGTCACGCACCTGCGACAAAACCCCCAGCTGGCGGACTCCTCCGTGCTGCACCACCTGGGTGGCATCGAGCAGTTGTGCGGGAAGATCGCTCAGTCCATCGGTTACGGCAGGTGAGACCGCTCAGGCGCCCGGCTTGAGCAGTTCCTGAGCCTCGCGAAACCGCAGCGACTGCATCGCCACATCGAGTTGCTCAAAAGCCTGCCCCGACATGGCCCGGCGCAGGCCTTTTCTCAGGTCCGCGTACAACGCCAGCGCTGAAAAGTCCTGCGCCTGCAGCAGGTCCACCAGCCGCTGGCGATCCGCCGCCGAGACCTCGGCCACCTCGCCACCGGCCGCATCTTCGGCGCTGAACAACTGGTCCAGCTGCCTGGCGGACGCTCGCAAGGGCTCCAGCAAATTCCAGGTGGCTTCAAGGGCCTCCTCGATGTCTGCCGCACCGGCCCTGACCGACTGTTCGGCCCGGCGTGCGGCCTCAAACAGGCTCACCGCGCCCAGCATGCCTGACGATCCCTTGAGCTTGTGCAGACGCGCCGCCAGCCGCTGGCGCTCATCGGTCGTGCCCGGATCCCGCCACTGCTCGTGGGGCGGCTGATCCGCCAGCATCACGTGCAGCATCCGGTGCAGCAAGGCCAGGTCACTGCCCATGCGCGCCTTGGCCGCCACCACGTCAATGCCGGGCAACTCGGGCCAATCCTTGGCAGCGGCCGCAGGCACCTCGGTCTGTGACCGGACGGCGGGCAGCTCTCCCCGGTACTCGGCCACCCAGTGCCGGATGGCGCGAATCAGCTGTTCGGCCTCCAGCGGCTTGGTCAGGAAATCGAACATGCCGGCATCCAGGGCACGTCGGCGCTCCACCTCCAGCGCACCCGCCGTCAGCGCCAGGATGGGCAGCTTCTGCCACCGTGCATCGGTGCGGATCAGCCGGGTGGCCTCCAGGCCATCCATCACCGGCATCTGCACATCCATCAGCACCAGGTCCACCTCATGGGCGGGATCCTGGAGCCAGTCGACCGCCTCGCGGCCATGCACGCAGCCGTGCACCTGGGCGCCCTGCTCGGCCAAGAGGCGACGGGCAATCTCCATGTTGATCTCGTTGTCCTCGACCAGCAGGATGCGCACGCCATCAAGCCAGCGCAGGCCGGCACCGAATTGCAGCGAATCCTCCAGTTCCGTGCGCTTGGCGTGACCGGATCGTGCCAGCACGTCGGTCACCGCATTGAAGACCTCGGAGGGATCCAGAGGAAGCCGGAAGGCGCCTTCATTCGGAAGGTCGGAGGGTTGGGGGTTGGCCGCCCCCTCGGACGTGAGCAGGATCACGGTCTGGGTCCCCTGCAGCAGACGGCGCAGAGCCGGCAGCAGCGCCTCGCGCGCCATGTCACTGACCTGATCGACCACCAGCACATCGGGCACCCCGATGCCCTCACGGACCAGATCATCCAGACGCTGAAGCGCGGTGCTTCCCTGATCGCATGCCTCAGTGCGCCACCCGAACTGCTGCAGGATGTCGCCACAACGCTGTCGCAGCTCCGGTGTGCGGGACACCACCAGCACGCGCAAGGCATGGCGCCCCGCCTCCAGGCGTTCGATGTCTTCCGGCTCCGGCAACTGAAGCGGCAGGTCCACCCAGAAATCGCTGCCCTGACCCGGTGTACTGGCCACCCCAGGTCCGCCACCCATGAGTTCGCTCAGGCGTTTGACGATGGCCAGCCCCAGCCCGGTACCACCATATCGGCGCGTGGTGCTGGCGTCTGCCTGCACAAAGGGCTGGAACAGCCGGGACATCTGCTCGGGCGTCAGCCCGATGCCGGTATCCGTCACGTGCCATTGCAGGCGATCCGTGCCCTCCGGGCCGGTCACCAGCCTCGCCTGAAGCTCGACTTTCCCGGCGTGCGTGAACTTGATGGCGTTGCCCACCAGGTTCACCAGCACCTCGCGCAAGCGATCGCGATCGCCCTTGATGTAGCGCGGCACCTCGGCCGTTTTGTCGGCCACCAGCGCCAGACCCTTGGCCTGTGCCTGGGGGGCATACAGCGTCCGGATTTCCTCCAGCAAGGACTGCACATCTACCACCCCCACCACCAGGTGGGTCTGCCCCGACTCGATCTTGGCCAGATCCAGCACGTTGTTCACGATGGCCATCAGCGAACGCCCGGCGGTTTTGGACTTGGCCATCAGCTGTCGCTGCTCCGCCGTCAACTCGCTGGCCAGCATCAGGTCCGTGATGCCCAGCAGCGCGTTGAGGGGCGTGCGGATCTCATGGCTCATGTTGGCCAGGAACTGGCTCTTGCCTTCGTTGGCGCGCTCGGCCTCTTCCTTGGCCTGTTGCAGCTGCTCTTCATAGCGGTGCCGCTCGGTGATGTCCTGCACCGCACCGATGACACCCGCGGGCGATCCGCGTTGATCGTCGCCATCGCGAAAGATCTCGGCGACCACACGGACCCACAGGGGGCGCCCCTTGGCGGTGATCATCTGGAACTCCAGCTCGAAGCTGCCCTGGCCCTGGGCGATGAGCCGCTCGACCGCTTCCTGGTAGCGCCGATGGTCTTCCACCGACAGAAAGTGCCGGGAGACATCGTTGTCCACCACGAACCCCTCGGGCACCTCGGTCAGCTCGGACATTTCCTTGGTCCAGACAAACCGGTTCTCCTTGAACAGGATGGCCCAGCCCGCTACCCCGGCGGCACGTCCGGTGCGCGCCAGGAAACGAGAGGTGTTCTCCAGCTCGATCTGGGCCTGCTTCTGCGCACTGATGTCCACCGATGAGCCAAACATCCACTCGGGCTTGCCGTCCGAACCCCAGGTGTGCACCTGGCCCGCATCGCGCACCCAGACCCAGTGACCGTCCCTGTGCCGCAGGCGAAGCTCGGTCTCGTAGAACGGATGAACCCCGGCAAAGTGGCTCTGCAGCAGGTCATCGACCCGCTGGGCATCGTCGGGATGCACATGGTCCCACCAGAAGTGGATGTCGACCGAGGCCATGTCCTGGCGTGTGTACCCCATCAACTCCAGCCAGCGGTCGTTGACAATCAGCTCACCGGTGGCCACCTGCCATTCCCAGGTGCCCGTCCGGGTGCCCTGGATGATGTTGCTCATGCGGCGCTGCTGGTCGCTCAGGGCATCGTGCGCCTCGGTCAGCTGCCAGGTACGCTCGGCCACCTTGGCCTCCAGGTCGCGGTTGGCGGCCTCCACCTGTTCGGCCAACTGCTTGCGCTGCGTGATGTCCAGGAACAGCATGGCGCGGCCGACGCTGGCGCCGCGCTGATTGACGATCGGGCTGCGTGCGATGGCCAGATGATGCGCAATCACGCCCTGCATCAGCAGCTGCGCCTCGACGGCGGGATCTGCCAGAGACTTGCTGCGCACCAGCCGGTCGCCTTCGGGCTCCTGCAGCACCATGTGATGGTCAGCCAGCACATCGTCGAAGGTCCGCCCGATGGCGCGGCTCGCCGGTGCTCCGAACAGCCGCTCTGCCGCCTCGTTCCAGATGATCACCTTGCCCTGGTCATCCTCACCCACCACGGCCTGGGTGGTGGTGCGTGTGATGGTGGCCAGCAGGGCCTGAGAGGCCAGTCGCTCCTGCTGCCGGCGAAGCAACAGGATCGCACCCAGGTGCATGAGCGCCAGGATCAGGGCACTGAGCCCGGCCTGCAGAGCCACCCACGCAGGTTCCCTCAGGTCCTGAGCAGCGATGAACTGAGGTCCGGCATCGACCGTCAGGGTCCAGGTCCGTGAATAGACCTGAACCTCGCGCGAGACCCGATGGGATTGCCAGGCAATCCCCTTCGCCCTGGTCTGGCTGGAAAAAAACACGGTCGACAGCCCGCTGGGCGAGCGGTCATCCACCCTCAGCCAGACGCCCTCGGGCAAGGGAATGCTCCTGAGCACATCATCGAGCATCAGCATGGCGTAGACCCAGCCGATGGTGGCGTCCTCTCTCTCGCTGCGAGTGCCGCGCAACGCGTTGGGAGCGAACACCGGCAGAAACACGCCAAACGATCGGATGGTTCGCCCATCGGGGTGCAGCAGCGCCAAGGGGGGGGTGATCACCTCCTGTCCCGACTCCAGGGACAGCTGCAGCGCCTGGCGCCGCTCGGGCACGGTGGCCACATCCAGCCCAATCTCTTCCGGATGAAACTCGCGGGGTTCGAACAGCTGCACCACCCGACGCTCACCGGGGTTCGGGGCCCGTTCATGAAGCTTGAAAGCCGGATTGCCATCAACTTGCGCGAGGCGGACAAAGTCACCGACCTCGGTGGGCGGGACACGGCGGATGAAGCCGAAACCATGGGACCCATCCAGGGTGACCGCCAGGTCCTGCGACAGCACGTAGCGGCGAAAGGCCTGCTGTCCGACCCAGCTGGAATCCTGCGCCTCGATGAAGCCCCTTGCGCCCCGAAGTCCCACCCGGTAGTGGCTGAGCTGATCTTCCAGCTCGTTGACGTAGCGCTGCAGTGCATCGGTCAGCCGCTGCTGGATCACCTGGGCATTGCGGTCCATCTGGCGATCCACCAGGTACCAGGTCAGCGACCACCCCAGCGCCAGCGTCAGCAGGGGCCACAGGAAGGTGGTCCAGCGGATCTCGCGTCGAGTGAAGAAGGGGGATTCCATGGCAGGCCAGGACGGTGCGATGTGCCGAGCATACCCGTGCCGGGATGCTTCAGACCCCTGCGTTTTCGTCCCGACCGTGACAGAGTCACTACAATCCGCGCGCCATGATCGATCGCCGCGTCCTGCTCACGAGTTCCCTCACCATGCTTGCTTCCTCCCCCCTGTTTGCACGTCAGCGCCGCATCGGCCGCCTGGTGATCATCGGAGGCGCGGAAGACAAGCTGCGTGACCGCGTGATCCTGCGGCGCTTCGTGGAACTGTGCGGCGGGCCTGCCGCCCGCATCCGGGTGCTCAGTGCCGCCAGCAGCGAACCGCAGGCTTCCTGGGAAACCTACCGAGCGGTGTTTGCCGACCTGGGTGTCACGGATTGCGCCCCCATCGAAATTCCGGACCGGGACGCGGCCAACAGCGCGGCCGTGACCGACCGCATCCTGGAGGCCGACGGCATCTTCATTTCCGGCGGCGACCAGCGGCGTTTGATGAATCTCATCTGGGAAAGCGATGCCTTCCGTGCCCTGCACGTGGCCTTTCACCTGCGGGGCTGTTGCGTCGGCGGGACCAGCGCGGGCGCCGCCGCCCTGTCTAGACACATGCTGGTGCAGGGTGAAGCCACCCGGTTGCCGGAAAAGGAGGCCGCCGAGCTGGACATCGGCCTGGGGTTCGTCGCGGGAGCGATCATCGACCAGCATTTTTCAGAGCGCGGCCGGCTGGGTCGCCTGCTGTCCGTCATGGCCCAGCGCCCGCAGATGCTGGGGGTGGGCGTGGATGAGGACACGGCCCTGGTGATCGAACGCGGCCAGAGCATCGAGGTGATCGGCAAAGGTGCTGTCACCATCGTCGACGGCCGGGCCATGCATTCCAACCACGACGAGATCGAAAGCCGCGCCCGCCTGGAAATGATCGGTGTGCGCCTGCACCTGTTGCCGGCTGGCCACCACTATGGCACCGATGCGCGAGGACGCTGGTCACCCAAGGTGCCGGTCGCCTTGCGCGAAGCGGTGGACCAGCTCGTGACGCCAGGCCCCATCCGGGGCTGAGGGCGCGACGGCGGATCCTCCTGGGGGGCTATCAGCGTTTGCCGCCCCCATTGCCGCCGCCGTTACCACCTCCTTTGCCACCACCGTTGTTGCCGTTGCCCCCGCCGGCACCCCCTCGGCCTCCGGCGTTTCCACCCCCGTTGCCTTTTCCACCGCCGCTGGACGCGCCATTTCCGCCACCGGCACTGGCGCCCCCCTGACGGCCGCCCGCCGACGAGGCGCCATTGCCGTTGCCATTACCTTTGCCAGCCGATTGGCCGCCCTGGCCCATGCTGCCCACATCGCTGCCATCGCGGCGGGTCAGGCCCAGCCCTTTGCCTGGCGACGTCGAGGCCGCATCCAGTTCCCCGGACACCGGGCCGGGCGCTGACAGGCGCTGAGCCTTGGCCTCCTGCACCTGCGTGGCCCTGGGGGACCGGTTCAACCCGCTGACCACATCACCCAGTCGCACCCCCAGGGAGTTCGCGATGGCACCCCAGCCCATGCCGCTGGCCCGCATGGACTGCACGTTGGCCGAGGCAGCGGCCACCTGGTCAGCCGTGGGCGAGAGGTTGCCCTGTTGTGCCAGGCCCGCCTTGGCCAGTTCCGTGCTGAGGCTGGCGGGCTGGGCCGGTGTCACCCGGGTGGTTGCCGGCAGCGCGGTATCCGGTTGCTTGGGCGCCTTGACCACCTTGGGCGCCGCCGGTGATGTCGGCAGGGAGGGCTTTGGCGGCTTTGGCGCGTCGGGAAGGCTGGGCGACAGACTTTGGGCCTGCACGGCGGTCAGGCAGGCAAAGGTCAGGGAAGACAGCAGCAGTGAGCGGACAGCGGCCTGGGACATGGTTTCTCTCCAACGAAATGTGGCTGTAACCGGCGCATCATAGGAGGGTATTTCCGGCAGAAAACGCCACAATTGTGACCATCTGTTCTTGCTGCCCAGACCACCATGCAACTGAAGCGCATCCACCACGTGGCCATCATCTGCTCGGACTATGCGGTGTCCAAGGCCTTCTACGTCGATGTGCTCGGGCTGCGCATCGTGGCCGAGCACTACCGGGCCGAGCGGCAGTCCTGGAAACTGGATCTGGCCCTGCCGTCCGGCGAGCAGATCGAACTGTTTTCCTTCCCATCACCGCCGCCACGACCCACTCGGCCGGAGGCCCGGGGACTGCGCCATCTGGCCTTTTCGGTGGACAACGTTGCCGCCTGCAAGGCATGGCTGGAAGATCGTGGCATCCCCGTGGAGCCGGTTCGGGTGGACGAATACACCGGTCGCCGGTTCACGTTTCTGGCCGATCCGGACGGGCTGCCGATCGAACTGTACGAGCAGCCCTGAGTGACCCCAGGGCACGGAGGTCAGCGGCTGCTTTCCCGCTCGACCAGCACCGCTGGCAGCATGACGGTACGGTGTTTTGAGCCGTCTGCCGCTTCCATCAGCAGGTCCACCAGCGCCCGGCCAGCCTCGCGGGCGGGTTGTCGGACCGAACTGAGCGAAGGACGGAGGTGCCCGGCCAACGCAATGTCGTCATAGCCCACGACCTTGACCTGCTGAGGTACCCGCAATTCGCGGTCACCCAAGGCGGCCGTCGTCGCCATGGCGGCCACGTCGCTGGCGGCGAAGACCGCGTCGAATTCGGGCTGTCCATCCAGCCACGCATCCACGGTGGCGCGAATGCCCTCGTCACCGAATCGGTAAGGCAGGTACAGGGCGGCATCGGCCGTCAGTCCCGCCTCCGCCAGCGCCCTCTGATAGCCCTGGTGGCGCAACGCCACCTCCGGGTGTTCGCGGTCGCCGAAAAAAGCGATGCGCTGGCAACCCCGCCGGATCAGGTGACTGGCTGCCAGATACCCGCCCTGCTCGTTGTCCCCGCCCACCACGGGGTACAGCGCGTCGGACAGGCAGGCGCCCCAGACGGCCATCGGCACGCCCCGCGCCGCCAGGCGATTGAGCTCGTCGTGCCAGCCCGTCTGGCCAATGACGATGAGCCCCAACACCTGGCCGCTGTCATAGCGCTGGGCCAGTTGCTGCGGCTGCCCGTGCTTGAGCCGCGACAGCAGCAGGCTCATGTCCAGTTCATCGAGGCGATCCCCCACCGCACCCAGGATACTGAGGATGAAGGGGTCGGAGATGGCCTGCAGGGATTCACCCAGCAACACCACGCCCACTGTGCGGGTGTCGCGCTTGCGAAGGTTGGCGGCACCGACGTTGATCTGGTAGTTCAGCGAGCGCGCCAGTTCGGTGATGCGCTGCCGCGTGGCTTCGGGAATCAGCGGACTTCCACTGAGCGCGCGTGACACGGTGGACGCGGATACCCCCGCCATGCGCGCAATGTCGGCCATCTGGACACGTTGACGCGCAGACCCGGACTCTGGCCCCCTGGGCCGTGCCTGGTCTGCAGCGTCGGTGGTGGCGCCCGATGGTGGTGAGGTGGCTTTGCGCGGCATGAGCTCATTATTCCATTGCACTGCAGCATGAAAAAAGGTCCGGTCCCCCATGAGAACCGGACCACAAACCTTGTCCTTGAAGAAAATGAGCGGACCTCGGTACGAGGTCCAGTGCGCCTCAGAAAGCGTAGTTGATGCGCACGCGCACCCCGACCTGGTCATCCGTGCCCGGGCCACCCTTGGAGTAGCTCACCGCGGGCGTGATCATGGCGCCCTTGACGCCCATCAGCGGCAGGGAATAGCCGGCGTACAGCGTGTTGACCTTCTGCGCCTCGGTGGCGCCCTTGCCATGGATGAAACCAACACCCAGCGGACCGGTCACGATGTTCACGCCAAAGCCCTTGTCGTCTTCCTTCTTGGCCAGGTTGACGTTGAGGGTGGTGTCCTTGTTCAGGGCGTAGCCCACCGAGAAACCCACACCCGTCTGGGACTCACCGCCGCCGACGGTCTTGACCGACTCAAAGCCGCCACGGAGCGTGAGCGGGCCGTTGGAGTAGACCAGCACCGGACGCACGCCCTTGGCCTCGCCCTGCTCTTTGGTCTGCACCAGGCCCAGCTCGAAGCGCAAACCGGTGCCCGCGTTGACGCCCAATGCTGCATGGAAGGTGTCCTTGCTGAACCGGCCGCGCAGCGCGTTGCCCTTGTAGGCCGAGTAGCCGGCCTCTTCGATCAGCACATCCTTGCCGGGGGGAAACAGATCCACGGCCTCGAAGCGGCCGAGCTTGGCATCGAGCGTCTTGTTGCCGAACTGCACCCACATGTCATCGACACCGGTGTCGCCATCCTTTTTCAGCAGCAGGCTGGCGCGTGCCGCCACGAAGGCGTCGCCGTTGGTGGCCTTGGCACCGGCGTTGACCTCGATACGGCCACCGAGCGCCAGATCGCTGTCGCGGGCGTTGGTGGCGTTCTTCACCTCGTTGGTGTAGGTGGTGTCCAGTTCCAGGTTGGCGTCGAACGCCACCTGGGCGTGGGCGGCCGAAGCGGCCAGGGTGGCGGCCAGCGCCGCGCTCTTGAGGATGGTCTGCATGAAGCGTCTCCGAGGGTCTTGGGATGGTTGGCTCTTTTCCTTCGCTGGAAAAGCCCTCGAATTGAACCAATCATGCAAACGATTGCATTTCGGTGAAAACCCTCAAATCGGCATCGTAACCAGTACGTAACCAATGTTCTGTTGCAGGTAACGGACGACAGGGAAAACGTGAATTATGCAAACGTATGCATTGAGTTATGTCGCTGTCACTTGCGCAGCATTTCCATGGCAGGCACAAGCCTCTCCATGGGCAGCGGCCACCAGTTCCTTGAGGATGCCGCAATCGGCACCCTCTTCATCGCAACGCCCGCAACTGGCCTTGAGCAGCAGCAATTGCTTCTCGAGCGCGCGCATGCTCTCGAGCCTGGCCCGCACCCGATCGATCTGCGCCTGCACCAGACGGTCCACATCGGGGTGAGGCTCTCCCGGTGCATCCAGGGCGCCCAGCAGTCGCCGCACATCGGCCAGTGGCATTTCCAGCGCCCGGCAATGCCGGATGAAGGAAAGCCGCTCCAGATGGCGGTCGCTGTAATCGCGGTAGCCGTTCTCCTGGCGAGCCGGCGCCGGAAGCAGGCCTTCTTTTTCGTAGTACCGGATCGTCTCGGCGTCCACACCGGTGGCCTGTGACAGTTCCTTGATGCGCATCAGCCTCACCTCATCAATGACTTGACTCTGGAGTCACTACAGGGTTTTCAATAGAGGCATTGTCAAGGAGTTGCCATGTCTGCCAACTGTTGTGAACACGAATGCCCCGCTCCCGGCCAGGTGGCCGACCTGGGGCGCTACCGACGCGTGCTGTGGGTGGCCCTGTGGGTCAACGCCACCATGTTCCTGATCGAGATCGGCGCCGGCCTGTCGGCCGGATCGCTGTCGCTGCTGGCCGATGCCATCGACTTTGCCGGCGACGCGCTGAACTACGGCGTATCGCTGGCCGTGCTGGCCTCGGCCCTGGCCTGGCGCGCCCGGGCCGCCATCCTCAAGGCCTTCAGCATGATGGGATTCGGTCTTTACGTGCTGGGCAGCGCCCTGTGGTCGCTCTGGCACGGCGAAGTGCCGGACGCGCCGACCATGGGCGTCGTGGCCCTGATCGCCCTGCTGGCCAATGTCTCGGTGGCCTGGATGCTGTATGCCTTCCGCGAGGGCGACGCCAACATGCGCAGCGTCTGGCTGTGCTCGCGCAACGACGCCATCGGCAACCTGGCGGTGTTTCTGGCCGCCCTGGGGGTTTTTGGCACCGGCGCGTCCTGGCCGGACCTGCTGGTGGCGTCCCTGATGGCGGGTTTGGCGCTGCAAGGCGGCTGGCAGGTGCTGCGGCAGGCCCGCCACGAACTGCGCAACGGAGATCACCGCGGTCACGTCCATTGAGCGCATTGCACGACGGCCGGACCCGACATCGGACTGCTGATGCGCGTGCGGGATGCGCTGGTCGCAAGCGCCTGAAGCCATTGGTGAACCAAGGGCCACACGCCGCCCAGTCGCGCGGGTTACAAGGACCACCCTTGGTCACCTCCCATCACGGTACGCTTGCCTGCCGTTCAGGTGAACGGACAGATTCAGGAGAGCGTGATGACCATGTTTCGCGGTTGGGCGGCGCCCGGCAAAGGGGCTGAGCTGCAACGTTTCGACTTCGATCCCGGTGCGCTGGGCCCGGAGGAGGTCGAGATCGCCGTGGAACACTGCGGCATCTGCCACTCTGACCTCGCCATGGTCGACAGTGAGTGGTTTCCCGTCAGCTATCCCGTCGTGCCGGGGCACGAGGTCGTGGGCACGATTGTGGCGGCGGGAACGCATGTCAAAGGGCGCACGTTGGGACAGCGCGTCGGCCTGGGTTGGCACAGCAGCAGTTGCCAGCATTGCGCGTATTGCCTGGGTGGCGAGCAGAACCTGTGCCCGACACGCCAGCCCACCATCGTCGGCCGCCATGGTGGCTTTGCAGACAAGGTGCGCGCGCACTGGAGCTGGGCATTGCCTCTGCCCGAGGGTCTGGACCCGGCATCCGCCGGTCCGCTGATGTGCGGCGGTGGAACTGCATTTCTGCCCTTCGTGATTCATGACATCAAGCCCACCGACCGCGTGGGTGTCGTGGGGATCGGCGGATTGGGCCACCTGGCGGTCAAGTTCGCGAAGGCCTGGGGGTGCGAGGTCACGGCGTTCACCTCCAGCGCCTCCAAACGGGAAGAGGCTTTGGCCCTGGGTGCGCACCGCACCATCTCCAGCGTGGACCAGAATGAACTCAAAGCCTTCGCGGGCCAACTGGGCTTTCTGATGGTCACGGTCGGTGCCAGCCTCGAATGGGACGCGCTGATCGGCACCCTGGCACCCAAAGGACGAATGCACCTGGTGGGGGTGGTGACGGAAGCCATGAAGCTGCGCACCGGCAGCCTGCTGTCGTGGCAAAGAAGCATGTCTGCATCACCAACCGCTTCACCAGTGACGCTGATGAAGATGATGGATTTCTGCGTGCGCCACGGCATCGCACCTCAGGTGGAGCACTTCCCCATGTCCCGGGTCAACGACGCCATTGCCCATCTGCGAAACGGCCAGGCGCGCTACCGCGTGGTGCTAGACGCGGACTTTGCCTGAGCCGGGCGATAACGCCTTGGCCCCGGGATGCAGGAGCCTGCCGAACAGCGACGGCAACCTGATCTCGAGGTACTCAAGTTCCGAATGTCAGGTCAAGGCTGAGAGCGGCCGGTCGTACCTGACCCGCCTAAGACGGTTTTCGACCCGGTGCCGTCATTCGCTATCGCGGCTTTGCCTGCCGGAGAGCATTCGGTCATCTGCCGGGGACCGCTGTGCGTGCATTCGAACCAGTGCTGCCGTGGCTTCGAGGAATTCGGAGCCTAACTGGAGACGAGCAAGGCCTGCTCTCGCCTTACGCTAAGTAAATTGAGCCGATTGCTGCGCATAGCCTTTCAGCGGCGGATCAGGTCTATGCACGCGAATATTCATGCTCCTCGGCCTTCAGCTTGGGCGGCAAATCCCCCCAAGCCACACGGCCACGATGAACATGACGCGCATCGACATGCCATTGATGAGGCCCACCAAATCGGGGGGGCGGATGTAGAGCGCCCCGGTCACGCTGAACAGGTTGATTATTCGGATTCAGTAAGTTCAAGACCACTGTCGTGGGCAATGGCCAGAGGAAGTTCTTCGCCCTCATCGTCGGCAATAGTGCCTGCCGGAGTGGCGTTCTTGGTGACGCTGACCACCAAGTCAAGAAGCAGCTTTTGGCGTGCCTTCATGAAACCGGTAAAGTCATCGGCGTATAGCTCCGGCACTGGTATGCAGTGCGTTTGGAGATATCTAGAAAGCGTGTCTTTGGCTATGGGCGGCTCCACGATTTGACCCCTGGGGCCAAGCTTGCCAGCTTCCAGTTTGCTCAGATAGATAGAGGGTGCCACGCCGCCAATGATGCGGTTGGTGCGGTAGCCGAGCGGCGTCTTGTTGATGACGGAGTCGTAAAGACTTGGCGAGATCTTTGGGGTTTGCTTGCCACACCAATCTTGCGGAAAGATGTGATGGATATCGACGTCTTCGTCGAAGAACACCGTTTGGTCGAAGGCCTGGCCACTTCTGAAATCAATGGCCCCTTGTCGCAGCAGCAGTGCTTGCAAGCCCTTGTATGCCGCTGAGAGGCGGGTGCGCATGGTGAGCAAGCGGTCAGGGCGCAATACGCCGTCCATCACAGTTGATGGAGTTGGCCCCCCATCTAACCAGGCCGGGACCTCAACGATGTCTTTGGCGAAGCGGCTCTCTACGGCAGAGCCATACAGTTCGCCAAACACACCGCACCAGTACCAACGAGCGATCTTTTCGTTGTTGGTGGAGTGGTCAGCCTTGTCGCCGATTTCGGCAAAAATTGCGGCGAGCGGCACCAGCTGCGTTTGGTACGGCAGGTCTTTTATGCGGTGAATTTGCTGTTGGCGCAAAAACCTGGCGGCGCGTTCAAAGCCATAGTGCACTGCGTCGCAGTGTTTTTTGTAGGCCGCCAGCGGTAGGTCCAGTAAAGACTGCCGAGTGGCACGAACCGCCGGCCAGTCGTTTTCCGTCTTTGTGGAGTCAGCCATTGCCGCTTGGCGCACTTCCTTGGTGTGCAACAACGCAATGGCTTGCAAGAAGTCGGTCGCGGCGACATTGGCCAGCACGCCCTGCACTTGGCCGGCAGCTCGGCCGTAGGCAGCGAGCCGCTTCTGTGTGCCGAGCTTGCGGTCGGGGTCTTCGGACTTATCCTCGCCCAGCCAGTCTGGAGTTGACCCGGTTCCGTGGACACATCATGCTTTGTGTTCAAGGAGTCACCAATGTCCAAAGTACGACCGCCCTACCCGGCGGAGTTCCGCCAGCAGATGGTCGAGTTGGTTCGAGCCGGCC
>NZ_JBHTBX010000019.1:0-49074 GCF_042665135.1 Hydrogenophaga bisanensis
AACCGCCCGCGTGCCGTCCACGGCTTCTACCCGCCGATCGTCGTCTACCAGGCCATGTTGGACAAGCTCAATCAACCCAATTCCTCAACTCAATAAATCGGTGTTGCACTTGGTGCTTGACTCCGCCAAGCCTTTTGCATTTCAGCGCCAGTACAGTGTGCGCGAGTGGGAGCAGCGTTTCTGGCACAAGCGGCTGTCCCACCCGTCGCTCGAGGTCTACGCCGCACCCATCGACACCACCATGGCGGTGTATGACAAGCGGCTCTACGATGGCGTGTTCTTCGAGGCGGTCCGGGTCGCCGGTGACTTTGGATGCCTCCACATGCCGTGGCATCCCCAGCTTGATCTGTTTGATGCATCGACTCGGCAGAAGTATCTCCAGGGAAATCGTTCCAGCTCATGGCTGAAAGATCGTTGAATTTGATGGTGGCGCTGCTTCTGGCGGCCACTCTGGTGGTCCCCGGGGGATACGCCTTCCTGGCGCTGGCGCTGTCGGTCGCGGGTTTGTCTTGGAGGGCCGGCTTGCTGCCGAGCTGGAAGGATGCATGGACCCGGCCTGGTGTGCGCTGGTTGGTGCTGGGGATCGCAGGCTACGTGGTGGCCTACGTGCTCGTGGGGATTGTGCATGGATACAAGATCCAGTATTACGAACCCCTGATTCCATTCTTCCTGGCGCCATTCATGTTGGCGGGAGCGAGGCGGTGGCTGCCCGCGCAGCGATCTGTCTGGTTGGGGTTTGCGTTCGGTGCGCTGCTCGCGGGTTTCATGGCGTGGTTTCAGGTCTACCACGAAGGGATTGCCCGTGCGCATGGGGCGCATGGAAACGCCATCCCCTTCGGTCACATTGCTCTGTTGCTGTCCGGTGCATCGTTGTGCGGCTATCTGTACTTCCATCGCCGCCAGGATCACTGGGTCTATCAGACGGTGTGTCTGGCCGGCGTGGGGGCCGGCTTTGTGGCATCGTTCCTCAGTGGCTCCAAGGGAGGGTGGTTCGCCATCTTCCTGATCTTTTTCGTTTGGGCCTGGCGCGTGACCGCACGCCGCCCCTTGCGCGTCAGATTGGCCTATCTCACGGCCATCGTTCTCCTGTTTCCCGCCTTGCTCTGGTTCGCGCCCCGGGAACTGGTCTGGGACCGTCTGATCGGCGGGCTCGATGGCGCCGTGCACTGGCTGAGCAATGGCGGTATCACGGAAGGTTCGGTCAGTATCCGTCTGGAGATATGGCGGTTTGGCCTGGCTCAGTTCTGGGAACGGCCTGTCTTTGGTTGGCCGCAGAGTGAAGCCATCAGCGCGATGCGTGCTCATCTGAGGCAGTTCGACATCAGTGATGTTCTGGCCAACCTGGGAACGTTTGACAACCTGCTGGTCGAAACCCTGATGTCAGCCGGTTTTGTCGGCTTGGCCGGGCTGGTCTGCTTGTTCGTCGGTGTGCTGACCACCTTCGGCGCCCGGTATCTGTCAGAGGACGATGACCATCGGGAGCTGGCATTGGCCGGCATGCTGATCACTGTGTTCGTGCTGGGTTACGGGCTCTCCGTCAATGTCCTGGGCATCAACGCCTTCCGCCAGGTGTATCTGTCTTGGGCCGCCCTCTGGCTGGCGTTGTCCCTTTGGTCACCTGCGTCCTGGATCCGACCGGACAAGTCTGGTTACACGGATCCCTCTCCCAGTTCCGGCGGGAGCTGATAGGCCCGGATCAATGTGGGCCAGTGAGCCTCTTCCGACCAATGTCGGATGGCCTGTCGCTGCGCTTCCTTGCGCAAGGATCTGAGCAGTCGCTCAAGGTTGGCCGATTTCCAGTCATCGCCAGGACGCACCCCGCATTTGTCGAAGTCGACAATCCACGCCAGACCGGTGTCGTCAAGCAGCAGGTTGTGTGCGTTGAGGTCCGAGTGGAAGACCTGATGGTCGTGCATGCGTCGTATGGCCCGGCCGACAGCCTCCCAGTCCGAGTCGGGCAGCGTGCTGACTGCCAGGCGCTGGACCAGGTTGCGGGTTCCAGGCAGCATGGCCACCATGATGTCGGCGCGGTAGGTAAGTCCCTTCGGGTCAAATCGTGCCGCCACGGGCGCGGGTACGGGCAGGCGCCAGTAACGCATCAGGCGGAGCAACTGGTACTCGCGCATGGCCCGGCTCGACGCTACCCGCGTCCCCATGAAGCGGTCCTTGCTGATCCTGGCCATCAGACCACCCCGGCGATAGTGCCGCAGCACCACGGACACACAGCCGCAATCGGTCAGGTGAACCTGCCCCCGGCCGCTGCCGGTGGCCATGGGCCGGGCATCGCCCTGATGCGGGCCAAGGTCAAAGTCGGCGGAGGCTACCTCGTCGGACAGACCCGGGTCCCACCAGACGACCCGCCCCTGGTGACTCGCCGTACGGATCGGGGTCAGGGCCGCGGGATCGTGATGCGCCCAAAGGGGGGCGAGCATGGCGAGTGTGCGTGCAGTAGCCCCCTGGTGCTGCCTGACCAGTGAGGCGGCGCGGTGGCCCATGCTCCTGAAAGGCCCGAGGTCGTGGCAGGCCATCTCGACCTGCTGCCGCAGTTCCTCAGCAGAGCGTACGCGCACCCCGGCACCCGCGGTTTCGATCAGCTGGTAGAGCTGTTCGAAGTTGTGGGTATGAGGGCCGAATAGGACCGGCTTGCCGAACACCATGGCTTCGAGTGCATTGTGTCCGCCGACATGGGCCAGACTGCCGCCGATGAAGCAGAGGTCCGCGCTCTGGTACCACTGCATCAACTGGCCCATGGTGTCGCCCAGCCAGATGTGCACGTCCTGGGTGGGTTGCTCACGTCGGCTGTGACGCGCGAAGGCGAGCCCGGCGCGCCCCAGATTTCGGGCGACATCGTCGAAACGCTGTGGGTGTCGGGGCACGAGCACGAGCAGCAACCGGGGATCCAGCCGAACCAGGTCGGGCCAGAACGACAGCAGGATGTCTTCTTCGTCCTGATGCGTGCTGCCAGCCACCACCACCAGTCTGCCATTGAATGCCGGTGAGTGCACGGTGGGGGGCTCGTGGGCCGGCATGTCGAACTTGAGGTTGCCGGTGCTGTGGCAACGTTCTGCGGGTACACCCAGGGCGATGTACCGGGCCTGGCTCTCCGGCTCGGCGGCGGCGACCCAGCTCAGGTGGGACCATGCCGGGCGGAACAGGCTGGCCAGTCGTCGGTAGCTACGGGCGGATCGCTCGGACAGACGTGCATTGACGATGACCACGGGAATGCATCGACGCCGGCATTGCCACAGCAGTTCTGGCCAGACCTCCCGTTCAATGAGGATGAGCATCCTAGGCTGAAGCCGGTCGAGGAATCGGGCGGTGGCGCCGGCGGTGTCCAGCGGAAGGTACACATGGCGGATCACGGCACCCCAGTGGTCCCTGAGCATCTGCATCCCGGTGGGCGTGACCGTGCTGACGGTCAGGCTGTGATCACGCCACTGATGCCGCAAGGCCTCGATGAGCGGACGTGCGGCCTGCACTTCGCCGGCGGAGGCCGCGTGTATCAGGATGCCGCCGGCGGCCTCCGGTGGGCACTCGATCATCCCCAGCCGCTCTGCCAGGCGTTTGGCGTACAGAGGTTCGCGCCGCCCTCGCCACCACAGCCAGCCGAGCACCGCGGGTACCAGCAGGCGAGCGATGAGCCGGTACAGTCGGTGCGTGGGGCTCAACGCCAGTGTTCCGCGACCCATGCCGTGGGCAAGACGCGCCGGTACCACTTGCCGCTGATGCCTGCGATGGCATCCGGCGGGTTGGGCTTGCCATGGAAGGCAATCACGCGGGCGCCAGGCGGGATCACCGGTGGGGCGAACCAGCCCATGATGCCCCGGCGCATGCAATGTCGCTTGAAGCTGCGGCACCATTCCTCCGGCCAGTAACTGACCTTGCCCTGGCGACCGAGGAAGCCCGTGATGAACTCCTGCTCGTTGCGCACCTCTTCGACCACCTTGGGGTAGCCGCTCCTGAGGTGGTCGAGGGCGTCGACATGGGCGCCCACGGTGAACAGGTACACCGAGGTGTTGCCGGTGCCGTCTTTCTTGTCCCATTCCTTGATCACCACGAATTCGCCGGGTTGATCGAAGAAGGGGTCCAGACTGTCGACGATGACGATGTCCAGATCGAGGAAGAGCGTCCGGCCCTCCAGGTCGTACAGGGGGTTGGCGAAGCTGGTGAGCTTGAGCCAGCCATGACCGAAGGTCCAGGGCTTGCGCTGGTCGAACTCGTCAAAACCGATCGGAGGAATGGGTTTGACTTCGATGCCGGGATCGATTCCCTGGGCGTCGTCGGTCAGGCAGACAAAGCGGAACGGTCGGTGCAGGTGCCGGCGAACCATGTTGTGCAGACGGTTGACGTACTCGGGGCCGTATTTCTTTCCCCACTTGATGCACAACACATTGACCGATTGCATGAGACCTCTAGGCTTTCTTGTCGACGACACCGGCCGGATCAGGCCTGCCGGTGTCCGGTCGGGCAGTTTAGCTCAGCTCAGCGGGCCAGCATCGCGTCGATCGGTCGCAGGTCATCGGGAGCGAGCTGACCGCTGGCCTGGCGCAGGCGCAGGCCGCCGAGCAGGACGTTGTAGCGGGCTTGCGCCAGATCGCGCTTGGTCTGGAACAGCTGGCTCTGGGCGTTGAGCACATCGATGTTGATGCGCACCCCCACCTGGTAGCCCAACTGGTTCGCTTCCAGGGCGCTCTGGCTGGAGGCTTCGGCCGCCTCCAGCGCCTTGACCTGCCCTTGGCCGGACAGGACGCCGAAGTAAGCGCTGCGAGTGGCCTGGGTGACGCCACGGCGTGCGGCTTCCAGATCGGTGCGCGCCTTCTCTTCCAGGGCCACGGTTTCCTTCACCCGGTTCTGGATCGCGTAGCCGGCAAACAGCGGCAGGTTGAACTGCAGGCCGATGGTACCGGTGTTGTTGCGGACGTAGCCCGGGATGTTCGCCGAGGACGATGGCGCGCGTGCGACCTGGTACTGACCCACCAGGTCAAGCGTGGGCTTGTGGCCGGCTTCGGCCTTGGCGGTCTCCAGTCGGGCGATGTCGAGCCCCTTGGCGGCTTGCTGGATGGTTGGATGGCGCTGTTCGGCTTCGCGCACCCAGGCTTCCGGATCGGCGGGGGACAAGGCGGGCAGGGCCACCGGCACCATCAGGGGCTTGGGGCTGACGCCGCTGCGGCCCACCAGTTGGTCGAGTGCCAGTTTCTTGACACGAAGGTCATTCTCGGCGGCGATCTCCTGGGCTTGCACCAGGTCGTAGCGTGCCTGGGCTTCCCGCGAATCGGTCACTGTGGAGGTACCCACCTCGAAGTTGCGCTTGGCTGCGGCGAGCTGCTCGGCCACTGCGGCCTTCTGGGCCTGCACGAAGGTCATGGTGTCCTGCGCCGCCAGCACATCGAAGTAGGCTTGGGTGGTGCGCACGATCAGTTCCTGCTCGGCGGCCTGAAGCTGGGCCTTGGCCACCTCGAGCGCCAGTTCACCTTGCTCGCTGGCCGCCCGGTTGGCCGGCCGGTACAGCGGCTGGCTGGCAGACAAGGTGACGTTCTGGCTGTTGAAGGAGCCGTCCAGTGCGTTGACCGAGCTGTTGCGGTCGTTCCAGTTGGCGCCCGCCGACACGCCCGCCTGGGGCAGCAGCCCGGCCTTCGCCTGCTCCGCACGGGCGAGGTTGGCTTCGTACTGCGACCGGGCCGACAGATAGGTGGCGTCGTAGGCACGTGCCGCCTCGTAGATTTCCACCAGGCTCTGGGCCTGCGCGGGCAAAACCATGCAGGCGGCCACGGCTGCGACAGCAGCCATGCGGACGTGGAACTGACGGTAGAGAGGACGGTTGGCGCGCAGGGCACTCATGGCAAATCCTTCGATGAACGGATAAGGGCTGACCAGGCAGACGCTGCTCAGTAAACGGGGACCGACGGGTCGCGCTCCTGCGACCAGGCGTGAATGCCGCCGTGGACGTTGACCACCTGCTCAAAGCCTTGCTGCATCAGGAAGTGAACCACCTGTGCACTGCGGGCACCGTGGTGGCACAGGCAGGCAATCGGGCGGTTCCGGTCCAGTTCCAGGTAACGGGCCGGGATGCTGCGCATGGGCATCTGGACCAGATCGAAGCCATCATCGGGTTTGACGCTGGCCATCTGGAATTCCCAGGGCTCGCGCACGTCCAGCACCATTGGTTTGACACCGGATTGCTCGTCGGCCAGGGCCTGAAGCCACTGCGGAAACTGGGCGGGACGGATGGAGATCATGGTGGCAGGTGGGTCAGAAGCGGAAGCGGGATGCTTGCGGGAAGTTGTGCAGGCGAGGAGCCACGGTGTCCCAGGGCTGTGCCGTCTGGAACGAGGTGTCTCCCACACGGGTAATGATCGTGGCGCGCATCACAGGTTCCTCGCCCACGATGGCGCCCAGTCGGCCGCCCGGTGCCAGCAACGACAGCAGTGCCGGCGGTACTTCGGCCACGGACCCGCTGAGCACGATCACGTTCCAGGGGGCTTCTGCCGCGCAAGCGGCGAAGCCGTTGGCGCACGCATCGGCCGCCCGCACATCGGCGTTGGTGATGCCGGCGCGCTGCAGGTTCTCACGGGCCGTGCGGGCCAGCGATTCATTGATCTCCAGCGAAACCACCCGGGACGCCAGGCTGGCCAGCAGGGCGGCCATGTAGCCGCTGCCTGCACCGATCTCCAGCACCTTGTCGTCCGGATGAATGGCCAGGTCCTGCAGCAGGCGCGCCTCGACCCGGGGAGCAAGCATGCATTCACCTTCCACGGCGGGCGAGGCCAGGGGCAGTTCCATGTCGACATAGGCCAGCGCCTGCTGGCCGGCGGGCACGAACTGCTCGCGGGGCAGTCGATCGAGCAAGTCAAGCACGACGGGATCCAGCACTTCCCATGGACGGATCTGCTGTTCGATCATGTTGAAGCGTGCGCGGGCCAGGTCGAGGGTGTCCTGAGAGGTCATTTTGATACTCCGGTGGGTATATTAGCCGATCCTGCCCCATTTTACCGGGGGGACCCTGACTCACCCCTGGCAGGCATGGGGTCGGCCACGGTGTCGCGGGGGCCCAGGCGGCGACGCAGCCAGGAGGCCAGATCATCCATGTAGCAGTACACGACAGGGACCACCACCAGGGTCAGGATGGAGGAGGTGATGACGCCGCCGATCACGGCCTGACCCATCGGAGCTCGCTGTTCAGAGCCCTCGGTCAGCGCAAACGCCAGCGGCACCATGCCGAACACCATGGCCAGCGTGGTCATGAGAATCGGGCGCAGACGAACCTTGGCGGCCAGCAGCAGGGCGTTTTCCCGGTCCAGGGGAAGCTGGTCATCAAACCCCTCCCGGGCGCGGATGGCGAAGTCCACCAGCAGGATGGCGTTCTTGGTGACCAGGCCCATCAGCAGCACGATGCCGATGACCGAGAACATGCTCATGCTCGACCCGAACATCATCAGCGCCAGCACCACGCCGATGAGCGTCAAGGGCAGCGAGGTCATCAGCGCCAGCGGTTGCAGGAAGCTCTGGAACTGGCTGGCCAGGATCATGTAGATGAAGATGATGGCCATGGCCAGCGCCGACACCGCGTAGCCGAAGCTCTCCTGCATGTTCTTGGTCGAGCCGCCGAACTCGTATCGGTAGCCGGGCGGGAAGGCAACCGTGTCCAGCGCGGC
Source organism: Hydrogenophaga bisanensis (assembly GCF_042665135.1). Lineage (NCBI taxonomy): Bacteria > Pseudomonadati > Pseudomonadota > Betaproteobacteria > Burkholderiales > Comamonadaceae > Hydrogenophaga > Hydrogenophaga bisanensis. Next base: position 7,653 of record NZ_JBHTBX010000019.1, read on the forward strand.
ACGGACCTCTGCAGACACCTCGCCCAGCGAACGGCCATACACGTTGGCGCTGATGGCCACTTCACGGTTGAGGTTGCGCCGGTTGATCTGGTTGGGACCAGTGGACTCGGTGATCTGCGCCACCTGACCCAGCCGGACGACGCGCCCCTGACCATCGCTGCCGGTGCCGATCGTGAGCGGCAGTTGCTCCAGGTCGGCGGTCCGCTCCCGCTGGTCCGGCGCCAGCCGGACGTTCACGTCGTAACTCTCGCCGTCCTGGGCCCGCCAGTTGCCCACCGTCTGCCCCGCCACCAGGGTGCGCAGGCTGCTGGCCACCGCGGCCGTGTTCAGTCCGGCATCCGATGCCAGGTCACGCCGCAGGCTGACATCCACGGTGGGTTTGTCGGGCTTGAGGCTGGAGTCCAGATCGACGAGGCCCACGATCGGGCGGATCTTCTGCATCACTTCCTCGTTCAGCCGCGCCAGCTCGGTCAGGTCGTCCCCCTGCAACGAGAATTCCAGCTGCTTGTTGCCGCCGACCGGATCGAGCAGGCCGGCGTGGGTCACTGTGATCCCGGGCACGGTGCGCAGCCTCTCCCGCAACCGGGCCGACATGGCGTCGGCGCTGACCTGGCGGTCCTTCCGATCGACCAGGCGGACATAGATGCTGGCGTACATCTTGCCCTGAGCATTGCCGGTGTTGATGGTCGTCAGTGTGTACCGCACCTCCGGAAACTCGCGCAGGATCGCCTCCACCTGCCGCGCCTTGGTCTCGGTGGCCTCGAGCGAAGAGCCCACGGGGGTATGGAAGCTCACCGAGGTCTCGGAGAAGTCCGCCTTGGGCACGAACTCGCTGCCCAGCAGGGGCAGCAGGCCGATGCTGGCGATGAAAGTGACGACGGCCAGCGCCATGGTGGCCAGCTTGTGCCGCAGCGACCAGCGCAGCGCGCCCTGGTACTGCTCGGCCAGATCGTCCTGGACACGATCAAACCAGGCGGTGATGCGACCGATGGTGCGGTCATAGAGGGTCGCCGGCGGCAGGTGCTTGCCGTGCTTTTCAATCTCCGGATCGTGCCAGACCGAGGACAGCATCGGATCGAGCGTGAAGCTCACGAACATCGAGATCAGCACCGCCGCCACCATGGTGATGCCGAACTCGTGGAAGAACTTACCGATGATGCCGCCCATGAAACCGATGGGCAGGAACACCGCCACGATGGACAAGGTGGTCGCCAGCACCGCCAGACCGATCTCCTGCGTGCCATCCATGGACGCGTTGAACGGGTTCTTGCCCATCTGCACATGACGCACGATGTTCTCGCGCACCACGATGGCGTCGTCGATCAGCAGCCCCACCGACAGCGTCAACGCCATCAGCGTGATCATGTTGATCGTGAACCCGAACAGGTTCATGAAGAAGAACGTGCCGATCAGGGCAATCGGCAGCGTCAGGCCGGTGATGACGGTGGAGCGCCAGCTGTTGAGGAACAGGAAAACGATCAGTACCGTCAGCAGGGCCCCTTCGATCAGGGTCTGGCGGACGTTGTTGACCGACACCCGGATGGGGCGTGATCCGTCGGCAATCGGCTCCAGGCGGACACCGGCGGGGACCTCCGCCTGTAGCTGGTCAATGGCCGCCTTCAGGCCATCGGTCACGGCAATCGTATTTTCGTCCTGGGCCTTCTGCACCTGCAGCAGCAGCGTTCGTTCGCCGTTGTAGAGTGCCAGGCTCTCGACCTCCTGGGTGCTGTCGCTGATGCGCGCCACCTGGCCCAGCCTGACAGGCTGACCATTGCGGCGAGCCACAATCACGCTGGCAAAGTCCTGCGGGTTCTGCTGGCGCGAGAGCACCTGGACCACGCGCTCGCGTTCGTCTGTCTTGAGGGTTCCGACCGGCAGGTCCTGGTTCTCACTGCGCACCGCAGCCACCACCTGCTCTGTCGTGATACCCATGGCCTCCATGGCCGAAGGGTCCAGATCGATGTTGATGGCGCGCCGCGTGCCGCCGACCAGGCTCACGGACCCCACCCCCCGGACGTTTTCCAGCCGCTTCTTGAGGGTCTGTTCGGCCCAGGTGGTCAGTTCGACGGCACTGGGTGCCTGACCCTGGGCAGAAGCTTGCGGCAAGACCGCGACGGACCAGATCGCCCGGCTGGCGGGATCGAAACGCAGCACGCGCGGTTCATCCACCTCATCCCGGAAGCTCGGCCGCAGGATGGCGATCTTCTCGCGCACGTCCTCGGCGGCCTTGCGGCCATCAATGTGCAGCTGGAACTCGATGATGACGACCGATTGCCCTTCGTAGCTGCGCGAGGTCAGCGCATTGATGCCGGCGATCGTGTTGACCGATTCCTCCACTTTCTTGGTGACTTCGGACTCGACGATTTCGGGTGAGGCGCCGGGGTAGGTGGTGGTGACCACCACCACCGGAAAGTCGATGTTGGGAAACTGGTCGACTTTCAGTCGCTGGAAAGAGAACAGCCCCAGGACCACGAATGCCACCATCACCATGGTGGCAAAGACGGGATTGCGCAACGAGACGCGAGTGAACCACATGGCGTTCGCTCAGGGTTGGCCGTTGGCCTTGGGGGCGGCGTCTCCCGCCTTGACCGCGGTGCCTTCCCGGATCAGGCCGGCGGTGGCCCGCAGGATGGGCGTGCCGGTCTCCAGACCGGTCTGGCCGCTCACATCGACCATGGGCTCGTCACCCGCCATGCCCTGTCGCTGCAACTGCACCGCCACGTGAGCGACCTTGCCATCACGGACCACCTGTACGTAGGGCACGGGCTTGTCATTGCGCACCGCCGACAGTGGGATGGCTGCCACCTCCTGCTGGCCCGTGAGGATGTCGCCCTGCGCGAACAGGCCTTGCCGCATGCCGTCCTGTGCCGCCACTTGCAGGTACAGCAACACGCTTCGGCTGCCGGTCTGGACGCTGGGGTTGATCCGGGCCACCCGGGCCTCGACCGGTCGGTCCAGTCCTTCGATGCGCAGGCGGGCGGTCTGCCCGGCGGTCACCCGCGCCGCAGCTGCCGGCGACAGGGCCACTTCCACCTCGAAGGCCGACAGATCCACCATTTCCGCAATCCGCGCATCGACGCCCAGCCGCTCCCCGTTCTGGGCAAGGCGCGCCGAGATCTGTCCACTGAGCGGCGCCTTCAGCACCGTGTCGGCCAATGCCTTGCGGGCGATGTCCAGTGCGGCCAGCGCGGCCTGGTGGTTGGCCTGGGCGGCGGCGAGGTTGGCGCTGGAGGTCTCCAGCGCGGTGGCTGAAATGAATCCCTGCCGCACCAGAGCCTGGTTGTTGTCCTGGGTGCGCTGGGCAATCGCGACCTGGGCCTGCGCCGCGTGGGCCTGCTGCTCGGCCTGGCGGACCCGGGCCTGCGCGTCGGCGCTGTCGATGCGGGCAATGACCTCACCGGCACGCACGGCTTCGCCCTCACGCTTGACGAAGTCCTGCAGTTCGCCGGCCACCCGCGCCTTGATCTGCACGGTCTGAAGTGCCTTCAGGCTGCCGGAGACCGGGACCGTGCTTGACAGGGATGTCTTGTTTACCCGCACCACGTCCGATGAGCCAAGTTCGAACACCGGTGCCTGCTGGAGCTGGGTGGCGGCCTCGTTGGCCACTTTCTGCTGCTGGGCGCGCTTGCCGATCGCGCGCGCAATGCCCAGGGCCAGTCCAAGCACCAGCAGTGCCAGCAGGATCCAGCGCAGCCGGGAGGTCCGGCGAGGGGTTGTGTTCATGAGGATAGGGTGTGTGGCGTGGCCACCAGGCCATGGAGGATGAGATCGACCTGGGTGTCGATGAACTGAACCGGATCGATCTCACGCGTGGATGGGCAGCATGGGCCCAGCGAATGCTTCCACATCAGCAGGAAGATCATGGGTGAGATCAGGCTGTAGACGGCGTAGTCGAGGTTGGTCGGGCGGAAGTCTCCCCGGCTGATTCCGCGCTCAAGGACGCGGCGCAACAGACGGTCTCCGGGTTCGATCACTTCATGCTCGTAGAAAGCCGCGAGTTCGGGGAACATGCGCGCCTCGCTCATCACCAGCTTGGTGATGCCGGAGGCGGGCGTCATGCCGATCCGTTCCCACCAGGAGTGCAGGCAATAGCGCACGAGATCGGCGCTGCTGCCGTCAAAGGCCTCCAGCTCCTGGTTCCATTCGTCGAAACGGCCAGCGATGTTCTCGCGCACCACCGCCTTGAACAGGTCTTCCTTGCTGGGGAAGTACAGGAAAAGGGTGCCTTTGGAGACGCCCGCACGGGCGGCCACCTCTTCGACGCGGGTGGCGGCAAACCCCTTCTCCACGAACAGGGTCAGCGCGGCATCCAGCAGTTCGCCAGGGCGCGCTTCCTTGCGCCGCTCGCGGCGTGGGCGGGCAGCATCGTGCTCGGATTCGTGGTCGGCAGGGGAGGTAGGCATATTACTGACCGGTTGGTTATTAATATACCCCAAAGCCAACAGGGGCGCTAGCCGAGGCGAATGCCGACGCGCCGAATCTGGCCACCTTCCATGGCCCGCACGCTCAGTTCGGCCTGCCCCAGGGCCACGCTGTCACCGACCACGGGCGGGCGGTGCAGTTTTTCGGTCAGCCAGTGGCCCAGGGTCTGGGAAGGCTCGCCGGGGACCGGCAGACCGTAGAAGGCACACAGGTTGTCCATGGTGGTTCCGGCGTCCAGCACGAAGTCGCCGAACACCTGCCGCACCTGCTGCTCGTCGTCGGGGTCCGGCAGGGTCACGCCCAAGCGCCGGGCGCTCCAGGCAATGGTCGAGCCTTGCAGCAGCAGCGATGCCAGCACGACCACGAAAGCCACATTGAAATAGGTTTGTGCCCCCGGAATACCGGCCATCACCGGGAACACGGCCAGCACAATGGGTACCGCGCCGCGCAGGCCCACCCAGGAGATGAAGGCGATCTCGTTGCGTGCAAAGCGCATGGGTGCCAGGCACAACCAGACGGACAGCGGGCGGGCGATCAGCATGAGCACCATTGAAATACCCAGCGCGGGCCACAGGGTCTCCAGCAGACGTGTGGGCGTGACCAGCAGGCCCAGCAGCAGGAACATGCCGGCCTGGGACAGCCAGGCGTAACCGTCCATGGCCGACAGCGATGACCGCACCAGACGGCGGGCGCGGTTGCCGATGATGACTCCCATCGCGTAGACCGCGAGAAAGCCGGAGCCGCCCAGCCAGGTCACGCCGGCAAACACCGTCAGCCCGGCGGACACCAGCAACAGGGCGCGGATGCCTCCGCCGCCGTCTTCGCCACGCCCCAGGCGCTTGAGCAGTTCGGCCATGCCAAATCCGGCGGCCAGGCCCAGAGCAGCCCCCCAGCCAAACTGAAGCAGGAGGGATCGCAGGACCTCCATCGGGCCGACCGTGCTCGGGCCTCCAGCAGCCACCGCCAGCGCCACGCCAATGCAGGTCAGTGTCAGGTAGACCGCCATCGGGTCGTTCATGCCGGATTCGATTTCCAGCGTGGCCGCCACCCGCTCATTGAGCCGCACGCCCGAGGACTTGAGCAGGGAAAACACCGCCGCGGCGTCGGTGGAGCCGACGATGGCGCCGACCAGAAGGGCCAGCGGCCAAGACAAGTCGAGCAGCCAGTGGGCCGCCGCACCGGTGAGGCCCGCGCACACCACCACACCCACCGTGGCCAGGCACAAGGAGGGTTTCAGTCCGGTGCGAAAGGTGTCGAAGTCGGTGCGCAGACCCCCATCGAGCAGGATCACCGCCAGCGCCACGTTGCCGACCCAGAAGCTCAGGCGGAAATCATCGAAGACCAGGCCGCCGGGCCCGTCCTCGCCCGCCAGCACGCCCACCAGCAGGAACACCAGCAGGAAAGAGAACCCGGCGCGTGCCGAGAACACGCCCGCCAGCACGCTGATGAACACCAGGCCGGCAGCCGCCAGCAGGGGCAGGGTCAGGAAATCAAGTGACAGGGACATGCCCCGACGCTACCAGAAAGCCGCCGGGGCACTTGAGCTTTGTCCCTGAAAACCGCCGATCTGCGGGGCAGTGTTCAGTTGGCAAACGCCGCAATCCCCGTGATCGCGCGGCCCAGGATCAGCGCGTGCACGTCGTGCGTGCCTTCGTAGGTGTTGACCACCTCCAGGTTCACCAGGTGGCGGGCGACTCCGTACTCGTCGCTGATGCCGTTGCCGCCCATCATGTCGCGGCTCATGCGGGCGATCTCCAGCGCCTTGCCGCAGCTGTTGCGCTTGAGGATGCTGGTGATCTCCACCGCGGCGGTGCCTTCGTCCTTCATGCGGCCCAGGCGCAGGCAGCCCTGCAGGCCCAGGCTGATTTCGGTCAGCATGTCGGCCAGCTTTTTCTGGATCAGCTGGTTGGCGGCCAGCGGGCGGCCGAACTGCTGGCGGTCCAGTACGTACTGGCGGGCGCGGAAGTAGCAGTCTTCGGCGGCACCCAGCGCGCCCCAGGCGATGCCGTAGCGGGCGCTGTTCAGGCAGGTGAACGGGCCCTTCAAGCCGCGCACCTCGGGGAAGGCGTTCTCTTCCGGCACGAAGACCTCGTCCATGACGATTTCGCCGGTGATCGAGGCGCGCAGGCCGACCTTGCCGTGCACGGCAGGGGCAGAGAGGCCCTGCCAGCCTTTTTCCAGAATGAAGCCGCGGATCTGGCCGCCGTCGTCCTTGGCCCAGACCACGAACACGTCGGCGATCGGGCTGTTGGTGATCCACATCTTGGCGCCGCTCAGGCTGTAGCCGCCGTCGACCTTGCGGGCGCGGGTGATCATGCTGCCGGGGTCGCTGCCGTGGTTGGGTTCGGTCAGGCCGAAGCAGCCGATCCATTCACCCGTGGCCAGCTTGGGCAGGTACTTCTGTTTCTGCGCTTCGCTGCCGAACTCGTAGATAGGCACCATCACCAGCGAGCTTTGCACGCTCATCATGGAGCGGTAGCCGGAGTCGACGCGCTCGACTTCCCGCGCCACCAGGCCGTAACAGACGTAATTCAGACCCGCGCCGCCGTATTGCTCGGGGATGGTCGGGCCCAGCAGGCCCAGTTCGCCCATCTCGCGGAAGATGGACACGTCGGTGGTCTCGTTGCGGAAGGCCAGCTGCACGCGCGGCAGCAGCTTTTCCTGGCAGTAGGCACGGGCGGCTTCCTGCACCTGGCGTTCGTCGTCGGTCAGCTGGGCGGTCAGGTGGAAGGGATCTTCCCAACTGAAGGTGTTCTTGGTCGATGCCATGGGGTGGTCTCCGTGAAATGAATGAGGTGGATTGTCGTGCCGCCATGAATAGCTGTCTAATATCGATTGACGATTGATCAATACATGGATTGAATTGATGGAGTTCCGTCACCTGCGTTGCTTCACCGTGCTGGCCGAGGAGTTGCACTTCGGCCGCGCGGCCCAGCGTCTGGCGATGACCCAGCCGCCCCTGTCGATGGCCATCCAGCAGCTGGAGGCCGATGTGGGTGCGCGCCTGTTCGATCGCAACAGCCGTGGCGTGGCCTTGACCGCCGCCGGGCAGGCCTTTCTGCCGCGGGCACAGGCCTTGCTGGAACAGGCCGCGCAGGCTGCCCGTGAGGCGCGCGACGTGGGGCAGGGGCTGGCCGGACAGTTGCAGATCGGCTTTGCCGGCACGGTGCTTTATCGCGGCCTGCCGCAGGTGCTGCAGTCGTTTTCGACGGCGCACCCCCGGTTGCGACTGGTCTTGCGGGAGCTGTCCAGCAGCGAGCAGCTGGTGGAACTGGTGCACGACCGGCTGGATCTGGGTTTTGTCCACACCACGCGGGTACCGGCCGGCTTCTCGCAGATTCTGGTGTCCAGCCAGCCGTTCATGGCCTGTCTGCCGGCCAGTCATCCGCTGGCTGCTGCCGGGCGACTGACGCTCGACCAGCTCAGGGACGATGCTTTTGCGATTGTCATGCGGGCGGTGTCGCCCGACTATCACGACCGTATCCTTTCCGCCTGCGCCGACGCCGGGTTCGAGCCAGCGCTGGCCTTCGAATTGCGCCACTGGCTCAGTGTCGTGTCCGTGATCGCCCAAGGGCTGGGCGTCGGTCTGGTACCCGCCGCCTTGCAGCAGGCCGGGCTGCCTGGCGTGGTCTTTGTCCCGCTGCAGCAGCCACTGGCCCCCTACGACACCCATTGCCTCTGGCGGACCGGGCGGGATGAGTCGGCATTGGGGGCATTCCTCCAGGCGGTTCGCATGGCCGCGCAGCCCGGGCATGATGGTGGCCCGGCATGAAACGAAGCGGAGAGATGACGTGAGCGATTCACAGACCCTGGTCCTTGGCGGTGGCTGCTTCTGGTGCACCGAGGCGGTGTACAAGGAGGTGCGCGGCGTGCTGGATGTGGAATCGGGCTACAGCAACGGCCAGGCCCAGCAGCCCAGCTACGAGGACGTGTGCACCGGCACCACCGGTTGCAACGAGGTGGTCAGGCTGGTGTACGACCCCTCGCAGGTGAGCACCCGTGAGCTGCTGGAGATTTTCTTCGTCATCCACGATCCGACGACCTTGAACCGACAGGGCAACGACGTCGGGACACAGTACCGCAGCGGCATTTACGTCACCACGCAAGAGCAGCGCGCTACCGCCCTGGCACTGATCGGAGAGCTGACTGCCGAGAACGCGTTTGGACGCCCGGTCGTGACCGAGGTTCTGCCGCTGCAGAACTTCTGGCCAGCCGAGGACTACCACCAGGATTTCTTCGAGCGCAATCCGTTCCAGGGTTACTGCATGGCGGTGGCGGCCCCGAAGGTGGCCAAATTTCGCAAGACCTTTGCCCGTCTGGCCCGTTGATCATGCCTGCTGCAGGCGGGTGCGAATCCTTGGCCACAGCACGATGATCGCCAGACCACCCAGCACCAGCCCGCAGGCGGCCAGCTTCCAGCCCGGCAGCGGTTCACCCAGCATCAGCGCCGATGAGCCCATGCCGAACACCGGCACCAGCAAAGCCATTGGCGTGACCGAGGCTGCGGGGTGTCTGGCCAGCAACCAGTTCCAGGCGCCGTAGCCGAAGAGGGTGTTGCCGATGGCCTGCCACAGCACGCTGGCCCAGATCAGCATGTCTGCCTTGGTCAGGGCTTGGCTGATGGCAGATGGTCCTTCCATCCACAGCGACAGTGCTAGCAGGGGAGGTACGGCAAACACGCTGCTCCAGACCATGAAGTGCAGCATGTTCACCTGACCGGCCTGTTTGACGACCAGGTTGGCACAGGCCCAGCAGAACCCGGCGGCCAGCACCAGGGCCACACCGGTGGCTGTGACGTCGGCATCCAGGTGCATGCCGATGACGCCGAGTCCGGTCACAGCAAGCATCAGGCCGGCCAGCTGGAACGGCCGCACGCGCTCCTTCATCAGGATCAGGGACATGCTGATGGTGAAAAACACCTGCATCTGGACCACCAGCGACGCCAGCCCGGGCGAAATGTGGCCTTGGATCGCCAGGAACAGCAAGCCGAACTGCCCGACGCCCAACAGCACACCGAAGGTTGCCATGGTGCGCCAGCCGGTGCGAGGCCTCGGCACGAACAGCAGCCAGGGCAGCGCCGACAGCGCAAAGCGCAGCGTGGCGAACAGAAAGGGCGGCAGCCCATCGAGTCCCCAGCGGATGACCACGAAGTTGGTGCCCCAGACGAAGACCACCGCGAGAGCCAGCAGCAGGTGGGCGAGGGGCACGTGAAACTCCTGGAGCAAAAGGGCTTGCCAGTGTAGCCATCTCCCCTGGAGGAGGCTGCCCGGATGCGACAGTCAGCGACCTCGGATGGCTTGCGCCATGGCCTGGGTGTTGGTGCGCATCATGGCCACGTAGGTGCCGGCCGGCCCGCTGGCGTCCGACAGGGCGTCGGAGAACAGCTCGCCCGCGGGCTTGACGCCGGCTTCGCGGCCGATCTGCTCGATCAGTCGCGGGTCGGAAATGCTCTCGACGAACAGGGCCTTGGTCTTTTCCTTCTTGATCTGGCGCACCAACTGGGCGACACCCTTGGCCGAGGCTTCGCTGTCGGTGCTCACGCCCTGCGGCGCCAGGAACTTCACGCCGTAGGCCCTGGCGTAGTAGCCGAAGGCGTCGTGCGAGGTGATGAGCTTGCGCTGCGCGGCCGGGATGGTGGCCCAGATGGCCTTAATCTCGGCGTCGAGTGCCCGGAGCTGGTCGGTGTAGGCGCCGGCATTCTTCTGGTAGGTGTCGCAGCCGGCAGCGTCGGCCGCGCACAGGCCCTTGGCGATGTTGGCCACGTAGGTGATCACGTTGGGCACGGCCTGCCAGGCGTGCGGGTCGGCCCCTCCGTGGTGATGGTGGTGGTCATGCTTTCCGCCTTTGTGGTCGTGGTCGTCGCCCTCGCTCGGCAGGGGCTTGATGCCTTGGCTGACCAGCACCGGTTTGCCCTGGTACCCGGCGCTGTCCAGCAGGCGCTGCATCCAGCCTTCAAAACCCAGGCCGTTGGCGAACACCACCTGGGCCTGCGCCACCTGTTTCGCGTGCGAGGGCGAGGGCTGGAACACGTGTGCGTCGGCGCCGGGGCCGACCAGCACGTCCACCTGCACACGCTCGCCACCGACCTGACGGACCAGGTCGCCCAGGATGCTGAAGCTGGCCACGGCCTTGACGGGGGCGCTGGTCTGGGCGTGGGTCAGCGGTTGAAAGGCCAGGGCGCCGATGGCGGCCAGGGCGGCGATGGTGTGGCGGCGGGGGTGCAGGTTCATGGGGATCTCCAGACAAGAGAAGGGATGGGAGCGAAAGGAAACGGGTCAGGCCCTCAGGTGGCGGGGGTCGGTGGGACGCTGGCGCAGCACGCCGTGCGGTGCGAAGGCCATGGACAGCAGGTACACCCCGCCCAGGCCGAGCACGATGACCGGGCTGGTCGGCCAGTCGGCGTGGTAGGACAGCAGCAGGCCGGCGATGGACGTGCACAGCGCGATGCCGGTGGCCACGGCCACCAGCGGGCCGAGGCGCCGCACCCAGAAGCGCGCGCTGGCGGCCGGCAGCACCATGATGCCCACCGCCATCAGCGTGCCCAGCGCGTGGAAGCCGGCCACCAGATTGATCACCAGCAGGGCCAGAAAACCGACGTGCGCCACCGCGCCGAGCCCGCTGACCTGGCGCAGAAAACCCGGGTCCAGGCATTCCAGGATCAGCGGCCGGCGGATGAGGAACAGGGTCGCCAGCGTCACGCCGGTGATGACCCAGAGCAGGGCCAGCGCCGAGCCGTCCAGCGCCAGCACGGAGCCAAACAGCACGTGCAGCAGGTCCACGTTGTTGCCGCGCACCGAGACGATGAGCACGCCCAGCGAGAGCGAGATCAGGTAGAAGGCCGCGAGGCTGGTGTCCTCGCGGATCAGGGTGTTGCGCGCCACCAGGCCGGCGCCGATGGCGACCGCCAGGCCGGCCACGATGCCGCCCACCGTCATGGCCGCCAGCGACAGGCCGAACAGCAGGTAGCCGATGGCCGCGCCCGGCAGGATGGCGTGCGCCATGGCGTCGCCCATCAGGCTCATGCGCCGCAGCATCAGGAACACGCCCACCGGCGCGGCCGACAGCGCCAGCGCGATGCAGCCCAGCAGGGCCTGGCGCATGAAGCCGAACTCGATGAAGGGACCGAAGATCAGGTGGCTTTCGTTCATGGGGTGGCCTCAAGCGCAGTCGTGATCGGGTGCGGGTGGCGAGGCCCTGCGCCGGGCGCGCCAGCCTCGCATTCGCCGGCCCGCTCGTCGAACGGTTCGTGCAGCGACTGCGCGCGGGCCCAGTTCGCGTCCGTTAGCACCTCGGCGGTGGCGCCCCAGGCCACCGGCTCGCGCGCCAGCAACAGGGTCTGCGGAAAGTGTTCGCGCACCTGGGCGATGTCGTGCAGCACGGCGATCACCGTGCGGCCCTGGCTTTGCCAGCCGTGCATCAGGGCCAGAAGGTCGGCGGTGGTGCGCTGGTCCACTGCCGCAAAGGGCTCGTCCAGCAGCACCACGGGCGCGTCCTGCAGGATCAACCGCGCGAAGCGCGCCCGCTGCAGTTGCCCGCCCGATAGCGTGTCCAGTCCACGCGCCTCGAAGCCCGAGAGGCCGACCGCCGCCAGCGCGGCGTCGCAGCGCTGTCGGTGCGCGGTGGTGAAGCGCCCGAGTGCGCCCACTTCCCGCCACAGGCCGGTGGCGACCATGCCGCGCACATCGATGGGGAAGCTGGCGTCCAGTTCGCTGTGCTGCGGCAGCCAGGCGATGTGCTCGCGCTGCAGGCCCTCGATGTGGCCCGACAGCGGCGTCAGCACGCCGGCCAGCGCCTTGATGAGCGTGCTCTTGCCGGCGCCGTTGGGGCCGACCACAGCCACCAACGCGCCCGGCGTGATCTGAAGGCTCAGGTGGTGCACGGCCGGGTGGCGTTCGTAGCCCAGCGTCAGGTCACGCAGGTGAATGGTACGGGTCACGGGGGTCATGGGCACGGTCTGGCGCTACACTGTTGCAACTCAATTGCGATAGTCGAATATTAACGCAACTATGTTGCAATAATGGAGGCGTGCCCATGGCGACCAAAAGATCCCCTGACTTGGCCGGCGTGCCGCCCGACATCCAGCGTCGGCTGGAGAGTGCTGGCCTGCGTCGCACCTTGGCCACACGCGCCGTGCTCGGGCTGTTCCTCGTCAACCCGCAAGGCACGCTCAGCCACGCGCAGGCGCTTTCGTCGCTTCAGGCGCGCGGGCTGGACATCAACCGCGTAACGCTCTACCGCTTGCTTGACCGACTGGCCGCTTGTGGCGTGCTTCAGCGGCATACCGACGACGATGCCCGGACCTGGCGCTATGGGTTGGCCGCCTCGGAGCCGGAGGCCCAGGCGCCTCGTTTCGAATGCGATGCCTGCCACCGCCAGTTCCGGTTGACGGAGGCCAGCGACAGCACCCGCCAGGTGGCCCGGGACCTGTTCAGCACGCTGGCCAGGCTAGGGCACAAGGGCCAACGCGTGGACCTGTCCATCCACGGCACCTGCGCCAGCTGCACGCCGTCGGAGAAGGCCGCTTGATCCACAGTCGCGACCTGGCGTGCCAGCTGCCCGGTGGGCGCATGCTGCAGTTCCCAGACGTGGACCTGCCAGCGGGCGGCACACTGCTGCTGCGCGGCCCGTCCGGCAGCGGCAAGAGCACCTGGCTGGCGCTGGTGGCGGGCCTGCGCAGTGGCAACCGCGGGCGGCTGAGCGTGGCCGGTGCCGAAGTAGGTGCGATGGCACCTGCAGCCCGCGATGCCTGGCGCGCCAGGACCATTGGTTTTCTGCCGCAGAGGCTGCTGCTCAGCGAGGCGTTGAACGTGGCTGACAACCTGGCGCTCGTCTATGTCGCAACCGGGCGGCCGGTGGACCGGACGCGCATCGCGCAGACCCTGGATGCACTGGGCGTGGCCGCCATGGCGACGCGGCGGCCTTCGCAGCTCTCGGGTGGCGAGGCGCAGCGTGTGGCGCTGGCGCGGGCGCTGCTGCTGCGGCCGCCGCTGATCTTGGCCGATGAACCCACGGCCAGCCTGGACGATGTGGCCTGTGCGAACGCACTGGCCCTGCTGCAGGCTCGGGCACGCGATGCCGGTGCGTCCCTGGTGGTCGCGACCCACGACGCGCGCGTACTGCATGCTCTGCCAAACGCACAGCGGCTGGACTTGCCAGGAGCCGTTGCATGAACCTGCTGAGTCTCTCCTGGCGCTACCTGTGGTCGCGTCCGCTGGCCACGGTGCTGAACCTGCTGCTGCTGACCCTGGGGCTGGCCATGGTGGCCTTCGTGCTGCTGGTGCAGAACCGAATCGAACGCGCCTTCGAGCGGGACCTGCAGGGCATCGACCTGGTGGTGGGCGCCAAGGGGAGTCCGCTGCAGCTCATCCTGGCTGGCGTGTTCCACCTCGACGTGCCACCGGGCAACGTGGCGCTGGCCGACATACAGGCCCTGGCCCGTCACCCGCAGGTGGCGCAGGTGATCCCGCTGAGCCTGGGCGACAGCCTGCAGGCCTTCCGCATCGTCGGCACCACACCCGACTACGTGGCGCACTACGGGGCCACCCTCGCGCAGGGGGCGCTGTGGTCGGTCCCTATGCAGGCGGTGTTGGGTGCCCAGGTGGCGCAGGTCACCGGCCTGGGGGTGGGTCAGGTATTTGCCGGCGCGCACGGCCTGGGTGGCGGTGGCCATCGGCACGAGGACACACCGTATACCGTCACCGGTGTTTTGCAGCCCTGCGGTTGTGTGCTCGACCGCCTGTTGCTCACGGACACGGCGTCTGTCTGGGCTGTCCACGAGGGTCTGGCGCCCGGCGAATTCGAGGGCCTGTCGGCCGACGATCGCAGCGCCATCGAGGCGGAGCGCGAGGTGACGTTGGCCCTGGTGCGCTACCGCACGCCGCTGGCGGCGGTCAGCCTGCCGCGGCTGGTCAATACCACCACGAAGATGCAGGCCGCCGCACCTGCGGTGGAAATCACGCGCCTGCTGTCCCTGCTGGGTGTGGGCACCCGTTTGCTGCAGGGCTTGGGCGCCGTGCTGTTGACAGTGGCTGGGCTGTCGGTGTTCATCGCTCTCTGGGGCGCGGTGCGCGAACGCAGCGCCGACATCGCCATGCTGCGCATGCTGGGCGCGCCGCCGCGCCGGGTGGGCGCGTTGCTGCTGCTTGAAGCCCTGTGGCTGGCACTCTTGGCCTGTGCGCTCGCCCTGCTGATGTCGCAGTCGCTGGTTTGGCTCGCCGGTGACCTCTGGTCCGCCGGGCAGGGCCTGATCGTGAACCCCTGGTCCACACCAATGGCCCTGTGGTCCGTGCCCATGCTGGCGCTGGGCGTGGCCCTGCTGGCGGCAGCGCTGCCCGCGATCAGCGCGTATCGGGTGGACGTCGCTTCCCTTCTTTCTTCCGCAACCCCCACCACAAGGTGAAATCCATGAAAGCACTCCTCATTGCCCTCGGTCTGGCCCTGTCGTCCTCATGCGTGCTGGCTCAGCACACGGACAAGGAAACCCAGGAGGACATCAAGCGCCACCGCGCCATGGCGGCCGCCCACGAAGGCGCTGCCAAATGCCTGGAAGCTGGCAAGGGCGAGAAGGTCTGCATGGCCGAGCTGCAGGTTGCCTGCAAGGGCCTGGCCATTGGCAAGTACTGTGGCATGCGTCACGCGCACTGATGCATGCAAGTGGCGGTTGAAGTAAGCTTCCTGCGCATGATCCCTTCGCTTCGACTGCTCCCGGCCTGGTTGCTGTTTCTGGCAGCAAACGCGTCGGGCCAGGTCCTCAGCTCTCCTCTGGGTACCCCGTCTGGCTCTGGGGTGCCGGGCGCTTCTGCGCCTGCTGTCCCGCACGGGCAGGGTGCTGGTGTGCACAGCCCACTCAGTCCGTTTGCCCCGCTGCCCAAGCGCACCGATGTCGTTCCCTGGTCGGTGCTGACCGACATCCGGACCCAGATCGAAAACCGGCGCATCGTGCCGGTCTATCCGCCAGCGGTCCAGTCGCTGGACCAGCGCCAGCAGCGCATCCAGGGCTTCATGATGCCGCTGGAGCCGGGCGAACAGCAACGCCATTTCCTGCTCTCGTCCGTGCCGCTGACCTGTTCCTTTTGCGTGCCGGGGGGGCCGGAAAGCATGGTCGAGGTCAGGACCAAGACGCCGGTCAAGTACAGCCTCAACGCTGTGGTCGTCGAGGGGCGTTTTCACGTCCTGAAATCCGATCCCTATGGCCTGTATTACCGCATCACCGACGCCATCGCGGTGAAGTGACCTGCCCGGACAGCCGGGTGACAGGTCACCTCAGCGGCTGCCGCTACCATCGGTGCGGTGAACTTTTCATCCCACCCTGTTTTCATCTCGCTGACACCGGTGTTCCTGCTGATCGGTGTCGGTTTCCTGGCCGGGCGCCTGCAATGGATCCGCGGTGATGCCATCAAGGATCTGTCCAACCTGGTCTTTCTGGTGCTGATTCCGGCCTTGCTGTTTCGCACCATGAGCGCGGTGCGCTTCGAGCAGCTCGATCTGACACCGGTGGCGGCCTACTTCCTGGCCGCGGTGGGCCTGCTGGTGCTCAGCATCGCCTGGCGGGGCTTCAACTGCCGCAGCGTTGTCATGGCCCTGGCTGGCGTGTTCTCCAACATGGTGATGATCGGCATCACGCTGGTGGAACTGGCCTACGGCAAGCGGGGGCTGGTCACGCTGCTGACGTTGGTGTCGGTGCATGCGCTCATCCTGCTGACGCTCGGTTCGGTGATGCTGGAGCTCGCGGCCGCCCGCGAGACACGGCGTGCCGGTGGCGAGCCACCCCACCTCATGGCCACGGCAATGTCGGCGATCAAGGGGGCACTGATCCATCCGATCCCGCTGCCCATCCTGACCGGGCTGCTGTTCGCGCAGACCGGCTGGTCCTTGCCGAGTGTGATCGACAAGCCCCTGCAGCTGCTGGGCAGTGCCTTCGGACCGTTGGCCCTGGTGCTGGTGGGTGTGAGTCTGGCGCGCACGCCCATGCACGGGCATTGGGGTCCGGCCCTGTGGATCGCCGCATCCAAGAACCTGTTGCTGCCCCTGCTCGTCGGCCTCAGCGCCTGGGGCTTTGGCATTACCGGTCTGCCCTTGACCGTGATGGTGGTCGCCGCGGCCTTGCCGATCGGTGCCAATGTGTTCCTGTTCGCCCAGCGCTACCAGGTGGTCCAGGAACTGACCACGGCCAGCATGGGCATTTCCACCGGCTTGGCCCTGTTCACGCTCAGTGTGGTGATGCTGATCATGTCCTGGCTGAACCCAGTGGTGATCACTGGCTGATCCGCCGGGCTTCCTCGATCTGGTACTTCACGTAGCTCTGGATGCTGAACGACAGGCTGCCCATGAAGGCGGTGGCGCCGACCAGCAGCGACAGCACCACCGCGCCGATCGTCAGCCAACTGGTAGCGCCTGCCGTGCCGTCCGGACCCTGGTCCGGCGCGTACTTGGCGTTCCAGCGCGCACGGTCGCTCAGCCCGTAGACGATGGCGCTCAGGCACGCGGCGGCCAGGCTCATGCCCAGAAACGGAATCAGCCACCAGGACAGCTTGTCATCCTGCCCCAGCGCCAGTACCCGCTCCACGCCCCACCAGCCAAGGCCCGAGGCCAGGGGGAACAGCCACCCTATCCAGTCGCCCAGCCCGCGCAGGTAGAACCGGTGCAACCCCATGGTTCCCCCCAGCAGCGCCAGCCACGCCGCCAGGGTCTTGTTTTTCCGCCGGGACACGTTCATGCCCCTGCCGGATCTTGGGGGGGCGTGCTGTCGCCCTGGCCGATGCTCTTCTGCATCAGCACGATGTCCAGCCAGCGGCCGAACTTCCAGCCGCAGGACTGCACCACACCCACCTGCTCGAAGCCCAGGGCCTTGTGCACACCGATCGACCCGGCGTTGGCCGAGTCACCGATCACCGCCATGACCTTGCGCACGCCGGCACGCTCGCACTGGGCCAGCAATTCGGTCAGCAGCAACTTGCCCAGGCCCTTGCCGGCCGACTCCGGGGCCATGTAGATCGAGTCTTCCACCGAATAGCGGTAGGCAGGACGCGGCTTGAACCAGTTGCCATACGCGTACCCCATCACCTGGCCATCCACCTCGATGACCAGCCAGGGCAGTCCTTTGCCCAGCACATCGGCCCGACGGCCTGCCATCTCGTCCCGGGTAGGGGGGGTGGTCTCGAAGGTGCCGGTGCCGTGGAGCACGTGATGCGCGTAGATGCGGGTGATGGCGTCCAGGTCTTCGTCGCGGCTGGGTCGGATCAGAGTCATGGAGAACTATAAAAGGAATGGGGTGAAACACACGAACTGGCTATAATGCCGGGTTTTGTAGCGTTTCGCTGGCCGGGTGGTCAGTCGTGTGTCTCAAGCGCTGCAGGAAACTCCCTGACGCGACAACCTGTCGCAGGGGATTCTCACCACCCGAAGGATAAATCATGGTCGTCATTCGACTCTCCCGCGGCGGCGCAAAAGCCCGTCCGTTCTACAACATCGTGGTTGCCGACAAGCGCAACCGCCGCGATGGTCGCTTCATCGAGCGCATCGGTTTCTACAACCCCCTGGCCAAGGGTGGTGAAGAGCCCCTGCGCATCGCCCAGGACCGCCTGACCTACTGGACCGGCGTGGGTGCCCAGCCGTCCGAAACCGTGGCCCGTCTGATCAAGCAGGCTGCCGCCAAGGCCGCCGCCTGATTCCAGGCCTGCACACCGTCAAGGTGAGCACCGCTCCCGCATCCACCGCCAGCCCGTTCCAGCCGTCGTCTTTGCCGGACGACGCGGTTGAACTGGGCCGGTTCACGGATGCGTGGGGCATCAAGGGCTGGGTCCGCATCCAGCCGCACAGCGCCGACACCCGCGCGCTGTTCGAGTCATCCGAATGGTTCCTGTTGCCCCCCGAAGCACGCTTCGGCAAGGGGTTTTCAGCGTTTTCGGGTCCCGTGCGGGTAGCTGTGGCCGACATCAAGGTGCATGCCGATGGCATCGTGGCCCGCCTCGAAGGCTCAAACGATCGCAACCTGGCCGAATCGCTCAAGGGCGTTCGCATCCACGTGGCCCGCAGCGCCTTTCCTCCGGCAGAAGAGGGCGAGTACTACTGGGTCGACCTGATCGGCCTGGAGGTGGTCAACCGCGAGGGCGTCCACCTCGGTGTGGTGCGCGACCTGCTGCCCACCGGCCCCACCTCGGTGCTGGTGATGGAGTACACCGAGCACGTCGATGGCGCCGACAAGACCGCCGAGCGCATGATCCCCTTCGTCGCCGCGTACATCGACGACGTCGATCTGAAGGCGCGCCGCATCATCGCCGACTGGCAGACCGACTACTGACCGGGCGCAGCCATGCGCTTCGACGTCATCACCCTGTTTCCCGAGCTCTTCGAGCCCTTCTTGCGCTGCGGCATCAACCGCCGCGCCTTCGAGTCCCGCCAGGTGGATGTGCGCCTGTGGAACCCACGTGACCATGCCGAGGGCAACTACCGCCGCGTTGACGATCGCCCGTTTGGCGGCGGCCCCGGCATGGTGATGATGGCCGAACCCCTGTGGCGCTGCCTGCAGGCGATCCGTGCCGACCGGGCAGAGCCCGATGATTCCCGTGCGCCCGTGGTGCTGTTCTCGCCCATCGGCGACCGGCTGGACCATGGGGTCGTCCAGCGCTGGGCCGATGACAGCCGCGGCGCCGTGCTGGTCTGTGGCCGCTATGAGGGCATTGACCAGCGCTTCATCGACGCCTGCGTTGACCGCCAAGTCAGCCTTGGTGACTTTGTGCTTTCGGGCGGAGAGATCGCCGCCCTTGCGCTGCTGGACGCGGTCGCCCGGCTCATGCCGGGCGTGTTGGGCGATGAGGGCAGCCATCAGCAGGACAGCTTCAACCCCGCGCTCGATGGCCTGCTGGACAGTCCGCATTTCACGCGCCCCGAAGTCTGGCAGGGGCCTCGGGGGCCGATGGCGGTGCCTGAGGTACTGTTGGGCGGACATCACGAAAAAATCGGGCGCTACCGCCGGGAACAGAGCCTGACGCTGACCGCCCGACTGCGGCCCGAGCTTCTGGATCATGCCCAAGGTGCCGACCGGCTGGACAAGGCCGATCTGGATTTCCTTCGCCGGCAGAAATTGCTATAATCCAAGGCTTTTCGATCCTCTGGCGGCCGCTGTGCCTTGCGAGTGCTCCAAGCGCTCGGGTGCACAGCCACTATCCACCCCATGTTGGGGCAGCGCGTCCATGATCGGTATCAAGGAAACCATGAACCTCATCCAGACCCTCGAGCAGGAAGAGATTTCCCGCCTGAACAAGGACATCCCCGCATTTGCGCCTGGCGACACCGTGATCGTCAGCGTGAACGTGATCGAAGGCACCCGCAAGCGCGTCCAGGCCTACGAAGGCGTGGTGATCGCCCGCCGCAACCGTGGCCTGAACTCCAGCTTCATCGTTCGCAAGATCTCCAACGGCGAAGGCGTCGAGCGTACCTTCCCGCTGTACAGCCCCCTGATCGCCAAGATCGAAGTCAAGCGCCGCGGTGACGTGCGCCGTGCCAAGCTGTACTACCTGCGTCAGCGCAGCGGCAAGTCGGCGCGTATCAAGGAAAAGCTGGGCGCGTAAGCGAACCGTGTTTCCGCCAGAAAGCCGCTCCTCGGAGCGGCTTTTTTTGCGCCGTGTTTTGAGGAGGCCGTGTCTCCGACGTCTCTCTCAAAGGTCAGTTCGTGACCTATGCTTGACCCATGTCGACGATCTTGCCCCGTTTTGACCCCCGTGAGGTGCCTGTCATTGAGCCGCAGGACCCGCGCGCGCTCATTCCGGTCGGGCGGGAGCAGCTCAAACCGGCTGCCTTGCGGCGTCGATTTGCCCGTCCTCCCGAATGGGTTCCCGAGTTGCGGCGCGAGCAGCGCTTCACGGATCGGCAGCCGGCGGCGGCCGCTGTGCTCATGCCGGTGGTGATGCGTGAGGAGCCGACGCTGATCCTCACCCAGCGCACCGACCACCTGTCGACCCATTCCGGGCAGGTGGCACTGCCCGGCGGTCGGGTGGACCCTGAGGACGGTGGCGCCGTCGTGGCCGCGCTGCGCGAGGCCGAGGAAGAGATCGGGCTGGACCGCTCGCACGTGGAGGTGCTGGGCATGCTGCCCGAGTACATCACGGGCACCGCCTTTCATGTGACCCCCGTGGTGGGCCTGGTCCAACCCGATGTTCACCTGGTGCCCAACCCCCATGAGGTGGCCGCCGTTTTCGAGGTTCCCCTGTCTTTCCTGATGAACCCGGCACATCACCGCCTTCATGCCCTGAGCTTTGAAGGGCAGGTGCGCCACTGGTATTCCATGCCCTATGACGACGGTATCGAGGAACGCTACATCTGGGGAGCGACCGCGGGCATGCTGCGCAACCTCTACCACTTCCTGTCGGCCTGAATACCTGCTGGCTGGTCGCGCGCCGCTATGATCGCGCCATGAGTTTCTTTGCGGTCTTCATGGCTTTGCTCCTGGAGCAGGTGCGCCCCGTCGGGCATGACAACCCGGTTCATGTGGCCATGCGGTCCTGGGCCCGCGCCGTGGGGCGCCATCTTGACACAGGGGAAAAACCCCATGGCTGGGTCGCCTGGGCCCTGGCCGTGGTGTTGCCTGCGGTGCTGGTGGCGGTAGTGCACATCTGGCTGGAGCACTTGAGCTTCCTGCTGGCGCTGGTCTGGATGGTGGTCGTGCTCTACCTCACCCTGGGCTTTCGCCAGTTCAGCCACCATTTCACTGCCATCCGCCAGGCCATGGAAACCGGCGATGACGCCACCGCACGCCAGCACCTGGCGCAGTGGCTCCGGGTCGACGTCACCACGCTGCCGCGCACCGAACTGCTGCGCCATGTCATCGAGCACAGCGTGTTGTCGGCGCACCGCCATGTCTTCGGTGTCCTGCTGGCTTTCTTTGTTGGCTGGTTCCTGGGTCTGGGGCCGGCGGGGGCGGTGGCCTATCGCCTGGCCGAGTACGTGGCCCGGCGCTGGCCATCCGTGCACACCGGTTCGTCGCCCAGCGTCCTCGCCCAGGTGTCGGCCCAGGCTTGGCGCGTGGTCGATCATGTCCCGGCCCGTGCCACGGCGCTGGCTTTTGCCATCGTGGGCAACTTCGAGGAATCAGTGGCCAGCTGGCGCAGCGACGCTGCACGCCATGGTGAGGGTGGCGATGGCGTGGTGCTGGCGGCCACGGTCGGGGCGGTCAACGTGCGCCTGCGTCCGGATCCGGTCGAGTTGCCCACCAACCGGGCAGAACCCCAGATCGCCCATCTGGCCAGCGTGGTGGGGCTGGTCTGGCGCAGTGTGGTTCTCTGGATGCTGTTCCTGGCGCTGGCCACGCTGGCGGGCTGGCGGGTCTGACAGCAGCCTCTTCAGCGCTCAGAAGGCGCGCTGACTGCTCAGCTGGGCATGCAGTTCCAGATACAGGCGGTAGCGTGTGGCGCTGATGCTGCCCTCGGGATGGTCCGGGCTGGCGACCGCAGAGGTCACGGAGCAACCGGGTTCCTGCCGGTGGGTGCAGTTGTAGAAGCGGCACCCGCCCAGCGCCCCGCGCAAATCGGGCATCAGTTGTGCCAGGTGCTCGGGTTCGATGTGGGCCAGGCCGAACTCCTGAAATCCGGGTGAATCGATCAGTGCGGTGTGGCGCTGCGCATCGGTCCAGTACCAGGTGGTGCTGGTGGTCGTGTGTTTGCCCGAATTCAAGGCACGGGAGATTTCGCCGGTTTGCGCCGACGCGTGCGGGACCAGCCCATTGACCAGCGTGCTCTTGCCCACGCCCGATGGTCCCAGCACCAGGGTGGACCGCTGATCCAGACGTGCCTTGAGCTCATCCAGCCCTGAGGGCTCACCCTGGAGAGCCGGTCGAAGACACAGTGGCAACACCGCGTAACCCATGCGGCGGTAAGGGGCCAACCGTTCCCAGGCCCGATCGAAGGCTGGCTGGACATCGCGCTTGTTCAGCACGATCAGGGCCTCGATGCCCGCTGCTTCGGCAGCGATCAGGGCGCGGGTGAGCTGGCTTTCCGAGAACTCCGGTTCCGCGGCCAGCAGGATCAGCACCAGGTCGATGTTGGCGGCGAAGGACTTGGTGCGCCATTCATCCTGGCGGTGGAACAGGTTGCGCCTCTCGTCAACCGCTTCAATGATGCCTTCGTCGCCGGTCGGGGCCCAGCGCACCGTGTCGCCCACCACCACCTCGTTGCGCTTGCCCCGGGCATGGCAGATCAGACGCTGACCATCGGGTGCCTCCACCAGGCAATGGCGACCATGCGCGGCGACCACCAGCCCGGGTTGCGTGGCCGTGTTCTGGCTTTTCGACAGTGACTTGGAACGGCTCAAGTGGATGCACCGGCTGCAGTGGGCAACAGCCTGGCCAGGCGCTCGCTGGCGGGCGGGTGCGAGTAATAGAACCGGGCATACAGCGGATCCGGCGTCAGGGTGCTGGCATTGTCCTGGTACAGCTTGAGCAGGGCGCTGGCCAGGTCCCGCCGGTCGGCATGTTCGCTGGCATAGGCGTCCGCCTCGAACTCGTGACGGCGCGAGAGCTGGGCCATCAGGGGCGACAGGAAATAGGTGACCAGCGGCACCACCATCATGAAGAGAATCAGGGCCAGCGCATCGTTGGCCGAGTCAAGCGATGGTGTGACCCCCAGTCCCGTGTAGAACCAGACCTGCCCCGACAGCCAGCCCAGCAGGGCAAAACCGAGCAGACTCAGGGCAAACATCATCACCACACGCTGCACGATGTGGCGGCGTTTGAAGTGCCCCAGTTCATGGGCCAGCACGGCATCGATTTCCCCGGGATTCAACTGCTTGAGCAGCGTGTCAAAGAACACCACGCGCTTGGCGGCGCCGAAACCGGTGAAGTACGCATTGGCATGGGCGCTGCGGCGGCTGCCGTCCATCACGAACAGACCCTTGGCGGAGAACCCGCAACGCTGCATCAGCGCCTGGACACGGTCGCGCAGCGCCTCGTCGGCCAGGGGCTCGAACCGGTTGAACAGGGGAGCGATCACGGTCGGGTAGACGATGAGAAGCAGCAGGTTGAACCCCATCCAGACACCCCAGGCCCAGAGCCACCACAGCGTGCCCGCCGACCCCATGAGCCAGATCACCAAGGCCACGATGGGCAGGCCGACCAGTGCACCGACCAAGGTACCCTTGACGAGGTCACTCAGCCACAGGCCCAGATTCATCTTGTTGAAGCCGAAGCTTTCCTCGATGCGGAACGTGCTCCACCACGACAGGGGCAGGGCCACCACGCCGCCAATCAGGGCGAAGCTGCCGATCAGGGCCAGCTGTTGCCACAGGCCGGGGCCCATCCAGGACAGGAGGAGCTGGTTGAGGGCATCCAACCCACCCAGCAGTGTCCAGCCCAGCAGCAAGGCCGCATCGATGGCCGCTTCAAGCATGCCGAACCGGACTTTGGCCACCGTGTAGCTGGCCGCCTTGCGGTGGGCTTGCGCACCAACGGTGGCTTCAAAGGCGGCTGGCACCTGGTCGCGGTGCAGCCACACATGCCTGATCTGCCGGCTGGCCAGCCAAAGGCGGGTACCCAGGCCAGCCAGCAGAAGACCACACAGCACCAGCGACAACATGAGAGACGGCGAATCCATGCCCCGGAGTCTATCGGAGCGTGCGATCCTGCGCAGGGCTTGTCATGGGCGACAATTCCGGCATGAGTGAAATGACCGACACCACCGACCCTTCCACCCCTGATGAAACTGTTGCGCCCACCCTGGCGCGCAGCGACCTGAATCTGGTCTGGCTCGACTGCGAGATGAGCGGCCTGGACCCTGAAAAAGAGCGCCTGCTGGAGATTGCCGTGGTCATCACCGGGCCCCAGCTCGAACCGCGCATCGAGGGACCGGTGCTGGTCATCCATCAGTCCGATGCCGTCTTGGGCGGCATGGACGCCTGGAACAAGGGCACCCACGGGAAAAGTGGTTTGACCGACAAGGTGCGTGCCAGCACGGTCGATGAGGCGCAGGCCGAGGCCATCCTGCTGGAGTTCATCGGGCGCTATGTCCCGAAAAAGTCATCGCCCATGTGCGGCAACTCCATCGGACAGGACAGGCGCTTTCTGGTCAAGTACATGCCCAAGCTGGAAGCATGGTTCCACTACCGCAATCTGGACGTCAGCACGCTCAAGGAACTGGCCCGTCGCTGGCGTCCCGAGGTCTACGACAGCTTCAAGAAGCAGCAGAAGCACACTGCACTGGCGGACGTGCACGAGTCGATTGACGAACTGGTGCATTACCGCACGCACTTCCTTCGTTAAAGCGGCGCAGTGCGTCCGTGCCGGGCTGACCTGTCAGCCTTGCATGTCAAAATCGTGACTTCTGTGGGAAATTTCCATGACAAAAAAACAGAAGTCCGGATTCGTCACGCGGCACCAGGACGTGCTGCAGTTGGGTGCCTCCATCATCTTCCTCTTGCTGGTGGGCCTTTATGCATCGCTCACCGGTGCCAACGTCGCCGGGCTGTCCAGCTCGGCGGTGTGGCTGCTCATCATTGCGGCGGTGGTCGGTGGCTACATGGCCATGAATATCGGTGCCAACGATGTGGCCAACAACATGGGGCCGGCTGTCGGATCCGGTGCCATGACCATGGGCTGGGCCATTCTCTTGGCTGCGGTGTTCGAAGCCATGGGCGCCATCATCGCCGGTGGTGAGGTGGTGGGTACCATCAAGGGGGCCATCATCGATCTCAAGCAGATCCCCGACGCCGCCCAGTTCGCCTGGTTGATGTTCGCCGCGCTCTTGGCCGGTGCCATGTGGCTCCATCTGGCCACAGCCATTGGTGCGCCGGTGTCCACCACCCATTCCATCATCGGTGCGGTGATGGGGGCGGGCATCGCCGCAGGTGGCTGGGGGCTGGTCAACTGGGGAACCATCGGCAACATCGTTCTCAGCTGGGTGATCTCCCCGCTCTCAGGCGGACTGATTGCCGCAGGTTTCCTTTACCTGATCAAACGCAGCATCACTTACCGCACCGACATGACCGAAGCGGCCACTCGGGTGGTGCCATGGCTCATCGCAGCCATGGCCTGGGCGTTCGGCACCTACATGCTGCTCAAAGGGCTGGGTCAGCTGGTGAAGGTGGGGTTCTGGGTTGCCATGGTGGCGGGCGGCGTGTTCGCGATGGTGGTGTGGGCGTTGGTCAAGGGACCGATCGCTGCCCGGGCGCGTCATCTGGAGAACAGCAAGGACGGTGTCAACCGCCTTTTCGTCTGGCCTCTGGTCTGCTCGGCTGCCTTGCTGAGCTTTGCTCATGGCGCCAACGATGTGGCCAACGCGGTTGGTCCGCTGGCGGCCATCTATGAGGCCGTCAAAGCCGGTGCGGTGGCCACCAAGGCGGCGACGCCGATGTGGATCATGGTGCTGGGCGCCATCGGTCTGGCGGCCGGCCTTTCCCTGTATGGTGCCAAGCTCATCCGCACGGTCGGCAAGGAAATCACCGAGCTCGACAACATGCGGGCCTATTCGATTGCCATGGCCGCCACATTGACCGTCATCGTTGCTTCCCAGCTGGGCATGCCGGTCTCCACCACCCACATCTCCATTGGTGCGGTGTTCGGTGTGGGCTTCCTGCGCGAGCTGCTCAAGGTCAACTACGCCAAGATGGAGAATGTGGTCCGCGCCGGACACCAGGGCGAGGACCGGGCCGAGGTCGAGTCTTACCTCACCCGGTTCGAAGCGGCCGAGGTGAGCGAGAAAAAGCGCATGCTGGCCGAGATGAAAAAGCGGGCCAAGGCGCGGGAGATTGCGGTGGGTGCCGTGTTCGACAAACGCGAGCAGAAAGCCTTCAAGAAGGCTTACAAGAAGGAGATCGTCAAGCGGTCGGCCGTGCTGCGCATTGTGGCGGCCTGGATCGTGACCGTGCCGGCCACAGCAGTCCTGGCGGCTATCCTGTACCACATCGTGGCCGCCGTCCTTCGCTGATGGCCGGAAATTTGGGGTTTTCCCCAATCTGTGCGAGAATATAAAGCTGTGCTCATAAAGGGCACAGCTTTCTTGCATCTGCCTCACACAGCAGGCTCCCTGAAATACCCCGTGCTGCGCTCACTGCGTCAGACCGGTCCTCGGAGCCCTTCGCACCCGAATGAATGTGCGCTGACCGTTTGATGGTTGATGTTCTGTAACCACGAACGGATCTTGCGCGACGGGTCACCCCGGCATCTCTGCCGGCGGCCGCCTATTGCTCCTGCTTCGGTCGTTTGCGCAATTTTTCCGCGCAAGGACTCACATGAGCGACTCTTTTGAAGACCGCGACGCTTTCGCGTCCGCTACCGACACCTCCACGGAGATCTCCACCAACGACGCGCCGGCGGCGCCCAACGGGTTTCAGGTCCTCGGGCTGGCCCCCGAGCTGATCGCTGCCGTCGCCGATCTCGGCTACGTCGAGCCTACCCAGGTCCAGAACCTGGTCATCCCCAAGGCCGTCCAGGTCACGGGCGAGTCTGGTCGCTATGCCGACCTGATGGTGTCCAGCCAGACCGGCAGCGGCAAGACCGCCGCTTTCCTGCTGCCCGTGCTGCACACCCTGCTGCAGCAGCAGGCCGAGCGCGCAGCTCAGGAGCGTGCCGAGCGCGAGCGCCTGGCGGCAGAAGCCGCTGCCCGCGGCGAGGCCCCGCCCAAGGCGCCCAAGCGCAAGGACCCGACCAATCCGCGACACTTCAAGGCCGCCACGCCCGGCGCCCTGATCCTGTGCCCGACGCGTGAGCTGGCGCAGCAGGTGGCCCATGACGCCATCGATCTGGTTCGCCATTGCCGCGGCCTGCGCATCGCCAACGTGGTGGGCGGCATGCCTTATCAGGTGCAGATCGCCCGCCTGCAGAACGCCGATCTGGTGGTGGCCACGCCGGGCCGCCTGCTGGACCTGCAGCGATCGATGCAGATCAAGCTCGACCAGGTGCAGTTCCTGGTGGTGGATGAGGCCGACCGCATGCTGGACCTCGGCTTTGCCGATGACCTGGCTGAGGTCAATGCCCTGACTGCCCAGCGCCGGCAGACCATGATGTTCAGCGCCACGTTCGCGCCCCGCATCCAGCAACTGGCCATGCGCGTCATGCACGAAGGTGGCAAACACGTGCAGAGGATCCAGGTCGATACCCCGCAGGAGAAGCACGCCAACATCAAGCAGGTGCTGTTCTGGGCCGATCACGCCGACCACAAGCGCAAGCTGCTGGATCACTGGATGCGCGATGCCTCCATCAACCAGGCCGTGGTGTTCTGCAGCACGCAGATCGAATGCGATGGCCTGGCCGAAGAACTGCAGCAGGCCGGCTTTGCTGCCGTGGCCCTGCACGGCGCGCTCAGCCAGGGGCTGCGCAACCGGCGCCTGATGGCGCTGCGCAATGGCCAGGTGCAGTTCCTGGTGGCCACCGACGTGGCAGCCCGCGGTATCGACGTGCCCACCATCACCCACGTGTTCAACTTCGGCCTGCCCATGAAGGCCGAGGACTACACCCACCGCATTGGCCGTACTGGCCGTGCCGGACGTGACGGCATCGCCGTGACCTTCGCCGAGTTCCGCGACCGCCGCCGCATCAGCGACATTGAAGCCTTCACCCACCAGCGCTTCACCGCTGAAGTCGTCCCGGGTCTGGAGCCGCGCATGCGTGCGCCCCAGCCGGAATTCGGTCGCGGTGGCCGCTCGGGTGGCCCTGGCGGTCGCGGCGGCTTCGGTCGTCCCAGTGGCGGTCCCGGCCGTGGTCAGGGGCGTGCCGATGGTGCCCGCCAAAGCCGTGACTTTGCCGGTGGCTTCGGCCGTACCGACAAGGCACCCGGCCGCTCGTTCGATCGTCCCCAGGAAGCTCAGCGCCCCTTCGAGCAGCGCGACCGTGGTTTCCAGGACCGTGGCTTCAACAACGATCGCGGTGGCTTTGCTGACCGTGGTGCCAGCCGTGGTTTTGGTGACCGGGAGCGCTCGTTCGGTGATCGGGGTGACCGTTCCTTTGGGGACCGCTCTTTCGGTGATCGCGGCGACCGTGGCAGCTTCGCCGGTCGTCCGCCGGCAGGTGGTGACCGTGGCCCGGCCCGCCGCAACGAAGGCGGCAACGGCGGTGGCTTCGGCCGGCCGCAGGCGCGCCCGCAGGGTCGCCGTCCGGCACGTTGAAGCTGATCAGGGCTGCCTGAAGATCAGTGGCGCGATCTGGTCCACGTACCAGGTCACCGCGCTGATCGACAGGTGCCCGTAGTCGTAGCTCAGGGGTTGGCGCGACGACTCATTCACCCGGGTCAGGCATCCTTCGGCATTGCAGAAGTAGTCCAGCCCGGAAATGAATTCGATGCCCATGGCTTGTGCCTTTGCGCGCATCTGGGCAGTGATGTCGGGCAGCTTCGGGTCCAGTCCGTTGTGCAGTCGCAAGGGCGGTGGCTGCGAGTACGGCCCCTTGCGCCATTCCTCCAGCAGAATCTGTGGCAGTGGTCGCTGCCAGTAGGGCACCGCTCCGAGCAGGATGATGCGCGGCACGCCAGCCTTGCGCAGTTCTGAGATCGTCGCTTCCAGCGGACGCAGGTCATAGCGCGGGTGGTGCCACCACGCATACAACAGCACGATGTCCGGCCTGGATTGCCGGATCGCCCGGATGTTCGCCTCGTTCTGTTCCCGGCACATCGGTCTGGGGTTGATACCCAGGATGGGCGGGCAGATGGCGCCCGCGCGTTCACCGATGCCGAACTGGTAGCGGCCGCTGTCCTGCAAGGCCTTGAACCCCGGGTAGAGGGATGACACGTGCGAGTCTCCCCACAGGAACAGCAGAGGGCGTCGGTTCTTCTCGATGCAGAAATCCTTGTACGCCACCGGATCCACCCGGGGCTCCAGAATGCAGTCGTGATATCGCCAGCCTTCAGTAATGACGGCACTGCCACCGCGGGCGGTCATGTCGCGAATAATGGGTGGGAAGCGCTGTTCGAAACCATTCTGATGCCAAGTCCAGACGCCCAGCGCTCCCACACCAGCCATGCCCAGCAGCAGGATCGGCGTCACGCCACGCCAGCGCAACCGGCCGAAGCGGATGGGGATCTCGACCAGCACATAGGTCATTGCCGCCAGCAGGACACTGAGCAAGGCCATTGCCCATAGCGTTGACGGGGCGGCCTGCCCGCCGGCCTGCAGATTGGCAAAGCCCATCAAGGGCCAGTGCCAAAGATACAGCGGATAGCTGATCAGGCCGATCCACACCAGCGGTCGCCAGGCCAGCACCAACCGGTTGACCCAGGCCTGGGGGCCTGCGGCGATCAGCAGGGCCGCCCCCAGGGTCGGCAGCAGCGCCCAGCCGCCCGGAAACTTTCGCTCGGGATGGATCCGGTCCAGCGCCAGCCAGATCAGCAACAGCCCAAGGGTGGCCAGCACCTGCTGGCGCCATCGGCCGTGTGCCTCCACGGCGCCGGGCATGCGTGGCGGGATGCCGAGAACGCCCCGCCAGCCTGTCTGGTACACATGCATGGCGGCCAGCAGGGCGCCCACCATCAGCTCCCAGGACCGCCCCAGCGGGTGGTAGTACGCGGCCGTGGGGTCTTGCCGCACCAGCACCAGGTTGAACGCCCAGGAAGCGATCAGCAGGACCAGGATCCAGCGCAAGGCATTGGCACGCCAGCGATGCAGTGCCCACAGGGCCAGCGGCCATGCGATATAGAACTGCTCCTCAATGGCCAGGGACCAGAGGTGCAGCAGGTGCTTGACCGAGGACGCGTCGTCGAAGTACCCCGCCTCACGCCAGAACACCACGTTCGAGAGGAACAGGCTGGCTGCCAGCAGGTGCTTGCCCAGCGTCTTCAAATCCAATGGTGTCATCCACCACCAGCCCATCGCAAAGGTGGCCAGCAGCACCAGAATCAGGGCAGGGAAGATCCGGCGCACCCGGCGCGCGTAGAAGTCCCCAAAGCTGAAGCGCCCGTCGCGCAACTGCGTCAGGATGATCGAGGTGATCAGGTACCCGGAAATGACGAAGAAGATGTCGACGCCCACGAACCCGGCCCGGAACGCGTCGGGCATGGCGTGGTGTGCCACGACGGCGAGAACCGCAATGGCACGCAGGCCGTCAATGTCCGGCCGGTATTGGGGCAGCTGGCCTGGGTGGCTCAGGGGTTTGTTCACCACCTTGTGAGCCCCGGCAAGCCTCAGAGTTCAGTGTGCGTTCAGACGCCAGACCACGTAAGCCACGGCCATGCCGGTTAACACACCAGCGGCTATCTCCAGACGGCTGTGGCCCATTCGCTCACGCAGCGCCACATGCCCCGGCTCGCGGGACGCCAGCAGGTTGATGGCGGCCGCATGCTTGCCGACCTGACGACGCAGGCTGTTGGCGTCCAGCATCACGATGAATGCCAGGGTGACGGCCACCCCAAAGGCCGGGTGACCGAGGCCCTCGCGCAAGGCAATCAAGGCCGCCATGCTGCTGACGATGCTGCTGTGATTGCTGGGCAGACCACCGTAACCAATGAGTCCGAAAGCCAGTCGCCCCGCCTTGAGGCTGTTGATGATGAACTTCAGAACCCCAGCCACCAGCCAGGCCACAAAGGGGGTCATCAGGTAAGACAGATCCATGGGGCTCATCCTTGAAGGGTCGGCCACAGTGCCCACAGACAGGCGCCTGTCCATGCCAGCACGGTAGCGATCAGAGGCCAGTCGGAAAGCAATGCATCGGTGGGAGATTCGCCCCCGTCCAGCTTCTCGACCACGTACCAGTAGCGGAACAGTCCGAACAGGACCACGGGAACGGTGATCACCAGTTCTGGCCGCGAGGACATGACGAACATGCTGTAGAACAGCAGTGCGCCCGTGGCCGACATCTCCGCGTAGCGATTGACCAGTGCGACGGTATAACGCTCCAGGACTTCGCGACCCTCTGCGCCGCTTTGACTCAGTTCCTGGCGACGCTTGACGGATGCGAGATACAGCGCCAGGCAAAGCGTGGTGACAAACATCCACGAAGACACGGGTACTGCCAAGGCCTGTGCGCCCGCATAGACGCGCAGTACGAACCCGATCGCGATCGTGAAAATATCCAGCACTGGCTGGTGCTTGAGCACAAAGCTGTAGGCCAGGTTCAGCACCACATAGGCCAGGATGACCAGAATGACACCCGGCTGCACGAACCAGCCCCAGACCAGCACGCCATAGAGCACCACAAGAAGGGCCAGGGCTGCGGGCACGGTGACAGTACCTGCTGCCAGCGGGCGCTTCCTGGACTTGGTGGGGTGTCGGCGATCCCGTTCGATGTCCTTGAGGTCGTTGACCGTGTAGGTCGCTGATGAGGCCACACAAAACAGGAGCATGGCCAGCAAAGCCTGTCCGACCGATGCCGGATCGGCAAAGGCCCCTGAGAAGAGCAGGGGCGCCAGCACGAAGGCGTTTTTGATCCACTGCCGTGGCCTCATCAGCTTGATGAGACCTGCCATCTGGCCCAGGCCGGTGCGGGGGGGCAGGGTATCATGCATGCCGTTTGTCAGGTGATCCGTAAACCCAAGATTCTGCACGATGAAGATTGCGCTGCTCTATGCGCTGCTGGCGGCGGTGGCCACGGTGGCCAACATCGGTTCGCAGGACGTGGTGGTGCGGTTGTACGACGGGCCTCTGCACCTGATGGCCTCGGTGGTGGTAGGCACGGGCGTGGGCCTGGTCGTCAAGTACGTGCTCGACAAGCGCTACATCTTCCGTTTCCAGGCCCGCGACGTGGCGCACGACAGCCGCACCTTCGCGCTCTATACCGTGATGGGCCTGCTGACCACCGTGATTTTCTGGGGCTTCGAGTTCGGTTTTCACTGGCTGTACGGCACCGACGAAATGCGTTACATGGGCGGTGTCATCGGTCTGGCGATCGGCTATGTGACCAAGTACCACCTCGACAAGCGCTATGTGTTCAAGGCGGAGGCTGCATGAGGCCGGTGCAGTCCTGGGGCCGCCTGAGCGCTGACCTGCATGAGGTGGTGCGGTTGGAACACCCGTCGACCGTGCTCTCGCAAGTGAAGGCCTGTCCGAGCGGGCTGGCGTTCGGCAACGGGCGAAGCTATGGTGATGTGGGCCTGAACCCGGGCGGCGTACTTTGGACGACCACGGGGCTGGATCACCTGATCGCCTGGGATGCCGCCAATGGCCGATTGCAGTGCGAAGCCGGTGTGCTGCTGCGCGACATCCAGCGCGTGCTGGTGCCGCAAGGCTGGATGCTGCCGGTGACCCCGGGCACACAGTTGATCACCGTGGGTGGCGCGATTGCCAATGATGTGCATGGCAAGAACCACCACGCGCTGGGCAGCTTCGGCGACCACGTGCGCCGCCTTTGGCTGGTGCGAACGGACGGTCAGCTTATTGAATGCGGCCCCGATCTTCAGCCCGACTGGTTCGCTGCCACGGTGGGTGGCATGGG
Source organism: Hydrogenophaga bisanensis (assembly GCF_042665135.1). Lineage (NCBI taxonomy): Bacteria > Pseudomonadati > Pseudomonadota > Betaproteobacteria > Burkholderiales > Comamonadaceae > Hydrogenophaga > Hydrogenophaga bisanensis. Next base: position 40,411 of record NZ_JBHTBX010000019.1, read on the forward strand.
GTTGACTGGCGTGGTCGTGAAGGTTGAATTGCAGCTGCGGCGGGTGACCGGCCCCTGGATGGACACCGACACCCTGCCTTATGGCAGCCTGGACGAGTTCTTTTCGCTGGCAGACAACAGCGAGGCGGGCTGGGAGCACACCGTCTCGTGGATTGATTGCCTGGCGGGTGAAGCCGCGCGCGGCATCTTCATGCGCGCCAACCTGTCACAGGCGGGCATCGGGCCGAAGCCCAGAGGCGGCAGGAGGCGAATGCCCTTCACCCCGCCGCTGTCGCTGGTCAACCGTCTGTCGCTGCGGCCCTTCAACTGGGCCTATTACCACCTCAAGCGCCAAGGTGCGGGCAGGGCGCTGGCCCACTACGAACCGTTCAACTACCCGCTGGACAACCTGCTGGAGTGGAACCGGATGTATGGACCCCGGGGGTTCTACCAGTACCAGAGCGTGGTACCTCGCACCGTCGGTCCTGACGCGACGAAAGCGATGCTGCGCGAAATTGCTCGCAGCGGCGAAGGCTCCTTCCTGGCGGTTCTCAAGACCTTTGGCGACCGCCCTTCGACGGGCTTGCTTGGTTTTCCGCGCGCGGGCGTGACACTCGCACTGGATTTTCCTAACCGGGGCGAGCGCACCATGCGCCTCTTCGAACGACTGGATGCGGTCGTGCGGGAGGCGGGTGGGGCGCTCTACCCAGCCAAGGATGCGCGCATGCCGCGCGACATGTTTGAGGCCGGCTACCCTCGCCTGCCCGAGTTTTTGCCATTCCGCGACCCGGGCATCAGTTCGGCCATGTCGCGCCGTCTCATGGGAAGCTGATGTGACTGCCTTGACCCCCCTCCGCCCGCGCATCGTGATCGTTGGTGCCACCTCGGCCATGGCCGAGCATTGCGCCCGACTGTGGCTGCAGCAGGCGCCGGCTGAACTGGTGCTGCTCGGCCGTGATCAGGCACGCTTGCAACGCGTGGCCGCTGATCTGACCGTGCGCTCACCCCTGTCGTCCATCGAGGTGCAGGTGGCGGACTTCCTGGACGAAGCAGCCATCGACGCCACCGTGCAACAGCTGTGCGCCGTCCGCGTGCCTGACGTGGTGCTGATTGCCCACGGCACGCTGCCCGACCAGCAGGCTTGCCAGCAGGACCTGAAGGCCGCGCGCCAGGCGCTGGAGGTCAACGGCATCTCGCCGGTGCTGTTTGCCGAGGCCTTTGTCACACGCCTGCAGGCTGCGGGCCGGGGCACGCTGGTGATGATCGGATCGGTGGCCGGCGACCGGGGCCGCAAGTCCAACTACGTGTACGGCGCAGCCAAGGGGCTGGTCACGCGATACGCACAAGGCCTGCAACACCGTCTGGCCCGAAGCGGCGTGCAGGTGGTGCTGGTCAAGCCTGGCCCCACCGCAACCCCCATGACCGCCCACCTGGCGGGGCAGGGGCCTGCGCTTGCCCCTGTCGAAGACGTGGCCAAAGCCATCGTCAAAGGCACGGCCAGGGGCAAGTCGGTGATCTATGCGCCGGGCAAGTGGTGGCTCATCATGATGATCATCCGGCACCTGCCAGCGTTCGTGTTCAACCGGATGAATATCTGAGCGTCAGGCCGCAGCCACCATCGGGTCACCGCAGCGGTAACCCGACACAAGTTTGGCCAGCACATCTCGAATGGCCTCAATGTCCTGGCGGGACAAGGATTCATCCAGACGACCGAGTTCTACCTGCAGACACTCCCAAGTCAGGAACTCTTCTTTGGCCTGCATGATGCGCGGATGCTGCGTCGGCTTGGGGTCGTTGCCGATCAGAAGCTCTTCATAGAGCTTCTCGCCGGGCCGCAAGCCGGAAACCTCGATTTCGATATCGCCTTCGGGGTGGTGTTCGTCACGCACCGTCAGGCCAGACAATTCGATCATCCGCAGCGCAAGGTCATAAATACGCACCGGTTCGCCCATGTCCAGCACAAACACCTCGCCGCCTCGTGCCATGGCACCGGCCTGAATCACCAGTTGCGCCGCCTCGGGGATGGACATGAAGTAGCGGGTGATGTCCAGGTGGGTCAGGGTGATCGGACCACCGTCACGGATCTGCTGCCGGAACTTGGGCACGACCGAGCCTGACGAGCCGAGCACATTGCCAAACCGGACCATGGACAGGCGCGTGCGCGGGCCCTCGGCCGCCATGGCCTGCAGCACCATCTCGGCCAGACGTTTGCTCGCCCCCATGATATTGGTCGGTCTCACGGCCTTGTCCGTGCTGATCAGCACAAAGTCGGAAACACCGGCTTCGGTTGCCGCGCGTGCGGTGATCAGGGTGCCCAGCGTGTTGTTGCGGATGCCCTCGACCGGGTTGTGCTCCACCAATGGCACATGCTTGTAGGCCGCCGCGTGGTAAACGGTGTCTGGCCGCCATGAAAGCATGATCTCGCGCATGCGTTCCTCATCGCGCACCGACGCCAGCAATGGCACCAGCTCTACACCTGCAGCATCCTTCAGTCGCGCTTGCAGCTCTTCAGAAATCTGATAGAGCGCGTACTCGCTGAGCTCGACCATCACCAGTCGGATGGGCTGCAAAGCCAGAATCTGGCGACACAGTTCGCCACCGATGGAACCTCCTGCGCCTGTTACCAGCACCACCTTCCCGGTGATGTTCTTGCCCAACAGAATGTGGTTGGGGCTGACGGGTTCCCGGCCCAGCAGATCGTCAATGTCCAGTTCGCGCAGGTCTGACAGACTGACCCGGCCTTGGGCAATCTCGCTCACGCTGGGCAGCGTTCTGACCTGGACGTGGGCCGCCTGGATGCGGGTGATGATTTCGTTGCGCCGTTGGCGGCTGGCGGACGGAATGGCCAGCAGCACGGTGTTGATGCCAAGGGTCCTCACCAGATCTGGCAGGTCTTCGGGGCTGTAGATGGGCTGGGCATTGAGGACGTGGCCATGCAGCCGATCGTCATCGTCCAGAAACCCTACCACCCGCATTTCGTGACTATTGGACATGGCGCCGGCCAGCTGGCGCCCGGCGTTGCCTGCCCCATAGATGAGCACCTTGGGCAGGCTGGCCACCTGCAGTTGCCGCTGGTACAAGCCCCCCAGCCAGAATCGGGCCATCAGGCGCGATGCACCCACCAGCAGCAGCAACAGAATGGGCTGGATCAGGCCGATGGTCCTGGGTACGCCGGTGACCCCGATGGCCGTGAACACGGTGGCGTAGAGTACCCCGTAGATGGCCACGGCCTTGCAAACCGTCATCAGGGCGAACAGGCCTGAATAGCGGAATATAGCCCGGTACAGTCCATGAACGATGAACAGGGGTAGCGCAAAGGCCAGCGAAGCCAGGGCCGCGCTCCACGGCTGCCACATCGAGTCATCGAAGAAAGTGACCCATTCGCCCAGCCGTAGGTAGTAGGCCAGCCAGACGGTGAGCACGCATAGGGATGCGTCTACCCCGAGCACGACGATGCGCTTGGCGGCGCGCGGCATGCCCAGGATGGGCATGGCAAGGCGGTTGAGCATCAGCGGGCTCCTGTGATGCTGATCTAGTGCGAAACACCCGAGCGGCGCAACACACGCCACGCGGTCAGCGCCATGATCCGGAGATCGAACCAGAAAGACCGGCGCTGCAGGTACTGTGCATCGAATTCTACTTTCTGCGGGATCGGCAGCTCATCCCTTCCGTTGATCTGTGCCCAGCCCGTCAGTCCGGGCACCAAGGTGTGCACCCCACGTTCGGTGCGCAGCGCGATGAGGTCATCCTGGTTGTAGAGGGCAGGGCGGGGGCCGACGAAGCTCATGTCGCCCACCAGAATGCTCCACAACTGTGGCAGCTCATCCAGGCTGGTTTTCCGCAGAAACTTGCCCACCGGCGTGATGTACTGCTCCGGGTTCTGCAGCAGGTGGGTGGCCACGGCCGGTGTGTCCGTGCGCATGGACCGGAACTTGGGCATCCTGAAAATCTTGTTGTCACGCCCGACCCGGTTGCTCCAGTAGACCGCCGGTCCGGCGGATGTCAGCCGTATGGCCAGCGCAATCAGGGCAATGGGCAGCGCCAGCAGCAATGAAAGCATCAGCGCCAGCGACAGATCGAACAGCCGCTTCATGGGCGGATCCCCTTGTTGTGTCCAGCATTGCCGACCGCCAGCGCCAGTTCTTCATCCACCGTGTGGGGTGGATGCCAGTTCAGCAACTCACAGGTTCGGCTGATGTCCACCTGCAGAGAGCCGGTCAGCCGATCGATCTGTGCGCTGCGACCCGTAAGTTGCCCGGCCAGCTTCATCCACGCCACCGGCACCCGCCAAATCCGTGCGCGACAGCCCATCGCCTTGGCCAGCCGAAGCACCAGGTCAGGGGTGGACAGATCCTCGCCGTCCGACACCAGCAAGGTCTGGCCCGCGGCCTGGGTATCGGTGGTGCAGCGGCAGATCAGATCCACCAGGTTGCGCAGGCCCACCATGGAGCGGCGGTTGTTGATCAGCCCCAGCGGCAGGGGCCAGCCTGACCGCACCAGGCGGATCAGTGCCGCAAAGTTGGCACCGACCCCCTGGCCGTACACCAAGGGTGGACGGATTACCACCACTTCCAGACCGGTCTCTGCCGCCATGCGCCACAAACCCTGTTCCGCCGCCCATTTGGATTGACCATATGGGTCCTGAGGCGCGGGAGGGGTGTCGTGCCGGAACGGGTGCCCATGCAGGGTGCTTTCACCCAGCACCTTGACCGAGCTGATGAACACCAATCGTCGCACACCGGCCAGCGCCGCACAGCGCGCCAGCTGCAATGTACCGTCGGTGTTCACCCTCTGATAGGCCGAAGCTTGGGTGTCTGCGCCGTCACCCATCTGGTGCACATGCGCTGCGCAGTGAACCACGACATCCAGTCCCAGCAGGGCCTGTCGCCAGTCGGTATCTGGTCCGATCTCGCCCACCAACAGAGCCGATTCGTCAGGGTGTCCACCATGGCGCCGCCGAAGCAGTGGCCTGATGGCATGGTGTTGCTCCCGAAGGGCCGCACAGACAGCGCGCCCCACAAAACCGCTGGCGCCAGTGACTCCGACCGCCAAGGCCGTGCTCGCACTCATGGGGCAACCGGACGCTGTCAGGCCTTTTCCTTGCCGTGATTCCGGTCACGGGCTTCCAGCGACAGGGTGCGGATCTCCTCCAGCAGCTTTCGGTTGGCGGCCTGCAGGTCGGCGACAAAGGCGATCAGGATGGTGTGGAAGCCGATGATCAGGAGCGAACTGGCCAGAATCAGTGACTGGATGTGGCCTTCGTAGCCATGCTCATTGGTCAGCCACTTGTAGACAAAACGCAGGCCGATCAGGAAGCCGATGCCGAACAACGTGGCGCCGATCGACGCAAAGAACCGGAACGGCCGGTAGATGGCAAACACCCGGATGATGGTGACGATGCTGCGCCGGATATACGAGCTGATGCTCTTGACCAGACGCGACGGCCGCAGGTCGCCATTGACGCGGATCGGCACCGAGGTGATGGCCATCGCCTTCTGACCCGCCTGGATGATGGTCTCCAGCGTGTAGGTGTAGTCGCTGAATACCGTCAGGCGTTGCGCCGCCGCTCGGCTCATGGCGCGGAAACCGCTGGGCGCGTCCGGAATGTCGGTCTTGGACGCCACGCGCACCACCCAGCTGCCCAGTTTCTGCAGCAGCTTCTTGATCGGGCTGAAGTGCTCGATGGTCTCGATCGGTCGCGCACCCACCACGATGTCGGCCTTGCCATCCACAATGGGTTGGGTCAGGGCAGGGATGTCGCCAGCGTTGTACTGGTTGTCGGCGTCGGTGTTGACGATCACGTCCGCACCCGCATCCAGACAGGCCCGCAGGCCGTTCATGAAGCCACGTGCCAAACCCTGGTTGCGCGTGTGGCGCACCACATGGTCCACCCCATGGGCCAGCGCCACTTCCACCGTGTTGTCGGTGCTGCCGTCATCGATGATCAGCCATTCCACCTTGTCGAAGCCGGGCACTTGCCGAGGCAACTCAGCCAATGTGATGCCAAGCGTGGCTGCTTCGTTGTAGCAGGGGATCTGGATGATGAGCTTCAAGGTGTTCTCCGGTCGCTGTGGCTTCCATCGGCCCAAAGGCCTGAAGAAGGTAACCCTCTAGTTTAAAGGGTGTTCATGCTGGGGCCCGACGTTCCTGTGGGCGACTCTCAGATCACCCCGATGGTCTTCAACCGATCGGCGTACTGCCTGGCCACCGCCTCAATGCTGTGATGCGCTTTAATGTAGGCCTGTCCGCGAGCCGCCATGGCCGCCGTGCCTTCTGCATCCTCCAGGCAGCGCCGCATGGCGGACGCGGCCAGTTCTATGTCCGGGTCCATCCAGCATTGGCCTTCGTGGTCGGCATAGTCTCCCTTCCTCAAGGGAATCAAGGGGCCGTCCACCACATAGGCGGTGCCTTCATGGGCAAAGTCGACACTGCCCGAGTAGTTGGTGGAAATCACGGGCTTGCCCAGCAGCATGCACTCGGCCACCACACGGCCGAAGCCTTCAGAGCGGTGCAGCGACACAAACACGTCGGCGCAATCAAGCAGGGCCAACATGTCCTGGCGGCTCAGGAACTGGTCAATGATCACGATGCGATCATCCATACCGGCCAGGCGCATCAGTTCCTGATGCTCCGGCACCTCCGGGCGCGAGTTCATCATCTTCACGACCAATTGGACGCCGCGTTCGGACGCAGGAAAGGCCAGCTGGAAAGCACGCACGGCGGCCAGCGGGTTCTTACGCTGGTACCAGGCGTTGCAATCGAACACCGACAGGAACGTAAACGGCTGCTCCGGCAGCTGGAAGTGCGCTCGAGACCTGGGTTCAAAGCTGGGGATCTCTACCGCAGATGACATGTAGACCACCGGCTTGTCGGTGGCCTGGCTGAACATCACTTGCAAGAACCGAGTCTGCGCCCAGATCTCATCCGGCATGGCCATCAGACCTTGCCAGCGCTCTGGCCACTTGGGCAGCTCCCATTGCCAGCCGCAGATGTTGTAGCGCCCCGCCAGCACATCTGCCTGCTGCAAGAAGAACAGGCGTAGAGTGTCCACCGCCGGTAGCGTGATCAGGTTGAACCGATAGATTGGGGCGTCCTGCATGTGCCGATCGATCCAACCGTTTTGCCGGTGGGCCATGGTCAGGGGAATCGGTGGCTCATAGACGCACGGTGCAAGACCGGCATGTAGCAACGCTCGGGTTGCCATGCGGGCATCCTCACCCACACCGAACTGGCCAGTGGCAAACCCGACCACATTGATGCCGTTGTCAAGTCGGGTACCTATTGAAGGGGCAGCGACGGGTGGCTCGGTGTGCCGGACCACGGCTTTGTCTACAGCCTCAGTCAGCAAATGTCCTGCCTCAGCCCAGCAAGTCTCCATAACTTCCCGGTCTCCAGCGATGAGTTGGTCGCGAAGTTCTGGACGGTTACCATAAAGAGGTGCCAGCAGGCCAGCCAAGCGTGGCAAGCGCTTACGGGGAAACCAGCCCCAAGTGTGGCCTGGGGCCTTCAGGTAGGCAATTTCTTCTGGCGTGAACTGTAGAAACCGGTACTCTCGGCAGCCCAAGGTCAGGCGCCAATGCATCAAACGCAAGCGCCCTGACGCGGTTTCCACCTCATAGTCCTTCATGTCGTCGCGGACACGCAGCACTGCCAACAGGCCCTTGGTCAGAGGAAGCACCGCATCTTGCGTCACCCCCTCCGCTGGTTCGAACAGCGCAGAGGGAAACGCACCACCAGGCGGCCAGTCGATATCCGGGGCCTCATGCCGCAAAGGGTGGTCCCAATACACCATGCTGGCTATCACCCCATCTTTCGAATCGGTGTGAACTTGGCGCGAATCGGCCAGATCAGGCCACAAAGTGTTGAGTTGGGTGAGGAAGTAGGGGGCTTTGAGCCCTCCAGGCATGTTTACCTCGTGGTGTAGCCAAGTATTTGCGTTCATATCAAACAATGATACGTGGTCCTGCGACTTGGGCTGCTGCCGGTTACCTCCCCACCAGACTACCATCAGGTGACCTCAACTTATAGCAACCAGTCTTCACGATTCCAGCGGCGGTCCAGCGCATACTCGTCCGGATCGAGGCGCAGGGCACAAAAGCTTCACACAACGAGGTATCGAGCGCGCCAGCAGCATCCAGATGAGAAAATGTGCCGTTGGCTATAAAGAGAACAACACAGAGGGCTACATGCACGGAAATTCCAGAATCGATTTTGCCAACACTTTGCGCGGATTTGCGGCGCTCGCGGTCGTCATCTCACACTACTATGGCGTGTTTTGGACAAATCGCGCAGCAGTAGAGGCTATCGCAAACGCTCCGGCCCTTCCTTTAGAGACCCATGCGATACCGGATTACATATCGTGGCTCCATCTTTTTCCAATATTCAATTGGGGTGCTTTTGGTGTGGCGCTGTTCTTTATCATCAGCGGATTTGTTATTCCCTTTTCACTTCAGAAAATGAGCTGGATTGGCTTTTCAATTGGCCGGATTCTGAGAATAATGCCGACATATTTTGTTGGTTTTAGTGTCACCCTGCTGGCAATTTTGGTGAGCAGCCAGGGTAATCCCCCCGAAACGCATCGGGCTGAGAAGTAGATTCATGCGGTCATGGCCAACCGCTGTTTCGGGGTGATGCCGCCCAAGGCCATGTTTGGGCGTTCGTGGTTGTACATCCACATCCAGTTGG
>NZ_JBHTBX010000020.1:0-40254 GCF_042665135.1 Hydrogenophaga bisanensis
GCCCGTCTCTGCTTCGCGCAGGAAGCCAATGATCTGTTCTTCCGTAAATCTCTTCTTCACGTCCAATCTCCTGTCTTCGGGATTGGACTCCAGAGTCAGCCGCTACTCAAATCCGGGGGGACGTCGCCCTGATCTTCCCGCTGGCAACCATCCAACGTTCTTGAAACTCGCCGTTCCGAGCCATTTGAACCGGTAATCCGCAACATCTTCTCAGCTGGTGAGTGAGCCTAGCTTTGGTGAAGGCACTCGGTAAGCCGGAGCTTTGCTTCCAGTACGCCCGATCTCGCGCTTCTTGCATTTGAGGGCATGACTACCTCGGTATCGATTCTGGAATGAAGGCTTGGGCTACTCTAATGGCTATCGGCAGTGCGGCCGGCCGGGCATGTGGAGCACTTGGCTGCCAGCCAGAAATCATCAAGAAAGTTCAAAACTTAGTGATCCGTTTGCGGGAAAGTTCAGAACTTAGTGAGAACTCCGTTCAGTTTTTTGCTGTGAACTTGCTGCTAACTGATTGATTTTTATATGATTTCTGTTCAGGACTTAGTGATTCACGACATCTGCGGGCCGATGAGGTCCAGCCGGATCTAGTCTCGAACTGCTGCTGCGCACGTTTTTGGACACCAGGCATCGTGACCCGGATGCAGGCCGGCGTTTGAGGTCCTGATCAAAACTCCAAGCAAATCAACGGGCTACGACAGACACAGTCGTTCCGGTGCGGACTTCGACATCCCGCCTCAATCACATTGAATGTAACTTACATCACTCTCTGACGTGACAGCAATGCGTTCAAAAGGTGTTGATTGAACGGAGTCCTAACAAGAGTTATCATGACCATTGAATAAATTATCCTTGACCCCAGCGGCGAAAACGCGACGGTTTTAGTGAAAAGCGAACGCCGAGCTCCTTGAAGCGATGGAGGCTTCGCCCTGAAGAACGAACATGAGCACCACACCCGATCCCATATCCAATCCGGCGGACCCTTGGCTGGATGAATTCAGCCGGCCTGGTATGGGCGAAGGGTTGACGTCGACTGAAAAGCGCCGACCCGGACGACCCAAGGGCAAGCTCGGCGCCGTGCTCACGGATCTGACCGACCGGGTGACCCTGGAGGACTTCTCCTTTGTGCGGGCCTTGCTCAACGGGATCGAGCCGGCCAAGGCCTTCAAGCAATACTATGCATATCGCTACTTCGATAACGAAGGCCATGGAGTAGTCCCGCACGGCCTGTCGCTGCATGCCCATGGCCGCCAGCTCATGCGGGTCATCATGAAGTCGGCGCTCGCCTCAGGGGACGATCTCATCAAGATGATGGCCCAGCGCCTGGCGGCCGTTGACCTTGTGGCGGCAGCCAGCGGGAAGCCAAAGGCCGAGCCACCGGAGCGCCGGGTTCCTTCCATGAATGAGTGGATGGAGTCGCACCACATCGACCCCGACTTCTACGCCGAGATGGAGCTCACCCAGCTCTACAGCGATTTCCTCGACGAGTATCGAGCGGAGCATGGGATCGAAGCCAAGCCAGGCGACATCAACAAGAGGGAAGTCCAGGAGGCGGTGCAGGCACAGATCCAGGCGCTGAACCTGCTGCAGAACCGGCTGACGTCCTCTCCCATGCCTGAGCAGCCAGTCATCACGTGGCTGGAGAGACGCCTTGCTCAAGCCCTTGAGGAACTTGGTGTCCTCACGATGCGCGACCTGATCGACTTCATCAGCCAGACCGGGCGCAACTGGCGAAACAAGATCAAAGGCTTGGGCCCGGTCAGAGCCGAGCGGCTTGCGGACTGGCTTGAATCCAATCATGCCACCTTGGGCAGCATCATTCGGGAAGGTGATCGCTGGAAGCCCAGGCAGCCTCTGCGATCGGGTCTGGTGCCACTGGGCGAATACGCCGACGGCACCAAGCCACTGCTGCTCATCGAAGAAGAAGGCACCGGTGTGATGGTGGTTGCGGACCAGAAAGGCCCCAAACTCCGGCAAGGCATTGCTCCCTTGGAGCTCATGCTGGTCCCTCCTCACCTGGACGGTACCGTGGGTCTGTTCCGCAGCTCAGGCCTGAACCAGTACGGCGCCCGAAACGATCTGCAGGTGATTAGGATCTGGCTCAAGAGCTACCTCAGTGCGGGAAAGCTCGCGACCTTTGATGCTTATCGGCGCGAGATCGAGCGCTTCTATCTCTGGTGCCTCAACGAGGCTGTGATTCCCTTGTCCAGCGTCTCCCTCTCGCACGCCCAGGCCTATCAAGCCTTTCTCAAAGCGATCCCCGCCAAATACATCACCACCGAGCGGGTGACCCGGGACGACCCGCTGTGGCGTCCCTTCCGCGGTCAGCTCGACGCCAAGAGCCAGCGCTACGCCATTGGTGTGATCAGTCATTTCTTCTCGGACGCCGTCATGAACGGCTATCTGACAGGCAACCCCTTCACGCTGGTCAAGGCCGAGGCTGTGCTCAGCCGTGACATGGATAATTCCCGCAGCCTCAACAAGGAGGATCTTCGCTGGCTGCGCCAAGCCCTGGACGATCACCTGGCCAGCACGCCCCCTGCTCCCGACACCGGCTTTGACCTCGAGGGGGCCTTGCGCCGGCGGCTGAACCTGATTTTTCACATCGGGCTTTCCACCGGGCTGCGGCGCTCAGAGATCACCTCCAGCACCGTCTCCAGCCTTGCACCGGCCAGCTACAACGGTATCCCCACCGAAGACGAGTGGATGCTGGAGGTCATCGGCAAGGGCAAGAAAATCCGCACGATACCCATTGGCGAGGCGCTGCGTCAGATGATCCTTGCCCACCACGAGGATGTGCGCCGCATGCTCCATGAGGTCGGGGATAGCGCTGCGGCCAGGCTCGCGGAGTTTGAGAAGCGCCCTCCCCTGATCTGTGCGCTACGAGCGCCGGTGGGCCACAAGTCTGCCCTGGTCGATGATGATGCGGCCATGGCCAACGACAACCTGGCGCTGGGCGACAACGGGCTCTACAAGGTGGTCAAGTCGTTCTTTGTGGGGGCGACCAAGCCCGTGATCACGCAGCTGGAGCGACGCAGGCAGACCATCGAGCAGCAAAAGAAGGTTGTCGAGCAGAAGATGCGCAGTCCAGTGACCGAGCAAAAAATCGCTGAGCTGGTTCAAGAGCGCTCCCGGATTCAGCGGGAGCTGGCCGTCTGGGTACGGCGCAAAGACATGACGACCCACTGGATGCGGCACACCTTTGCGATGAGCGTGCTGCGCGACAACCCCAACGATGCTGGCCTGACAATGGCCCAGCAGCTGCTGGGCCACGCCTCCATTGCCACGACACAGATCTACCTGAAGTCTGACGACACGGCCAAGATCCGCGCGATCCGGAACCTCAAGCCGTTTGGATGAGTACTCGAACCTCCTCCCCGGCCTGAAGGACGTTGCTGTTCTCGCATGCTGGTCCAAGCGAAAACGTAAGACCATCAACAACGCTTGGCGTCGAAATGTGGTCAACCAATCTCGTCTTTGATAGCTTTGCCAATGGCGGCAGTTGCAACCACACCAGCTGCCACCATGCTCGCGTACTTCACCACTTCTCCTGTCGCGCTCGATACGGCTGTTGTGCAGCTTGGGCACAACTCATCGTCGTAGAGATCGCCGCCTTTGGCGTAGTTTGTGCATCCTGGAACGCGGCACAGCAGCAGTTTGCCGCTACAGCTTGGACACTGGCAAACATCACGCCGAACAGTGTTGTCCTGAATGACGTCAGGTATCACCTCTTCACTACAGAACGGGCATAGGCCTTTGTGTTTTTTCATTTCGCGCCTTTGGTGGGTGAAGCCCTTCGTTGTTCTGCCAGCGCCTTCTTTTTCAACTCAAGCTCAGCGAGAGCAATCTTCTTGAGCTTAATCTGGGCTTCCAGCCGCAGCTCCTGAGGTGATTTGTTCTTGCTTCCAAGGGGTCGAGGCATGATGATCTCCGTTGATTGAATATCGACAATATATCTTATTTATAAGATATTTATAGAGAATTTTTAAGTGACGAACGAAGCGCGATTACTTGAGTAGTTGGCCTGTTGAGTACCGGGGTAGGCACCACCCAGAATGAGAAAACCCCCCGACAGCCAAAAGGCTGCCGAGGGGCGGGTTTCGTGGTCTGAGGTTTCAGGTCCCTTGCGAGCTGGGTAGCTGAAGCTGGCCAGATCGCGTGTTCCAGCGGTCGATGTCCTCCTGCAGGTCGAGTGAGATAGCTGGTAGCTTGGCGCCCATGCAGCCTTCCGATTTGCATCCGGCACGCGGGTTGAGCTTGCGCTACACCACCTCCGGAGGCCTTCCGCAGAATGGGCAGTCTGCCAGCTCGGGAGGCCTGTCCATATCGGCGATCATGAGGCTGCAACCTCGGGCTGTGACTCTGCCATTCCCGCACTCGGTGGTTTCGAAGTCTTCGCCATGCGGGCCTCTTCGATCTGTTCCCTTATGCACTCACGCGTGTGCGGGTCTGCTCGGTCTGGCCACCAGCGGCGGATGTTCAAGCACGGCCCCAGGTAGGGATGGGCAGCCGCAGCTGGCCAGTGCCCAGATCCTGTGTCGAGGGGTCTCCTCGTTTTCAGTGCAATAAGTGACGGTACGAAAAGCTAGCACTGGCGCGGAGGTGGTGTTGGTAGATCGTTGATTTCATTGACTTTCCTGTTCACTTTCAAATCTGCGATTCGTGGCGTCAAACCGTGGTCGGTTTCATCCATTGGTGCCAGTTATCGATGCATTTGGCCGCGAAGGCAGGATTTGGTCAGCATAGCGGTCAACCGGGAAGCGAAACACACCCCGCAAGTTGATGCTCTCCAGCCTGGTGGGCGCAATCTTCCCGATCAGTTCCGGTGGAATGACCTGGCGGCGGTTCGACCAGCGATCCAGGACCGCCTGCATCTGTGAGGTATTCCACGCCATCACGATGTTGGCCATCAGGCTCAACGCATCGGCCACAGCCTGCATTTCATCGACACGTTTGGCCTGCGCCGGGCTGATCCGGCCGGTATAAATGGCGCGCTTGAGGGCGTTAACAGCCTCGCCCCGATTGAGCACCCGGCGCAACTCGTTCCTGAAAGCGTCCTTGACAAAGTAGTCAGCCAAAAACGCCGTACGCAGCAACCGCCCCAATTGCACGCCAGCCTCATAGATTGGATCGCCCTGGGCGGCAGAACCGAACCGCGCAAGAGCTGCCACCGCACTGGCATGTCCGCTCATGACCGAGGCTGCCAGGTGCACCAGACTATCCCAATGCTTTTCGATCAAAGCGACGTCGACATTGGCTTCGCACACCGCAGCGATTTCTGCGGGCACTTTGGTGCCGCGTGGCACAAAGAGGTGGCGCTGTTTGAGTTCCTTCAACCGCGGGCAAAGATCAAAACCAAGCAAACGGGCATGTGACATGGCAAAGTCGGTGTAGCCATGGGTATCCACAGCAAGCTGGCTGGTCTCCAGCTTTTCTTGGCGGATGACACCTTCAATGGCCACGCCCGCCTGGCGCTCATTGAGCACAAAGGGCTGCGCATGGAAGATGCCCCACCGGTCTTTTACATGGGAGTAGATTCCAATGGAAGGTGTGTTGCGCCGAGGATCAAGCCGGGCTTGCCACACCCGTTTGGTGGTCTCCATGCTCATCATGTCAGAAGATGCCAAATCGGACCGCCCCCAGGTGGCGGCAATCGGGTGTCGCTGCATGAATTCCAGCACAGCCTGGCAGGCCTGGCTCAGACGCCGTTCGTCCCGCGCCCAGCGCATGGCCTGGCGAATGCTGGTGGCAGACAATTGCGGAATCATGCGCGCGCATTCGACCGCAGTCAGACTGGTGCCGTGGGCCATGATGCCGGCATAGACCATCAGCAGCTCGTCGGTAGAGCGCGGCTCACGTCCGAGCATGATCCAGCTAAAGCGCACCTGGGCGTCAACGGCCAGAATCACTTCCGGCAATTGAACCTCACCGATGCGGTGATCCAAAGCCGCGCGCAGCTTGGTCACTTCTGGGTCTTCGTCCTCTGCGGGCAATGGCGACAAATGGAGTTCATCATCCACGCGCAGTACGCCACTGCGGGCTGCAGCGGCCACCGCATCGACACCGGCAGTTACTCTGGCCAGCAAAGGCTTCAAGAAAGTGGCAGCCTTGCTGGGTAACGATAGACGGGCATAGTGTTTCTTGGACTCTGCCTGCCAACGCTCGTCCGTGAAGAACAAGCGCGCACGACCCCGAAAGCTCAGGCTGTGCTCAATCCAGACCGAGCCATTGCGCACCGCGCGGCGCAGGGCAAACAGGGTGGCCACCTCCAACGCCTGAAACGCCCGTTCCCGGTCTGGGCTGGAGATCGAAACCTGCCAGATCATTCCCAGACTTGGTGCCACCACTTCAACTGGCAGCTTTCTGGATCCTTTGAGATATAAAGCTTGCAGCTTGGCAAGGTACTCGATGGCAGGATGCTCGCCGGTGGCCTGCCAGGGCAGCTTTGCAATGGCGACGAGCAACGACCGCACGGGGCGAATTCCATCAATCAATCCCTCGCGGACCAGGGAGGCCCTGCTCGGTGGTTTGCGTTTCTGGGTTTCGGTGATCAAGGCTTCAAGACGGGCACGCAACTCAGCATCTGGCACCGCACCTTGCGCGCTCAAGGCAACAAGTTCGCCGAGCAGCGTTTTGTACATTGCGGCCCAATTGACGGTAGCGGGGACATCGGCGGCAGCCTGACGCCACAGATCGGCGATCCGGCGCTGCACCATAAGGATCAACTGGTCTGTGGTGGTGAACAGGCAATACCGAAGAAAGCATGCGACCTCCACGGTGCGCGCTGGCTCTTTGATCTTGGCTCCGGCTGAGGGCGGCCTGGAGACAAGTCGGCGCGCGTAGCGGCGCAAGATGAGATCGGGGATGTCTGCCAGGTGCTTATGAACGTCCAGCGTGTAAAGCAGGTCGATGCGCTCCAGTACCTCGCTGATTTGGCGGGTTGAGTGTTTCGCCGGTGCAGCCCATAGCCAACTCTGCTGGGTTTGTCCATCTGGGCGCAGCTCTGAAACTGAGGCTCGCCAGCGATCAAGTGTTGCTGGATCAACGCTGGCGGCGATGGCGGTGCCTGTTTCAACTTCAAGCTGGGCAAGTGCCGCCGCAATCAGTGTCCGAATTGCCCGCTCGTGCACGATCACCAGCTTGTTCTTGTACAGCCATTGACGCGCCCGCACGAGTAGCTGATCGCGGTCGGCGCAGCGCGCCACTTCGTCGCGCAGTTCACGTACCAGTGAGCGGCGCTGGTGCTCGCTCATCCACTGGAATCCAAGGACCGTGCAGGCTACTTGTTGGTGATCGAATAGCGTGCGCCCGCGTTCATACATGGCTCTCAGCGAGGCGACTTCTGGTGCTGCAATGCCAAGCTCGTTGCCAAGGTGGCGCCACAAGGCTACTGGAATTACCCGAAAGGCACCGAGCAAACGCCCACTCATGCGCAGGAAACCAATATGGAGCGCCAGACCAAGCTTGTGGGAATCACCTCGGCGTGCATTGATTGCGTCGCGCTCGGCACCATCGAAGGTGAAAAATGCCTTCATCTCGAAGTCGCTGATATCGCGGGGGAGCCCACGCATCCCCAAAAACGTTGTGTGCCAACCCTGCATCGTGAACCTCAAAAGTGGGAGGCCACCATACCCGTTTACAAAGCGAACAGGAAAGTCAATGAAATCAACGGTCTACCCAGACCACCCCCGCGCCAGTGCTAGCTTTGCGTACCGTCACTTATTGCACTGAAAACGAGGAGACCCCTGGCTGGTGGAGCACTTGCTGCGGGCCGAGCATGTGGAGCGCCACATGCGCTCGGTGGCGCACCAGATGAAGTCGGCTCGTTTCCCGCTGCACCGCGATCTGGCGGGCTTTGACTTTGAGGGCTCGGCAGTGGATGCGGCCCTGGTCCGGCAACTGGCGAATCTGTCGTTCACGGACCAGGCGCACAACGTGGTGCTGATTGGCGGGCCGGGCACGGGCAAGACCCATCTGGCCATTGCCCTGGGGGTCTCGGGCATCACCCAGCATGGGCGCCGGGTGCGCTTCTACTCCACCGTGGACCTGGTCAATGCGCTGGAGCAGGAGAAGGCGCAGGGCAAGGCCGGGCGGCTGGCGGCCAACTTGGTGAACATGGACCTGGTGGTTCTTGATGAGCTGGGCTATTTGCCCTTCAGCCAGGCCGGCGGTGCCTTGCTGTTTCACTTGCTCTCCAAACTGTACGAGCACACCAGTGTGCTGATCACGACCAATCTGGCGTTTGCGGAATGGTCCAGTGTGTTTGGGGATGCGAAGATGACCACGGCGCTGCTGGACCGCCTGACCCACCACTGTCACATCATCGAGACGGGCAACGACTCGTACCGATTCCGCCACAGCTCCAGGCAGACCAGGGCTCAGGGCAAGGCCAGGGAGCAGGCCAGGAAGTCGGGGCAACCCAACACCACCAAGGATGAATTGAACGAGCCGTTCTGACAACCAACCACCACCAAGGAGCTATAGTTATCCACAGCCGGGCACCCAAACCCGGCCTTCGACCCCTGGTCAAAATTCAGCTGGCACCACTGGTCAATTTTGAGCTGGCGTCAACAGGCTCGTGAACCGAGGCAAGATGCTCCCCAATGGGCGGGCAGGAAGAGCCTTGCTGTCTTGGACGCGGTGGCATGGCCGCTAATCGGCGTTTCTTTGCTTTATCTGTCTCGCATGTCGCTCGGTGTCGTCGGCCCAGTGTTGATGGCGGCGGCTATCGTGTTGTCAGTTGCCCGACTTCGCCGCGCCATCTGGCTGAACCACCACTACCGATTCACTACCTGGCGATGGGGTGGGATAGTTTTCGGTCTGATGATGGTGGGTGCCGTCCTGGACATGAGCGCTTGAGGGTTGCGTCTGAGGCGTGGGACGGTGATCCCAAAACGTGCTGGATCGTGTAGCCACTCAACCTTATTGCGCCAGATCTTCCTGCGCCACGGTCTGGGCTGTGCCCAAGGGAATGCTATCGGGTGCGGATGACGCCAGATGCATCCTGACCCAATACGATCCTGAGCATGTCTGCTCGTTTGGCGTCTGAATCGTGAAAGACCAAGTCGCCAGGCTTCCACGGTGTGGTGTTCGGATCGTGAATCAGGCCCATGAAGCACCCCACTCAACGCTGCACTCAGTGAGCCGCAACCGGACGGGTTTCGCTCCAAGCATCGATGTCGGAACTGCGCCAAGCCACTGCCCGTGATGTCAGCCGAACGGGACTCGGGAACTCATGGCTTGCGATCAGGCGATAGATCGTTGAACGCCCGAGCCCCGTGACTTGCATGACCGAACGCATGCGAAGGAAGACAGGGGGCGAACGTTCCTGACGAACAGGAGGCGATTCGGTGTGAAGGCGTTGCACGGCGCACCCCAGGTAGAAGCAACGCCTTCAATATGGAACCAAGACACCAGATCGGAGCTGCTGGATTCAGTCGAAAATCTAGCTTCGTGCCCATGGCAGGGCCATGCGGCCGCGATTGCCCTTCTGCATAATTGCCTGCAGCATCTGTTCCACTTCCTCACTCCTCTATCAATGCGCACCCTTTTCTTGAATGGAAACAAGACAAGGACCCGGCCTTGGCGAAAGGGCCTTCTTGTGACTGGCTTGGTGCTTGTGTTGCTGATTGGCGCGTATGCCGTGATTGAAGGTTTGATCGGACTGAGTGGATCGGCCGAAGTGCTTCTCGGTGTTGCACTGGTAGGGTGTGCTGTTGTTTTGGTTGTTCACTGGCTTCAGGCTCGTCGGACGCAAAGCGCAGTTGGTGACCTGAAGGATTCAGCGCTCTGGTGACGCCGCAATGAAGGTGCTTGTGGCACCAGGTCCGGCATGTCAAATGTTCGATGACCTCATTTGCGGTTCTTCACCTGTGCACTCGCTGGCCGGCTGTTCGTGAGCAACCCTGTTGTGATGGGGCCAGCGCAAGCGGAGGGCACTTGGTATCGAACGAGCCGATGGGTTCTCGGAAGTCCCGCTTGTTGATCGTGCAGCGCCAGAAAAACGTGGTGACACCGGTTGCGTATCGGCGCGCCTGCAGAGTTTCTGCCGGTCATGTAAGAACTTACGGCGAGGTATCTGGAATGACCTCCACTCTCTTATCTTTCGCGGCTCGTTCGGCCGTACTTGACCTCAAAGGAGGGGGGGCGAAAGTCGTTCGACGGAGTCAAGCCAAGTGGCGCAAGGTCAGACATTGTTCGTGAGTGAGGTCGAGACACTGGCAGGCTTGGAACCTGAGGTTCGGTCGACTCAAGCTCACAGAAGTGTCCCGAAATTGCGCCTTGCTGTCTCGAGCTCCGGCAGCAGATCTTCAACGATGGCGGCACGTGTCATTCGACTGGTTGCGACTGACAGGCTCAGCGCTGCAATCATGTCTCCAGTTGCATTTCGGATGGGCACGGCAATCGAGCGCAGGCCAATCTCGAGTTCTTCGTCGCAGATTGCATATCCTTGTGTGTGCACCAGTTGTATCTCTCGAAGGATGTCCCGCATGCTCGTGAGCGTGTGCGGCGTAAATGCAGGACGTGCCATCCGGTTGAGAAGAAACTCAACGGAGGCTTTGGGCAGTCCTGAGAGCAGCACCCGCCCGGTGGCGCTGCAGTACGCGGGCAGCCGTGCACCAACACCGAGGCCGCTGGAAAGACTGCGACGGTGCGTTGAGCGGGCTACGAACACAGCATCCTGCGAATCCAGAACTGCCACCGAGGCCGATTCCTTGGTGCGCTCACTAGTCATTTCTAAGATCGGTTGCGCGATTTTGGTCAATGGGTCGGAGCTGACGTAGGCCTGGCCCAGACGCAGTGCTCGCGGTGCCAACTGAAACTGTCGCCCATCCTGTGACGCATACCCAAGTTTGCACAGTGTCAGGAGACAACGTCGCACCGATGCCTTGGTGTGGCCAGTTATCTCGGCTGCCTGTGTGAGTGTCATAGGTGCCTTGCGGTTTCCGAAGGCTTCGATGATCGCAAGCCCTTTTTCGAGACCCATCACGTACTCCTTTTCTTCGATTTCCATGGTGCTCCTTCTATTTCAGTTTCATATAAAACGAACAAGAAGTTCGATATTCGAACTTTATACGATAAATCGTTGACCCATCGCAAGTTCGTTTTTAGACTCTGCGTATCAGAACAAGAGGGTAGTGAAAAGCCCCTTTTAACTTTTTGCCCACGAGACAAGGCATGCCCATGACAACCGCGATATCACCAGAACCGTCCCGTGTCACTGCGCCGATTTCGGACTTTGACCCCTACGCAGAGGACGTGCTTAACAACCCCTATCCGCACTACGAGGTCCTGCGCGAACTCGGTCCCATCGTCTACCTCCAGCGCTATGGGGCCTATGCGATTGCGCGACACGAGGAGATTGATGCGGTGTTGCGCGATCATGTGACCTACTGCTCCAGCGCAGGTGTGGGTCTTGCCAATTTCCATACCGAGGATCCGTGGCGCAAACCCAGCCTGATTCTCGAAGCCGATCCGCCGATGCACGGACGAACACGGAAGGTTGTGGCTGGTCTGCTGGCGCCCGCCTCCATCAACAAGCTGCGCGCGACTTTCGAGCGCGAAGCAGAGTTGTTGGTCGATCGGGTGTTGGACATGGGTCACTTAGACGCGATGCCCGAGCTTTGCGCGGCTTATCCGCTAAAGGTTTTTGGCGATGCAGTGGGTGTGCCCGCCCAAAATTGACCAGGGTGTATCACGTACCTGCTGAATTTTTCAGCAGGAGCAAAACGGAGTGATCACCATGGACATGATAGGCAAGGTCAGGCGCATGAAGTTGCGCGACCAACTGAACCTTGCCGACCTGCCCGCGCAGTGGGCTAAGCGCCTGCCAGCGTTCATCTTCACCCCCGTGCTTTCCGAGCCCGAACCGGGTTGGTCCGGGAGAACGGGCTGGGTACATCGGGCAGTACTCGAGGACTACCCCGACCTGAGCGACCATCAGGTGTATGCCTGTGGTAATCCGATCATGACGACCGCTGCGCTCAACGACCTGACAGCCGAAGGCCAGCTTTCGCCTGATGAATTTTACTGCGATGCATTTGTACCTTCGGGAGAAATCCAGCTGAAAATCTAGACGATCTCTCACCAATGCCTGCGTGAGATAAAAACAACAAGGCCAAATGGCCGTGAGGATAAAAAATGTTGCCTGAGTCAAAGCCCTTGCAATTACCGCAATTCGTCGATGAACGCCGAGTCAGTCCGTTTCAATACGGGGTCATCATCCTGTGTGGACTCGTCATGTTTCTCGACGGGTTCGATACCCAAGCCATTAGCTACATGGCCCCGTATATCGCTCAGGAATGGAGTCTGTCCAAGCCGATGCTAGGACCGATATTTTCATCATCGCTCGCTGGCTTGATGGTCGGCTATCTAGTACTGACTCCACTGTCCGAACGTTTCGGACACAAAAAAGCCATCATTGTCAGCACCATTGTTTTCAGCCTGTGCACCTTGGCTTCAGTCTGGGCAACCAACGTGACAGAACTGATGGTTTTGCGTTTCATCACCGGGATCGGTCTGGGTACAGCCGCGCCAAGCGCCATTGCCATGACAGGCGAATACAGCCCTAAACGCCTGCGCGCCACCTTCGTGTTAGCAATTTACTGTGGCTTCTCGCTGGGGTTCATCGCGGCGGGGCTAGCAGCAGGTTGGTTCATTCCTCATTACGGATGGCGCTCGATGTTCTGGGTCGGTGCCCTGGCACCCTTGATGCTGGTTCCCGTCCTGTTCCGCTTTTTGCCTGAATCCATGGTGTTCATGATCAAGAACAAGGTGCCACCGCAACAGATCCTGAGTGTGTTCCGCAAAATAGATGCCAGCGTTGGCCAACAAAGCAAACCGGTGTTCGTGGTCGAGGCACTAGAACAAGGACAACACGGTGCGCTCGCAAGTCTGTTCACCCGGGATCGAATCATGGGCACCGTGCTGTTATGGCTAGTGTTCGCCATTAATCTCGGCGAGTTTTATGCACTGCAAAGCTGGCTGCCCTCGATCATGACCGGCCTCAACTACCCGATGAGTACCGTGGTCATGGCCACCACTTTGACAACTGTCGGCGGCATTGCAGCAGCTTTCATCACCGGACCTTCGATGGATCGATTGGGGGCGTACAAAACCGTTGGCATCCTTTATCTGGTCGGCTTCGTGTTTGTCGCATTGACCGGGATGGCCTTCAATAGCCCGCTCTGGGTACTACTGAGTGCCAACTTTCTTGCCGGATGCTGCATCAGCGGCGGACAAAAAAGCCTCATCGCCCTGGCAGCGGTTTTCTATCCAGCACCGATGCGATCAACAGGTGTCGGTTGGGCGCTAGGTATCGGGCGAATCGGAGGGATCGCAGGCCCCATCGTGGTCGGCGCCGCACTAGGCATCGGCTGGTCACCCTCGGCAGTCTTTTACGGTATGGCGATCCCGATGTTAATTGCGGGACTCCTCGTGCTGTTTCTCGGTCGCCGTTATGGCAACAGCAATAAGGTTTAAACACCGCGATAAAGATAATCCGTTTCAACTGAAATCTACTCAAGGATGAGTAAGCACTTACCTCACTAAAACAGCAGCAGCTGATTCAAAGTAAAGGCCGACATTTCTTCCAAGGCATCAATAAGCCTTGTCCGGAATAACACCGCGCAACTTCAACTTATGTTGAGGCCTCACTGCGCGTACCTGCCTGCTTTATGAACAATAAAAATAGGAGCCAACCAATGTCCCATCCCTCGATAAAGCGTTACTCACTACCGCTGGCGATCATTATGGCCTTTGGCCGAATGTCCTTATCAAGCGCACAGGCTACAGAGGCTCAGATCGCGCCACCCTCCCCGCTAGAGAAGCTGCGCCCACCTCGCCCCGGACCGACCCGGTCTCAAGAGGACTATCGTTTTCTCGATAATCCAGCGAAACGTACGGATCCATTTGACGTATTGCGTTATCAGCGCCTGTCAGACTCCGCCTGGTTGCAGACAGGCGCAGAACTGCGTTATCGCGCCGATGCCGCGGACCAACCGGTTTTTGGCTTGAAAGGTGTGAAAGATGACTCCTACTTAATGCAGCGTGCGGAAGTTCATGCCGACTTGCATGTATTCGATGACAGTCTGCGTACTTTTATCCAACTGGGAAATACCCGTGTTTTTGGCAAAGACTTGCCCAGCCCGTCCGATCAAAGTCGCAATGAAGTGCAACAAGCATTTATCGATGGCAATCTGCAATATCAAAGCGGCAAGTTGACAACACGTGTCGGCCGTCAGGAAATGGCCTACGGCAATCAGGTGCTGGTCACCTATAGGGAAACCCCCAACATTCGGCAGGCATTCGATGGCGTGCGTATGGGCTGGGCTGGAAGCAACGGCTTTACTAACTTTTCAATAAGTAGAGTCATTCCAGGATATAGCGGCATTCCGGCTGCCTGAAGAATGACTTCACGAGTTCAGGGAGTTTCTGGATGCTGCGCAATGCACCGAGAGCGAGCCGCTTCATCTCCTCGGCGCTCTCGACCAACTGGCGCGAAACCTTCCGCTTCACATGAGCCCAGACCGTTTCATCCGGGTTCAGATGCGGCGAGTACGGCGGCAGATAGAAGAGCTTGAGCTTGCCCTCCAGGCCCTCGACGTAGCTCTTGACCATCTTTGCCTTGTGGATCGGATGACCATCGACGATCAGAAACACCGGCTTCTCGGCATTGACCATCAAGCGCCTCAGGAACTCCACGAACACTTTCGCGCCAACCGAGCCTTCATGCAGCATGAATCGAAACTCGCCCTGCGTACTGACCGCCGAGATCAGGTTCAGCGAGAATCGCCGGCCCGTCGCCTGCACCACCGGCGTCTGGCCCTGCGGCGCCCAGGTCGTGCCGGTGTGGTAGTCCGAGCGGATCCCCGATTCGTCGCCAAAGTAAATCGTCGCTCCGATCCGCTTGGCTTCGGCGCGGATCGCAGGGTATGTCTCCGTCTCCCACGTGCGCACCAACACGGGGTCTTGCTGCCACGCCTGGTAGAGCGGCTTCTGGGCGCTGAAGCCCAGGATCTTCATGAGGCGGTGGACCGAGGAGACCGACAGCTCTTTCTTGAACTGGCGCTTGATCAGGTGACGGATCAGCGACAGCGTCCACAAGCCGAACTCGAATTTGAACTGCTGCGGGTTATGGTCACGAACGGCATTGACGATCCACGACAACTCCTCGGCACTGAGTCTGCTGGGGCGCCCCGGAATCGGCTTGGCCAGCAACGCGTTCTGCCCGCCATTGGTAAAGTCGGCGAGCCACCGGAAAACGCTGCGCTCATTCACGCCATACGCCGCCGCGACGCTTTGCACCGTCTGCCCCTCACGCACCGCTTTGACAGCCTGCTGCCGCATCACCTGCAAGGTGTGATGATCGAGGGCGCGGCCGTCGGAAGGTCGTTTGCATTTCATGGGACATATTATCGCTCACATGACACTACTTACGGGAAAGTTAGTAAGCTGGACGCGTTCTCCATGAAGCCTGTCCTTATAAGGGATGCGGGTTCGTTCAACGACGCCAGTGATCATAAAAAGAAATTCTACGGCCTCTACGGCACCCTACCCCTGTCTACTGAGTTGAAGGTCGATCTTTATGCATTCGGACTGGAAACAGAACAACGCACGCTCGATGGTTTTACAGGGGAAGACAATCGCTACACTTTCGGTACGCGATTGTTCGGTGGATGGGACAAGTTTGATTGGACCTGGGACTTGATGAAACAAACAGGACACATCGCCGATGCCGATATCGACGCTTGGGCAGTGTCCAGTGATAGTGGCTACACCTTCGCTGGACCATGGAAGACTCGACTGGGCTTTCGCGTAGACGCTGCCAGTGGCGACAAGGATGGCGATCATAAGGCAGGGACATTCGACCCATTGTTCCCCAAGAACGCCTTCTACGGCCAGGCTAGCCTGACCACGCTATCGAACATCATTCTAGTAGGTCCCACGCTACGGTTTGCACCCTTCGACAAGATTCGTTTCGAACCCGCAGTGTTTGCTGCATGGCGCCAGAACAGCGATGACGGAGTGTACCTACCCGGCATGGTGACCGTTCCTGGAACCACCTCTAGCAACGGCAAACGCTTGGGCACCTTGTATCAGGCCAACGCCAATTGGACACCAACCTCCAACATCACGGTTGATCTCGACTATTTGTTTTATGACATCGGTTCAGCAATCAAGAATGCCGGGGGCAGTAACTCCCAAATCGTGATTCTACGTACCTCGTTTCGTTATTGATAAAAATATAACAAGGAGTAGAACGCAAGAAGAAAGAACAAAAGCCGCAAAGAGCGGCTTTTTGCCTTTCATCGTTAGCGCTGATCACCGAGGAAAAGCACTAGGTACTACAGTACAAAAATAAGGATTCGACACAATGGGTTAAGCAGTTACTGGGACTGCAGTTCTCTGTCGGATGTATCTATTCGACAAGGCGTATCGGAAACAAATTCGACGCTTATTGAATCATACATCTATAACGGCATGGTGTAATGAAGTGCATAGCTTTCCACTCCATCATTATTACTTGTCATTCCAGCATTTGAATAATGAGTCGCTCGAATTCCAACCTCGTGCCCGCCAACAAAACGCACTCCCACACCCAACCGGTCCTCAAATTGAAAGGAACTACCGAGGTTGTTATTTTCAATTTCGGTGCTGGAAAAAAACGCCACGCCTACGCCTAACTCTATATAGGGT
Source organism: Hydrogenophaga bisanensis (assembly GCF_042665135.1). Classification (NCBI taxonomy): domain Bacteria; kingdom Pseudomonadati; phylum Pseudomonadota; class Betaproteobacteria; order Burkholderiales; family Comamonadaceae; genus Hydrogenophaga; species Hydrogenophaga bisanensis. The sequence continues at coordinate 16,696 of NZ_JBHTBX010000020.1, forward strand.
TTTATACTTCGCCCCGAAAACTCATAAACCAGTACAGGTGAAGCTGACAAGCTATTGTTACCAGCGGTCTCATCACCTTCCCAATAAGTGTACGCACCACTCCAATAGCCAGTTAAACGACCGAGGTCGCTCTGCCACCAACTCTTGTCCCAATCGACTTGCAATCCCAAACGATAGGTCATGGTGGATTCACCAGTTTGCCCGACCGCGAACTCTACTCCAGCGGCTTGTGTGGCAATACTGTGTCCCATCAATGTGGCCGCAACCGCAGCCAAGCAAAACGAACGAGTCATTCGAAACCTCTATTTTTAGGATGTTTCCGGCCATTGGCAACAACGTTGACCATGAGCTGCCATTTAGACGTATCTTCGCCAATGGCGATTGCGCGGCGGGGTTGAACCTCTTGGATCGAGGACAGGCGAATCCATCGCCAGTCATCGACACTGAAGGCAGGGAGCTTGCCTTCCACGCTGGGGTAAACACGGAGCCAGATAGGCAGCTCACCGTGCACGGCAATGCCATCACCGCCCAGCAGGTCCACGACCACGGCCATGACGCTTTCAAACTCGCGGGCGCCAAACTTGCTCACGGAGGGCACCAGCTCTTCCACGCCGCTACGACCAATCAGCAGCAGCTGGTCGTAGACATCGCCTGTTTGTGGCTCGCCACAACCCATGGCGATAAGGCTTTCACGTACCGCCTTGGTGATCTCGTTGGCGGTGGCAGTCCAGATATTGGTTGCTTCGGTCATGCGTACTACTCCTTGGGTTTAGCCCTGCAGGGCGCTAAGCGGCTTGAGTTCCTACACCGCTGCCATTGCTTGTTTCTTGAACATCGGGTCGTACAGGATTTCCAGCACTTCACGTTTTTCCATGTACACGACCACATCCAACGTGGTGTTGATGGTCTTCATGATTACGTCGTAGTCGAGCGCCCGACCGATTTCCGAGGCCTTTACCAACGTGGCGATACGCGCAGGAGTGCTGGCCGCGCTGTCAGCGTGCGTCGAGAAAATGCCCCCAGGGTGCCCCGTGTTCGCGCCGGCCAGGTAGTCCCAGGCTGCATCGTCGCGCAGCTCGGTCAGGAAGATTCGGTCCGGGGACAGGCGCATGCACAGCTTGAGGCATTCACGGGCCGACATTCGCCCGTCGCCTTCGCCGTACATCAGATAGCCCACCTCATCGAGCCGGTTATCGTCGATTTCGTGCGTATCTTCCATCAGCAGCACACGTTCAACCGTAGGCACCGCCCCCATCAGCGAGCGGGTGAGAGTGGTTTTGCCGGAGCCGGTAGGACCGGCTACGGCAATGTTCCGCTTAGTCTTGACGGCCAGCGTCAAGAAGCCTTCCACGTCCCCCTTTTCCAACAGCGCAAGCAACTCTTCCTCGAACGGCTCAAGAGAGAACTGTTCAGACTGCTTACGGTGTCGCACCTTGGCAAAGCGGCCTTCCTGGGCAAGCTGGGCCAGGCTCTTCGATACGGGCAAATGCTTACGAATCGACATGAGCATGGTCCCCTCGACAGTCGCAGGGGGCCAGCAGAACGTCCCCCGAGATCCGTCCGGCAACTTCACGTAGCTGATAGGCGTGCGGCCGAGTCCGTTCAGGCTCAGTAGATGGTCATTCAAGGCCCACAGGTAGTCGTAGGTGATCCGTGGGTCGGCGTGCAAGACACGCCCTTTGGGCGTGTCACATACCACCTGGCCGAACTTGTTCACCCGAATCTCGAACACTTCTGGATCGTCGAGGTACTTCCGCAGCGGGGCGAAGTTCGCCGCCGCCAGGGCCATGTCCATGTCTGCTAAAGCCAGGTCGCGCTCGGTCGCAATATCCATATGTGCCTCCCTCACTCCACCATTTCCAGGCCATACACATCGCTGAAATCAACGTCACGCGGCACGAAGATCGAAACGGCTTCGCCGTGATTGACGGTCAGGGTTGGCGGGATGTTGATAGTGGCGCGCAATACTTCGCGGGCCAGCGAATCGGAGGTGTTCGAGGTGTTGTCGAGGTTCACGGTCGTGTCGCTGTCCGACTTGTCGGTGGAGTTCACCAGGGCCTGCATCAGACCACGGCTCAGGTCACTGAACACGGAAATGAACATGGCACCACCGAAGCGATCCCAAAAGTGGGTATCGACCTGCCCAGGAATGCCGGCGCTACCGAGGCGGTTGGTACCAGGCGCATCGAGGTAGGCCACGGCGCCGTCGCGGTTGCGAACCCGCGACCACAGTACAAAGGCCCTGGCCTGGCCCATCAGGATGCCGCCACTGACTTCGCCTGTGATCTTCGCGCCCTTGTCGATCAGCACCACCGAACCGTCAGCCGAACGAACCTCCTTCGACACTTGGCAGGAAACGAAGCCGGGAACAGTGGTATCCAGCTCGGTGATCGTGCCGCAGTTAATCATCGTGCCAGCGGCTATCGACATGCTCATGTTTTTCATGAGTGTCGCCCTGGATGCAGTGTACCGGGCGCTATTCATGCGTGTGGCCAACTCCGAACTGCCACTGCTGGTTTGTACCGGCTCGGCCTTCTCACCACGACTAGGCGTAGCGACTGCACCCTGGGAGCGCATTTCCTCTGTCCCGCTCGACGCACTGAGCCGGCGCTGCATGGCCTTTTGCTCAGGCGTTAGCTCGACCTTGCCCTGCTGTGCGGGCTGAGCCGGTTGCACCGGCTGCTGGTAGGTACTGGCGGCTTGCGCCTGCTCGGCTGGCTGCTCGGCAGGTTCGTCCTCGGCGTTCGCAGGTGTGGTTGCGAAGCTCACACCCGGCAAGTTCCTGGCCTTGTTGGGCGAGGCTTTTTCGGCCTGTTCCTGCTGCTGGAGTTTCGGCGCAATCACATTGTTGTAGACGGGGTCGTCTCAGAAAACGGAAAATAAAGCACGCTAAGGCATAGCCGAACCTGCCAAGCTTGCTCCACCCTGTAGTGACGCGATCAGCGGGCAGGAAACGTTCCCCCTTCGCGCATGGCAGGCGCACACCAACTCAGACAGCACGGCCTCCATGCGCGCCAGGTCAGCCATTTTCTCGCGCACGTCCTTGAGCTTGTGCTCGGCCAGACTGCTGGCTTCCTCGCAATGGGTGCCATCCTCCAGCCGCAGCAGCTCGGCGATCTCATCCAGGCTGAAGCCCAGCCGCTGGGCTGATTTCACGAAGCGCACCCGCGTTACATCCGCCTCGCCATAGCGGCGGATGCTGCCATAGGGCTTGTCAGGCTCCAGCAACAAGCCCTTGCGCTGATAGAAACGGATGGTCTCCACATTGACCCCGGCCGCCTTGGCGAAAACGCCAATGGTCAGGTTCTCCAAATTGTTTTCCATATCGCTTGACTCCGTACATGAGTACGGAAGTAAGGTTACGCTATCCAATTTCAATTCGAAAGGACAAGCGCATGTCTGAACCAAAAACCGGGCGCGGCGCGCTCTTCACTGGAGGGCTTGCCGCCATCCTCGCCTCGGCTTGCTGCCTCGGGCCGTTGGTTCTGATCGCCTTGGGGTTCAGCGGCGCTTGGATCGGCAACTTGGCGGTGTTGGAACCCTATCGCCCCATCTTTATCGGCGTGGCGCTGGTGGCGTTGTTCTTCGCCTGGCGGCGCATCTACCGGCAGGCAGCGGCCTGCAAACCGGGTGAGGTCTGCGCGATTCCCCAAGTGCGAGCTACTTACAAGCTCATTTTCTGGATCGTGGCCGCGCTGGTTCTGGTCGCGCTCGGATTTCCCTACGTCATGCCATTTTTCTACTGATCGGAGTTCACCATGAAGAAACTGTTTGCCTCCCTCGCCCTCGCCGCCGTTGTTGCCCCCGTCTGGGCCGCCACCCAGACCGTCACGCTGTCCGTACCGGGCATGACCTGCTCCGCCTGCCCGATCACTGTCAAGAAGGCGATTTCCAAGGTCGAAGGCGTCAGCAAAGTTGACGTGACTTTCGAGACACGCCAAGCGGTCGTCACCTTCGACGATGCCAAGACCAGCGTGCAGAAGCTGACCAAGGCAACCGCAGACGCGGGCTATCCGTCCAGCGTCAAGCAGTGAGTCACTGAAAACGGCACCGCAGCACAACGGACGTCATTGTCTGGCGCCACAAACGATAAAGGATCTGTTGCATGACCCATCTAAAAATCACCGGCATGACTTGCGACTCGTGCGCGGCGCACGTCAAGGAAGCGCTGGAAAAAGTGCCAGGCGTGCAGTCGGCGCTGGTGTCCTATCCGAAGGGCACAGCGCAACTCGCCATCGTGCCGGGCACATCGCCGGACGCGCTGACTGCCGCCGTGGCCGGACTGGGCTACAAGGCAACGCTAGCCGATGCGCCACTGGCGGACAACCGCGTCGGACTGCTCGACAAGGTGCGGGGATGGATGGCCGCCGCCGAAAAGCACAGTGGCAACGAGCCCCCGGTGCAGGTAGCGGTCATTGGCAGCGGTGGAGCCGCGATGGCGGCGGCGCTGAAAGCCGTCGAGCAAGGCGCGCAGGTCACGCTGATCGAGCGCGGCACCATCGGCGGCACCTGCGTCAATGTCGGCTGTGTGCCGTCCAAGATCATGATCCGCGCCGCCCACATCGCCCATCTGCGCCGGGAAAGCCCGTTCGATGGCGGTATTGCGGCAACTGTGCCTACGATTGACCGCAGTAAGCTGCTGGCCCAGCAGCAGGCCCGCGTCGACGAACTGCGGCACGCCAAGTACGAAGGCATCCTGGGCGGTAATCCGGCCATCACCGTTGTGCACGGTGAGGCGCGCTTCAAGGACGACCAGAGCCTTACCGTCCGTTTGAACGAGGGTGGCGAGCGCGTCGTGATGTTCGACCGCTGCCTGGTCGCCACGGGTGCCAGCCCGGCGGTCCCGCCGATTCCGGGCTTGAAAGAGTCACCCTACTGGACTTCCACCGAGGCCCTGGCGAGCGACACCATTCCCGAACGCCTTGCCGTAATCGGCTCGTCGGTGGTGGCGCTGGAGCTGGCGCAAGCCTTTGCCCGGCTGGGCAGCAAGGTCACGGTCCTGGCGCGCAATACCTTGTTCTTCCGTGAAGACCCGGCCATCGGCGAGGCGGTGACAGCCGCTTTCCGTGCCGAGGGCATCGAGGTGCTGGAGCACACGCAAGCCAGCCAGGTCGCCCATATGGACGGTGAATTCGTGCTGACCACCACGCACGGTGAATTGCGCGCCGACAAACTGCTGGTTGCCACCGGTCGGACACCGAACACGCGCAGCCTCGCGCTGGACGCAGCGGGGGTCACTGTCAATGCGCAAGGTGCCATCGCCATCGACCAAAGCATGCGCACGAGCAACCCGAACATCTACGCGGCCGGCGACTGCACCGACCAGCCGCAGTTCGTCTATGTGGCGGCAGCGGCCGGCACCCGTGCCGCGATCAACATGACCGGCGGCGATGCGGCGCTCGACCTGACCGCAATGCCGGCCGTGGTGTTCACCGATCCGCAAGTGGCGACCGTGGGCTACAGCGAGGCGGAAGCCCACCACGACGGGATCGAGACCGACAGCCGCACCTTGACCTTGGACAACGTGCCGCGTGCGCTCGCCAACTTCGACACACGCGGCTTCATCAAGTTGGTTATCGAGGAAGGCAGCCATCGGCTGATCGGCGTACAGGCGGTCGCGCCGGAAGCGGGTGAACTGATCCAGACGGCGGCTCTGGCCATTCGCAACCGCATGACGGTGCAGGAACTGGCCGACCAGTTGTTCCCCTACCTGACGATGGTCGAGGGGTTGAAGCTCGCGGCGCAGACCTTCAACAAGGATGTGAAGCAGCTTTCCTGCTGCGCCGGGTGAGAAAAAGGAGGTGTTCAATGAACGCCTACACGGTGTCCCGGCTGGCTCTTGATGCCGGGGTGAGCGTGCATATCGTGCGCGACTACCTGCTGCGCGGATTGCTGCGCCCGGTGGCGTGCACACCAGGCGGCTACGGCTTGTTCGATGACGCCGCCTTGCAACGGCTGTGCTTCGTGCGGGCGGCCTTCGAGGCGGGCATCGGCCTCGACGCGCTGGCGCGGCTGTGCCGGGCGCTGGATGCGGCGGACGGCGACGAAGCGGCCGCGCAGCTTGCCCTGCTGCGTCAGTTCGTCGAGCGTCGGCGCGAAGCGTTGGCCGATCTGGAAGTGCAGTTGGCCACCCTGCCGACCGAGCCGGCACAGCACGCGGAGAGTCTGCCATGAACAACCCCGAGCGCTTGCCGTCCGAGACGCACAAACCGATCACCGGCTACCTGTGGGGCGGACTGGCTGTGCTGACTTGCCCCTGCCACCTGCCCATCCTCGCTGTCGTGCTGGCCGGCACAACCGCCGGTGCTTTCCTCGGCGAGCATTGGGTCATCGCGGCGCTCGGTTTGACCGGCCTGTTCCTTCTGTCCCTGTCGCGGGCGTTGCGGGCATTCAGGGAAAGAGAATGAGCGCTTTCCGGCCGGATGGATGGACGACGCCGGAACTGGCCCAAGCGGTCGAGCGCGGGCAGCTTGAACTGCACTACCAGCCCGTCGTCGATCTGCGCAGTGGTGGGATTGTCGGCGCGGAAGCCCTGTTGCGCTGGCGTCATCCGACGCTTGGACTATTGCCACCGGGCCAGTTCCTGCCCGTGGTCGAATCGTCCGGCCTGATGCCTGAAATCGGCGCTTGGGTGCTGGGCGAAGCCTGCCGCCAGATGCGTGACTGGCGAATGCTGGCATGGCGACCGTTCCGGCTGGCCGTCAATGTTTCGGCGAGCCAAGTGGGACCGGACTTCGACGGGTGGGTAAAGGGCGTGCTGGCTGATGCCGAGTTGCCCGCCGAGTATCTCGAAATCGAGCTGACCGAATCGGTCGCGTTTGGTGATCCGGCGATCTTCCCCGCCCTGGACGCCTTGCGGCAGATCGGTGTGCGCTTCGCCGCCGATGACTTCGGGACGGGGTATTCCTGTCTGCAACATCTGAAGTGCTGCCCAATCAGCACGCTCAAGATCGACCAATCGTTTGTCGCCGGGCTCGCCAACGACCGCCGCGACCAAACCATCGTGCACACCGTGATTCAGCTTGCGCACGGGCTGGGCATGGATGTGGTGGCTGAAGGCGTGGAAACATCGGCGAGTCTTGATCTATTGCGACAAGCGGACTGCGACACAGGACAAGGCTTCCTGTTCGCGAAGCCAATGCCGGCGGCGGCATTCGCCGTCTTCGTCAGTCAATGGAGGGGTGCCACCATGAATGCAAGTGACTCGACCACCACCAGTTGCTGCGTGTGCTGCAAGGAAATCCCGCTCGATGCCGCCTTCACCCCGGAAGGCGCGGAATACGTCGAGCACTTCTGCGGGTTGGAGTGTTATCAACGCTTCGAAGCGCGTGCCAAGACAGGGAACGAAACCGATGCCGATCCGAACGCCTGCGACTCGCTACCGTCAGATTGAGGCATACCCTAACTGGATGTCAGGAATGGCCACGCTGCGCCGTCAGAATAGAGTCTGCTTTCAGGGGTTCTAAGCCAGAACCGCCGAAATTTCCGTCATCCCAGCTCCAGCCCCGCCACGAGCGCATCCAGGTCGATCATCTTGCCGTCGCTCTGGAAGGTGTAATGCCCGTTCAGCAGGATGTGCCGCCAGGCCGCCGGCGATATCTGGGTCAGGAGAGCGTGCGCCTTGGCGTTGCCGCTCGCCTCGTACTTCATCAGCAGCCGCGAGAGGATGGCCGAGTTGTAGAAGATGACCGCGTTGGCGATCAGCCTGGCGCACTGGTTGCTGATCTCAATTTCGATGTCGGTGCGCCCGGTCAATTCCTTCTTGCCGCCGACCTGGGCGATGGTTGAGCGTAGCTGGTGATAGGACTCGATGCGGTTCTGTGAGCGGTGAACGTTGCGCTCCAGTTGCGGATCGCGCAGGTAGCGCAGCGTGTAGATGCTGCGGATGAGCTTGTCGAACTCGAACACCGCGCGCCGCGTGGGGTTCGGCGCGGTGTAGGTGCATAGCTTGCGGATCAGCGTGCCCTGCGTCATCTCCTTCAGTCCGAGCGTGGCGACAATCTGGTCGAGGTTCGGCTTCTCGCTGACTATGAGATCGCGGTCGATTCTCCCGGCCGGCCGGATCAGGCACTGATCGTACAGCGCCGGATCGTCGGCACTGTAGAGTTCCTTCAACTGATCGCCAAGGTCGGTGAAGCGCGGCTCGAAACGCAGGCCGAACCAGTGCAGGATAGCGAAGTTGGCCTTGTTGACGCTGTGCATGTCGCCGGTGATCGCGGTCGGCACGATGTCCGACGTGTTGCGATACCAGATGTCGAACACGTGATGGGCCTCGTAATCGTGCGCGCCGATCAGGTAGCCGTTGAGCGGCACGTGGTTGCACAGCAGCGTGTAGGCGACCACGCCCTTGCCGCGCCCAAAGTATTTGCGCGAGTGGCGCGCTTTCACGGTCGGCCGCTCGACGCCGAATTTCTGACCATCGACGGCACCGTACAGTGCATCGAGGTCGAACGAGTAGTACGGGAAGATCGGCAGCGCGGCGATGGCGTTGCTGATGCAGTCGTTGGCCGCGTGCAGCGTTGCGTGGCGCAGGTACTGTTGGTAGGCGCTCTCCAGCACGTGGTACGGGATGTCGCTGGTGCGTGCCATGACCTGGTTGCCGTGGTTCATCGCCTGCGCGATGATGACCGCCATCAGGCTGTCGGCGTCGGCGACCTTCTTCGCATAGCGCGGCTGCAAAGGCGTCAGCGCCGACAGGAACTGGCACTGGCCGTTGACGAAGCGGAACACGTCGGCCACGTCGCAGAACGGCAGTTGCTCGTAGAACGCCTTCTCGCGCGCCTTCTGGTTCTCGCCCTTGGGCTTGCGCCATGTCAGCTTCTGCGTGTCCTTGTCGTATTCTAGGTGCGTCAGCTTGCCCTGCTTCAGCTCGCGGTTGAAGGCCAGCCACTGAGCGCGCAGCTCGGTCGCGAGCGCATCGAGCTGGGCATCGAGTGGCTGCCGCAGGAACGGGATGTCGATCTGCGCCAGCACGGCGGCCTTCTCATCCAGCGAAACCAGCTCGTCGGAAAAATGCCGGTGCTGCAAGCTGTCGTCGAGGTAGAGTTCACCCGACTGGAAGCGCTTCCTGACCTGGCGGTACAGCCAGAACTCGTAGCGGTCGGCATGCAGGTCCGTCGGCTTGCCATCGGCATCGAAGGTCAGCAGGTACGGTCGCAAGCGTTTCGGCAGCGTGGCCGCTGGACATTCGGCGAGCGGCCGTTGCGATAGGCGCTGCTGTTTGGCGAACACGTCCTTGGCCCAGGCCAGCGCCACGAGCCACGGGCTGCCCGGATCAGTGCCAGCGAGGTCGAGCGCGACATACAGCGGCCGAAGATGGCGGCGGATGCGCTCAGCCAGGCCGTCCACCGCCTGCCAGTGCAAAGCCAGCTTGCTCACCGGCTTCACGCTCATGCGCTGCGCGGTGGTTTGCAGCGTATCGCGGGGCATGATTTTGTAGGCGCGCTGGCGCACATCGCCGAACGGCGTGGGATCGGGCACGCTGTCGTCGATGTAAAGCGACAGCAGGCGGCCGACCTGCGGTGTGTCTTGCTGACGGCGCACCTGCTCGGCGACAAAGGATTGCTTTGCGCCCGCACTGCTTTCGTCCTCCAACTGCTTCATGTGGTAGGCCATCGCATCGACCAGGTTGTCGGAAAGCTGCCGGTAGCGCACCCAGGCATAGCAAAGCAGGTAGAGGTAGGTCTGATCGGCCTTCAGGTTGCGTAGATCGTGGACGGTGTAGAAGTTCGCCAGGCTGGCGTAGTACAGCAGATTCTGCTGCGAGACGCCGAGCTTGGGCAGCAGCGCCTTGGCGATCCGGTGCAGCGGCTCCAGCGTGGCGCGCTTTTCGCGTTCGCGGGCCATCTGACGCCAGCCAAAGTCCTTGGCGTCCTGCTTGAGCGCCGCCAATTGCGACAGGGTGTCGTCACGCACTAGAAGCCGACCCAGCGCGGCCTTGGCCGATTCGTCCAACACTTCCGACAGCAGGCCAGCCAGCCGCCGACGCTCGGCGGACAGGGCTTCGCTCACCAGCTCTTGCAGGGTGGTATAGCCGGGCCGGATGATCTTGTGCTCGTTTAGCCAGACGATCAGCTCGGCGGCGATGAACCCCGGCATCACGTCGCGCCGCACGGTCTGCGCGGCCTGCTGCGCGAGCTGCGCCAGGAACTCGGCCGCCCACGGCCGGTAGCCGAACAGATCGGCAATCCACTCGCGCTGGGTGTAGTGCTCGTGCTTGGAGATTGGCTTGTGCTCGAAGGACTCGCCGTGGAAGTAGCGGCTCAGCACGAAGGCGCAATCGTGCTCGACCTCACTCCAGTCGAAGCGGAAGAAGGCATGCTTGGCCTTGAAGTAACCGATCTGCAAGATGCAATAGACCTGGGCATGGAGACCAGGCCGGCTGCTGGCGAGCGCCAGTTCGGTTTCAGTCAACGCCAAGTATTCCAGCCGCTGGGCGTCGTCGAAGTCCGGCAGGCCGTACAGGGCTTCCTGCTCGGCGTCCGACAGGACGGTCAATCGTTCGCTCTTGGTCGTCATCGCGATGACGCTCCACGAGAGCCCGTCCAACCAACCCGTGCCAGGGTCTCGATCAGCGTGGTTCGCTTGACGCCGAAGTTGCGGCACACCGCCGCCTTGGACATGCCGCCATCGAGCGCAGCGACGATGGCCTCCAGCTTCTCGCCGGTGATCGCCTGCGGCCGGCCGCCGATCCGGCCGCGTTTGCGGGCGGCAGCCAGACCGGCGACGACACGTTCCTGGATCAAGGCGCGTTCGTACTGCGCGAGCGCGCCGAACACCTGGAACAGAAACTCGCCCGAGGGCGTCGTGGTATCCAGGTTCTCCGTCAGCGAGCGGAACGCCACCTGCTTTTTCTTGAGCGAGGTCACGATGGCGAGCAAGTGCGACAACGAACGGCCGAGCCGGTCGAGCTTCCACACGACCAACACGTCGCCAGGGCGAACGAATTCGAGCGCCCGCGCCAGGCCCGCGCGGTCGTCCTTCGCGCCGGAAGCATGATCCTCGAACAGATGCCGCGCATCGACGCCGACGGCGAGCAGCGCATCGCGCTGCAAGTTCGTGCTCTGGCGGTCGGAGTCCGACGACACGCGCATGTAACCTACCAACATAAGCGGAAAACCATTAAGACGAGGTTTCCGTATGGTAGCGTCTGGCGACAGAGTTTTCCGCACAATTTTGCGGCCACTCGGAGGTTGGTGCAGATGTCATTTTCAGAAGACGATTGCACGGAATGTCAGGAGTTGGTTGCACTTGAGGTGCCGACCCGCTTGTGCCCCTACTCCGCAGTCGATCCCCACATAGAGCCTATTGATGCTATCGCCGCCTTTTCGTCGGTTTGACGGATCGGCATCAAGACTTGATTTCATTATTTCAACTATTGTTGTATAGTTGGACCATGGAAAAGAACACAGCCACCACGATCTTTGAATCGCTGTCATCCGGCCTTCGGCTGGATGTGTACCGGCTTCTGGTGCGCAGGGGCACAGAAGGCATGGTCGCGGGCGAGATCGCTTCAACACTCGATGTCCCGCCGACCAACCTGTCCTTCCACCTCAAGGCATTGACACAGGCCGGGATGCTCACTGTCGAGCAGGAAGGGCGGTTCCAGCGTTACCGGGCCAACATCCCACTGATGCTGGACTTGATCGCCTACCTGACGGAAGAGTGCTGCTCAGGCCACCCGGAGCAGTGCGCGGACATGCGCGCTGTCTCCAAGTGCTCTGACGCTGTGTTGCCGCCGCTTTCTTCAACTCAAAAGACTCCCGAACGATGAACGTCCTGTTTCTTTGCACCGGCAATTCGTGCCGCTCGATCCTTGGTGAAGCCACCTTCAATCACCTTGCTCCGGCAGGGTGGAAGGCCATGAGCGCAGGCAGCCAGCCCACTGGCCAAGTCCACCCGCGCTCGCTGGCCCTGCTGGCACGCGAAGGCATCTCGACAGAGGGCTACCACAGCAAATCGTGGGACAACCTGCCCACTACCCCTGACATCGTGATCACGGTCTGCTCCAGCGCTGCGGGCGAAACCTGCCCGGCCTACTTGGGGCCAGTTCTGCGTACCCATTGGGGCGTCGAAGACCCAGCCCACGCCACCGGCACCGATGAGGAAATCGACGCGGCCTTCGTGACGGCCTACCGCATTCTGCGAGCGCGCATCGAGGCTTTCCTCGCGTTGCCGCTGGATGACTTGCAGCAAGACAAGGCCAAGCTCAAGGCAGAGCTTGACCGCATCGGCACGTTGCTGGCCTGAAACCGAGAGAGGGGCCAGCTACCGATGCAAAAGCAATATCACGAGCTGATCGCGGGCCGCATCTACTTCGGCGGAGCCAGCGACATTCAACAAATCGCCGATGTGGAACACATCGACGTGGTGGTGGACCTGCGCGAAGAGTCCACAGGCTGCGCGGCATCCAACCCCGCCCTGATTTGGCAGCAAATCCCGCTCGGCGACAACGCCGAGCAGCCACAAGCGCCATTGTTCCAAGACGCCATACAAGCGGTCGTGTCGGCCTACCGCGATGGCAAAAAAGTGGCTTTCCATTGCGGCGGCGGCAAGGGCCGGACTGGCACCGTGGCCGCAGGCGTCCTGCTGGAGCTTGGCTTGTGCAGCACGCTCGAAGAAGCAGCGGCGACGGCTAAGACGATTCGCCCCGTCGTCAACATCAAGCCCGACCAGCGCGCGGCACTTGAGTCCCTGTATCCCAACGCATGACTTTGGAAGGAATAATCATGGCAACCATTCAGATTTTTGACCCCGCTCTGTGTTGCAGCACAGGCGTCTGTGGCGTTGAAGTTGACCAGGCACTCGTGAGCTTCGCCGCCGATGTGGACTGGGCCAAACAAAACGGCGCGCAGGTTGAACGATTCAATCTGGCGCAGCAACCGCTCGCCTTCGCAGAAAACTCGACTGTCAAAGCGTTCTTGGAGCGCTCGGGGCAAGATGCACTTCCTCTGATTCTGGTCGATGGCGAAGTGGCCTTGGCCGGTCGCTATCCCAACCGTACCGAGTTGGCCCGCTGGACAGGCATCGCAGCCGTGAGCGCGCCGCAATCCCAAGGTGCTTGCTGCTCCGGCAGCCGCTGCTGCTGAACGGAGGAATTGCCCATGCACTTCCTCAATCAGCCTCCGCGCTACCTTTTTTTCACAGGCAAGGGTGGGGTCGGCAAGACCTCCATCGCCTGTGCTACGGCGGTACAACTCGCATCAGAAGGCAAGCGCGTCCTGCTTGTCAGCACTGACCCTGCATCGAACGTAGGGCAAGTGTTTGGGGAAAGCATCGGCAATCACATCACGGCGATCCCCGCCGTGCCCAACCTCTGGGCACTCGAAATTGACCCGCAGGCAGCAGCACAGGCCTATCGAGATCGCATCGTCGGCCCAGTACGGGGCGTCCTACCTGAGACGGTTGTCAACGGGATCGAGGAACAGCTTTCAGGCGCTTGTACCACCGAGATCGCGGCCTTTGATGAGTTCACGGCCCTGCTGATCGACTCGACCTTGACCGCAGACTACGAACACATCATCTTCGACACGGCACCCACAGGCCACACGATCCGCCTGCTCCAACTGCCCGGTGCGTGGAGCGGCTTCCTCGAAGAAGGCAAAGGTGATGCGTCCTGCCTCGGGCCTCTGGCCGGGCTGGAAAAGCAGCGTACCCAGTACAAGGCCGCCGTTGACGCCTTGGCCGATCCGCAGCGCACCCGCTTGGTTCTGGTCGCCCGCGCTCAACGCGCCACCCTTCGGGAAGTGGCTCGCACACACGAAGAGCTGGCCGCCATCGGGCTGTCTCAACAGTACCTCGTTGTCAATGGCGTTCTTCCAGCCAGGGAAGCCGCGCACGATGAGCTGGCTGCCGCGATCCATCAACGCGAGCAAACAGCCCTTACGGCCATGCCAGACGTGCTCAAGGCGCTGCCTCGGGATCAGATTGACCTGAAACCGTTCAACCTGGTCGGACTCGACGCCTTGCGTCACTTGCTGGTGGCCACCACCAGCGGGAGCGCCACAAGCTCCATCGAACTGCCTGCCCAGCTCGACGCACCCAGCCTATCCTCCTTGGTTGATGAGATTGCTGTAGATGGGCATGGCTTGGTCATGCTCATGGGCAAGGGTGGTGTCGGCAAAACCACCTTGGCGGCCGCCGTCGCCGTGGAGCTGGCTCACCGAGGATTGCCCGTCCATCTGACAACCTCCGATCCGGCCGCTCATCTGTCAGAGACGCTGGAAGGCTCTCTGTCTAGCCTGACCGTCAGCCGCATTGATCCTCACGAGGAAACGGAGCGCTATCGCAAGCACGTACTGGATACCAAGGGTGCCCAGCTCGATGCCGAAGGGCGCGCACTACTGGAAGAGGACTTGCGCTCCCCCTGCACCGAGGAGATCGCGGTCTTTCAGGCCTTCTCTCGCATCATTCGGGAGGCTGGCAAGAAGTTCGTGGTGATGGATACCGCGCCCACCGGGCACACGCTGCTGCTGCTGGATGCCACGGGCGCGTATCACCGGGAAGTGACCCGGCAGATGGGCAACACGGGCATGCACTACACGACACCGATGATGCAGTTGCAAGACCCGAAGCAAACCAAGGTTCTCATCGCCACGCTGGCCGAAACCACCCCTGTTTTGGAAGCCGCCAACCTGCAATCCGATCTGCGCCGAGCTGGCATCGAGCCATGGGCATGGATCGTCAACAACAGCGTCGCGGCCACGCGCCCGGACTCTTTGCTGCTGCGTCAGCGCGCGCAGAACGAGCTTCGAGAGATCGACTCGGTGGCGACACATCATGCCAAGCGTTTTGCGGTCGTGCCGCTCTTGAAGCACGAGCCAGTCGGCGTGGATCGGCTGCGTGACTTGGCAAACCCCATCACCGAGGAAGCCTGACATGGAAAACAAAATCTACAACGTGCTGTTCATCTGCACCGGGAACTCTGCCCGCAGCATCAAGGCGGAAGTCATCATGAACCACCTTGGGCGGGAGCGCTTCAAGGCGTACAGCGCGGGAAGCCATCCTCGCGGTGAGGTTCATCCGATGACCTTG
The DNA here is from genome assembly GCF_042665135.1 of Hydrogenophaga bisanensis. Taxonomy (NCBI): domain Bacteria; kingdom Pseudomonadati; phylum Pseudomonadota; class Betaproteobacteria; order Burkholderiales; family Comamonadaceae; genus Hydrogenophaga; species Hydrogenophaga bisanensis. The sequence continues at coordinate 31,729 of NZ_JBHTBX010000020.1, forward strand.
GAAGTGCTGTCGGAGCAGTGCTACGACTTGGGCGGCCTGCGCAGCAAGAGCTGGACGGAGTTCGCCGAGCCGGATGCCCCGCAGATGGACTTCATCATGACCGTGTGCGATCAGGCAGCGGGCGAAGCCTGCCCGGCGTGGCCCGGCCAACCCATCACAGCGCACTGGGGATTTGCCGACCCCACCAAGATCGAAGGCAACCGGGAAAAGCAGCTCAAGGCGTTCTCAAACGCGCAGTTCCAGATCGCCAATCGCATCCGGCTTTTCATGAGCCTGCCTATCGAAAAAATCGACCGCATGTCGCTGCAAACCAAGCTCCGCGAGCTGGGGCAGCAGCGTGACGCTTAACAGGGGGAAATGCTTTGCCAGCTCAATGTGAAGCAACACTGAAAAAATCGGCAGGTCTGCCGATGAGCGTCTTTGAGCGCTATCTGACCGTCTGGGTGTTCCTCTGCATCGTCATTGGCATTGCCCTCGGACAATTTTTCCCGGCAGCGTTCCAGTCCATCGGCCGCATGGAGATCGCGCAGGTGAATCTCCCGGTGGGCCTGCTGATCTGGGTGATGATCATCCCGATGCTGGTCAAGGTGGACTTCGGCGCACTTCACGAAGTGCGCCAACACGTCCGGGGGATTGGGGTCACGCTGTTCGTCAACTGGCTGGTCAAGCCGTTCTCGATGGCATTCCTCGGATGGTTCTTCATTCGCAACCTGTTTGCGCCCATGCTCCCCGCTGACCAGCTCGACAGCTACATCGCTGGGCTGATCCTACTTGCCGCTGCACCATGCACGGCAATGGTGTTCGTGTGGAGCAGGCTGACCAATGGCGATCCACTGTTCACGTTGTCGCAAGTCGCTCTGAACGACAGCATCATGGTGATAGCCTTTGCGCCTCTGGTTGGCTTCCTGCTGGGCATCTCGGCCATCACAGTGCCTTGGGACACGTTGATCACATCCGTCGTGCTGTACATCGTGATTCCCGTCATCTTGGCCCAGCTCTTGCGCAAGCAGCTTTTGGCCAAAGGCCCGGATGCCTTCGAGGCCACGATGGCGAAAATCGGCCCGTGGTCGATCACGGCCCTGTTGGCGACCCTCGTCTTGCTTTTCGCCTTTCAAGGCGAGGCCATTCTGAAACAGCCGTTGGTCATCGCACTGCTGGCTGTGCCCATCTTGATTCAGGTGTTCTTCAACTCGGCCTTGGCCTACTGGCTAAACCGCTTGGTCGGCGAGAAACACAACGTCGCTTGCCCTTCGGCCTTGATTGGCGCATCCAACTTCTTCGAGCTGGCCGTCGCGGCAGCAATCAGCCTGTTCGGGTTCCACTCAGGTGCGGCTCTGGCGACCGTGGTCGGCGTGCTGATTGAGGTGCCGGTGATGCTGTTGGTGGTGCGCGTGGTGAACGCCTCCAAACCCTGGTACGAGGCCCGATAGTAATGGCAGGCAGCAACACTTCTTTTGAGTGCGTCTTACGTGCCTGGGAGGCACACCAACGGGAGTTGCTTGCCTTTTTGATTCTTCGTGCCCGGGACCGCAATGCCGCCGAAGACCTCCTGCAAGAGGTCTTCCTCAAAGCCATGCGTCAAGGCAAAGGCTTTTGTTCATTGGAAAACCCAAGGGCATGGCTGTTCCAGGTGGCTCGCAATGCTGTGGTCGATGCGACCCGCTTGGCCAAGCCCAACGCCGAGTTAACGGATGAGTTGGCCGAATCGCTCGTCGCCTCCCCAACCTCAGAGCGGGTGCCGGTCGACGAACTCGATGCATGCGTGGAACGCAACCTTCCTGCGCTGGAAGCGGAAGATCGACACATCATTGCGGCCTGTGACCTTCAAGGGCAGACTGTACGCGCATACGCTGAGGCCAATCAGCTCACCTTGGCCGCTGCGAAGTCACGCCTACTGCGAGCCAGAAAGCGGCTCCGGGACAGTCTGATCGTGAACTGTCAGGTCAGATTCGACGACACTGGGCAGGTGTGCTGCCACACACCACGCCCTTCAGCCTGAATCCTTTTTTCGATTCATTCGTCTTCTCTGGAGATCGTTCAGCATAAGCCGACGTCTCGCTGAACAACGCAACGGAGAAGATCGATGACTACCCTCGCCATGCGCTGGACCCAGCGCAACCCAACAGCGTTCCTTGTTGTGGCAGCCCTGCTTTGGTGGGGGTTGTACCAATCGCTGATCCCCGCCTCGGAGGCGCTGGTCGCTGCGCTGCCGGTTGCGCGTGACAGCCATTTGGGCGGCGCGCTGCAGTTTTTCTTCTACGACACGCCCAAGGTCTTGCTGCTGCTGACCGGTGTGGTGTTCGTCATGGGCATGGTCAACAGCTACTTCACGCCGGAACGCACAAGGGCGCTGCTGGTCGGCCGAAGCGAAGGGGTGGCCAACATGATGGCGGCCAGCCTGGGCATCGTAACGCCGTTCTGCTCCTGCTCGGCGGTGCCGCTGTTCATCGGCTTCGTGCAGGCGGGTGTGCCGCTGGGCGTAACGTTTTCGTTCCTGATCTCCGCGCCCATGGTTAACGAGGTAGCGCTGACGCTGCTGTTCAGCCTGTTTGGCTGGAAGATCGCCGCGCTGTACCTTGGTCTGGGTCTGTCGGTAGCTGTCGTCGCGGGCTGGATCATTGGGCGTCTCAAAATGGAGGCGCACCTGGAAGACTGGGTGCGCGACATGCCCAAAATGTCGGCTGGATTTGAAGCCGCTGAGACGACCTTGGCCGACCGGGTGCAGGCGGGTTTTGCCTCAGTGCGCGACATCGTGGGCAAGGTCTGGCCCTACATCTTGGCCGGTATCGCCATCGGCGCTGGCATCCACGGTTGGGTGCCAGAGGATTTCATGGCCAGTTTCATGGGTAAGGATGCCTGGTGGTCAGTGCCGCTGGCGGTTCTGATCGGTGTGCCCATGTACACCAATGCAGCGGGTGTCATTCCCATCGTGCAGGCCCTGCTGGCAAAAGGCGCGGCGCTGGGCACAGTGCTGGCTTTCATGATGAGCGTGATCGCGTTGTCGCTGCCCGAGATGGTCATCTTGCGCAAGGTTTTGAAAGTCAGGCTGATCGCCACTTTCATTGGTGTGGTTGCGACCGGCATCATGATCGTGGGGTTTGTCTTCAACTGGGTTTTGTGAGGAGATTGAGATGAAAGAGATCAAAGTTCTCGGCACTGGCTGTGCCAACTGTAAGAGCACCATTGCGCTAATCGACCAGGTGGCGAAAGCCAAGGGTGTTGAGGTCAAGTTGGAGAAGGTGGAAGAGCTGCGCGACATTATGGGCTACGGCGTCATGTCGACACCGGGCGTCGTGATCGACGGCAAGGTGGTGCACGCTGGTGGCGTGCCCGGCCGCGAAAAGATCGAACAATGGCTAACAGCTTGAAGGAGCGCAAGATGATTGACCATCAGACGCTGGGAGAAGCCAAGCAGGTCTGTCCAACCACCACTCAGCGCTTGGTGAGAGAAGGTGCCTTGTTGGTAGACGTGCGCGAGCGAACTGAAGTGGCAAGTCTCGCCTTCGATGTACCCGCCATCGTGAACATTCCACTGTTCGAGATGGAACAGCGCTGGGGCGAACTGCCCAAGGATCGCGAGCTCGTGCTGGTCTGCGAGAGTGGCGAGCGCAGCCTCAAGGCCACGTACTACCTGCAGTTCCAGGGTTTCACTCGCGTGAGCAACATGGAGGGGGGGCTGCTCAAGTGGATGCGCAAGGGCTTCGCGGTCATCGGCCAGCGTTACGAGGCACCTGCAGCTACGGCCACTTCTTCGTGCTGTGGCGGTGAGGCTGCCGAGCCAGTATCTGCGGCCAGCACCTTCTGTGGCAGCACGGCACCGGCAGCCTCGTCGACGGGTTGCTGCGCTCCATCGCCTACCAAGGAGTAGTTGAATGAGCGACACCCCGGTCAAGATGCGTTTTCATGTCGAATCACGCCGAATCGATGCCCATCGCAGCGAGTCCACCTGCAAATTGGCGAGCATCACACTCGACACCGACATGGGAGGCAATCCCCATGCCTTCAACCCTGCCGAGCTGCTGCTGGCCGCGCTGTCGGCCTGCATGATCAAGGGCATCGAGCGCGTGGTACCCATCCTCAAGTTTGAGTTGCGCGGTGTGCAGGTGATCGTGGACGGCGTGCGCCAGGATGTGCCACCCAAAATGGAGAGCATCCGATACGAAATCGTTGTGGACACCGATGAATCCGATCGACGTATTGACCTGTTGCACGACAACGTGAAGAAGTACGGAACGGTGTTTAACACGGTGACACCGGGCACCGACCTCGCGGGTGTCATGCGTCGGGCGTAAGGAGTTGAGCATGGAGTTTGCCATTCACCGTTTTCATGATCTGTTCGTCCAGTTGGGACTTCCCAACCAGCCGCATGAAATTCACCAATTCCTGGCGGAGCACAGGCCAGTGGCTCCGGACATCGAGCTACCCAATGCGCCGTTTTGGACGCCCGCACAGGCCAGCTTTTTGCGCGAAGCGCTGGAGCAGGACTCGAACTGGTCTGAACTAGCAGATCAATTGAGTGAGGCATTGCGAAGCCCAGAAGGGGTTCGCTGAATGAGCGCCGAACACGACCATAGCCACACGCCCGCCAGTTTCGACAAGGCCTTTGCTGTCGGCATTGCGCTGAATCTGTCCTTTGTCGGAATCGAAGCATTCTATGGCTGGAAGATCGACTCGTTGGCCTTGCTGGCGGACGCCGGTCACAATCTGAGCGATGTGGCAGGTTTGGTACTCGCGTGGGGTGGCGCGCTGGCTGGCAAACTGCAGGCAAATCTGCGTCACACTTACGGCTGGAAGAAGGGCAGCATCCTCGCGGCATTTGCCAATGCATTGCTCCTACTTGTGGCTATGGGTGCGCTCGGCTGGGAAGCGGTCGGACGCCTTATGTCACCGGAAGAGGCGAATGGTCATGAAGGAGCGACGATCATGGCGGTTGCAGGTGTAGGCATCCTCATCAATGCCGCAACAGCCCTGCTGTTCATGCGCGGTCGCGATACCGACCTGAACATCCGGGGGGCTTTCCTGCACATGGCGGCTGATGCGCTGGTATCTGCCGGAGTGGTGGTGGCTGGAGCACTCACACTGTGGATGGGATGGCCCTGGCTGGACCCCGTGGTCAGTCTGCTCATCGCGGCCATTATCGTCTGGGGTACCTGGGGCCTGTTCAAGCAGTCTTTACACCTACTTTTTGATGGGGTGCCCGACGATATCGATGCGCAGGCTGTGCACGACTACCTGGCAGGATTGCCGGGTGTACAGTTTGTTCACGACCTACACATTTGGGGGCTGGACACAAAACAGGCGGCAATGACGGCACACTTGGTGATGCCCGATGGGTCAGCAGATGACGCATTTTTTCAAAACATCGCGGAGACATTGCACGAACGCTTCGGCATCACACACTCCACAGTTCAAGTGGTTCGGCAACCTTACTCTCTTACTTGTGCGTCTTGGGGAAAGGCGCTTTGACGACCGTCTGTTCTAGGCGACCTTGACGGTTTAAGATCGTAGAGCAGTCGGCGAAATCAGCGAAATAATCTCCCGCATTACTCTGCGGCCAACCGGTACACCCGCAGTGGCGCACCGCCGGCGCGTTTGCTCCGCTGGACTGTGATCTTGGGCGGCGTGCTGCCCAACAGGTGCTCTTCAACTCGGCCTTGGCCTACTGGCTAAACCGCCTGGTTGGCGAAAAGCACAACGTCGCCTGCCCTTCGGCCTTGATTGGTGCATCCAATTTCTTCGAGCTGGCCGTCGCCGCTGCGATCAGCCTGTTCGGATTCCACTCCGGCGCAGCACTGGCCACTGTAGTCGGGGTGCTGATCGAGGTGCCGGTGATGCTGCTGGTGGTGCGTGTAGCAAATGCATCCCAATCCTGGTATGAGGCCAGGTAGGGGTGTCTCAAAAAACGGGTTTGCCAAATTTCCTTAGGCACGATTGAGCAGCTTCGCTCCATCGGGGCGTAGCTCGCCCTTTGGCGATATGTGCCGGTACAGGGTCTGCCGTGTAATGTCGAGTTCCTGGCACAGGTCGCTGACCTTGGTTTCGGGCTGCCCCATTGCGGCCATCGCCAGGCGTAGTTTGGCGGCGGTCATCTTGAACGGGCGGCCACCTTTTCGGCCACGCGCCCGCGCCGATGCCAGACCGGCAATCGTGCGCTCGGCGATCAACTCGCGCTCGAACTCGGCCAGCGCGGCGAAGATGCCAAAGACCAGCTTGCCGGCGGCAGTCGTGGTATCGATCGCCGCGCCGTGGCCGGTCAGCACCTTGAGTCCGATGCCGCGACCGGTCAGGTCGTGCACGGCATTGATCAGGTGGCGCAGATCGCGCCCAAGGCGGTCGAGTTTCCAGACGACCAGAGTGTCGCCCGGTCGGAGCGCCTTCAGGCAGGCCGCCAAGCCGGGCCGGTCCTCGCGTTTGCCAGACGCCTGGTCTTCATAAAGATGCGCCGGATCGACGCCAGCGGCGACCAGCGCATCGCGCTGCAAGTCAGTCGCTTGGGAACCGTCCGCCTTCGATACCCGCATGTAGCCGATCAGCATGTCACACCTGTCACATATACGTTCGATTATGTGACAGTGTGCGCCGGAAAGCGCTGGCCGTCAAAATTTGTCACTTAACCCGTCATTCTGTCTAAGACATGCAAAGGGTCCATCAGGCTCATAATGTGACAGAAATTCCGGGGGGATGCCTTCCTCCGCGAAGGTGGCGCGCAACTGTTCCAGGGAAGCTGGGTCGCGCCGACCATAGGAAGCCAACGCGAACAGCGAGCGTGCCGTCTCGGGGTTGTGCCGCGCTTCAATGATGGCCTCGTCGATGGCCTGGACTGCACGCTGCCAGTGATTGATGGGTTCGGGCTTCGGCGCTTTCGTCGGCAGGCCACTGGTGAACCCGGTTTGCGGCTCGGACCAGAATAGCTTTGCCTGCTCGCCTGGCGGGCTTATGTCCCTCGCCTCAATCAAGCTGATTGCCGTTGCCGCCGCCTCCAGCATCTGCAATCGTACTGCCGGGTTCAGGGTTTCATACGGTCGCCACAGACTTTGCCCAGCACGCAGCGGATGCCCGCAGCCTTCCCAGACTTGGCGGAGATACCCTGCGCAGGTTCCGCACGCGGAAAGCGGGGTGTTCAGCTCATCGAGCAGCGTGCGTAGCAGCCGAAACCACAATCCGGCGTGGATGCTTCGGCGCGGCAGCTCCACGTGACCGGTTGTCAGTGCCTGCCAGGTACGCTGGTCCATCGCCGCAATCGCGTCGCTGGCGGTGCGCGGTTCGGCGTCGGCGTTCTCCCAGCCGATAAACCGCCCTGGCACGCCCCAATAGGATTCCAGCCAGCAGCCATGCAGCGGGCAACTCAGCATCAGGGGCAGCTTCCACGCGAGCAGTACGGCTTGGTTCTCCGGATCGTTCAGGCAGAGCGGACAGGCGCGGTTTATCGGCTGGCTGGGCAGCCAGGCACGCCAGCTCGTGATGGATCGCGTCTTACGGCGGAATCTCGGCAGCAGTACCGAGAGCTGGAACGCATAGGTTTCCAATGCGGCTGGAATCTGATCATCAAGGCCGTCCAGTAGCCAAGGCACCCAGCCAGCGAAACTCATGCAGCGCAGCCGATCCAGCTCGATACCGCTCCGCTGGGAGAGCATCGCCAGCAGCGCCAGTGGTGGCGCGGTGTCCAGGTCATCAACCTGGCCGTGACCAAGATCGTGCTCCAGCAGCTCGGACACTTCCATGTGATAGCAAAGGGCCACGCGGTTGAGCCATGAGGACAGCGCCTCGCCTTCTTTCGGGGCGGGATGCAGCGGCCAGCGCGGCGCAGGCTTCACATCAGTTCCCGCTCGAACTGTCGTCGCCGCTCGCTGGGGCCGGTGTAATCGGCCATGCTGAGCGTGCGGTGGTTGATCGCTTCCTCGCCGCTCTCCACGGCGACGATGGCCGCCGCCATCAGCAAGTGCGCCAGTTCGCCGATAGTGCCCTCGCTGCGTGTGAGCAGGTAGCGAGCCATGTCCAGCGTGGCAATCGACGAGGGTCGCCGCAATGGAAGCGAAGCGGCGAAGCTGGCCAGCAGTGAGCAGCAATCGTCGTTGGCCTCCCACACCGGCAGCATCATCGGCTCGAACCGATTTTCCAACTGGTCATCCGAGCGGATCGCCAGGTAGGCGTCGCGCGTGCCGACCCCAACCAGCGGGATGCGCAGCTCGTTGCCGAGAAAGCGCAGCAGGTTGAGGAATTCCCGGCGGTTGACGCTGTTGCCGGCCAGGACGTTGTGCAGCTCGTCGATCACCAGCATGCGCACACCGACCTTTCGCAGCAGTGCCAGCGCCAGTTGCTCCATTTCCGGCAGCCGTGGGCGCGGTCGCAATGGTGCACCCATCGCCGCGAGCAGCGCGACGTAGAAGCGGATCACCGACGGCTCGGACGGCATCTGCACGACCAATACCGGGATGTGCTCCTGGTCGGCGTCGGAGCTGGCCGGGTGGGCGCGGCGGAACTTCTCGACGATCATCGACTTGCCGTTGTTGGTTGGACCGACCAGCA
>NZ_JBHTBX010000021.1:0-26017 GCF_042665135.1 Hydrogenophaga bisanensis
GCGGCTGGTGTAGGCCGGGTTGACCAGGATCACCTGGCCACCCCTGCATTGCACCTTGTACGAGATCTGCCGTGCGAACTCGCCCCACGCCGCATCGAGGATGCTGCGGTTGAGGGCGGCCTTCTGGGGCACGTTCTTCCCCGGCTGGTCGGCAGTGCCCCTGGCACTGGCCGACATGTTCTTCACGCGCAGATCCTCCAGGGCGATGACCGGGTGCCGCCCGGCAATCTCTGTCGTGAGCTTGTGCAGCCAGTCGCTGCGCTGGCGGGCGATGCGCCGGTGCAGGCGTCCCAGGCGCTCCACTGCCTTGCGGCGGTTGGCAGAGCCCTTCTTTTTACGCGAGACAGCGCGCTGGTACCGGCGGATGCGCACCTGCTGGCGCGCGAGCGCCTTCAGTGGCGCCACCACCACCCCCTCGGAGGTGGCGGCAAACGCCGCCACGCCCAGATCGATGCCCAGGGTGGGCGCAACATCCACCGCAGGTAGCGTCTCGCTCACGAGCACCTGGATGCTGGCGTACCAGTGGTTCCCCTCGCGGGTAAGGCTCACGTTTCGCAGGATGCCAGCCACCGACTGGCTCATGCGCATGCGCACCCAGCCGAGCTTGGGCAGATTGATCCGGCCGTTGGCCGCATCAAGGCAGAACTGCTTCGCATCGGGGAAGCGCACGCCGGGCTCCTGGCCGCGGCGCTTGAAGGAAGGAAAGCCGCCCGTCTTGGCGAAGAAGCGCTTGTACGCTTCGTCCAGGCGCTTGAGGGTCTGCTGCTGCGGGTGGATGGGGCCTTCGGCCAACCACCCTGTCTCGGCCGCGTTGCGCCAGGCGGTGAGCCACTTACACATCTCGCCGTACGCAGCATACTTCTCGCCGCGCGCGTGCCGCGCCCGCTGCTCGGCCAGCGCCTGGTTCCACACCCAGCGCAGGCCGCCGGCGATACGCCGCAGCTGCGCTTCGTGCGCAGGGCGCAGCCGGAGCTGGAAGCGGTAGGCTCGAACGCTGGACATACGTACAGGTTACAGGAGCAAACCGAAACACGCAAACGGATCCGAACGCGGGAACGGGTTCGACTGCAGGCTACCGCCTGCCGACGCTATCCTTCCCCGCCCTGAACGGCGGGGCTTGACGCGAACCGGGTCAAGCCCGGCAGCCTCAATTCTCCTGAGATACCCGGTGTTCGGCTCCGTTGCTCCCGACTCGTATCCAGCTTGGGTGAACCGTGTAATTTGAGCGAGGTTTGCAAGGGCTGCCTGACTCATGCCAGCGCGCTCCCGAGCCTCTTTGAGCCGGCTACCGGTGTCAGGATCAAGCAGAGTTTTCTTTGGATGCTGGGCGGCCATGGAGCGGATGGTACAGCGCCGACTTATCGGCGTCCGCGAAACGGATCCTCGCCGGCCTGTAGCTCGAATGCCGGGTACTGCCGCATGAAGTCCATCGACTTTCCCGTTGGCGCTCTCAGCCACTCGTCGTACTGATCTTCGGCCAGGATCACCACCATCCGCTTCTCGTCCTGCGGCTTGTGGAACTGGTTGAACAGGCCGTGCTCGTCGGCATTGATGGTCAGCATGGTTTCTCAACAGCAGTAACTGTTACCGGCACTTATCACCAGCGCGCTGCGACCACCAATTCGCAAACGCAAGAAGGTCGGCGTGATGCGAATCCGTGTGTACCAACAGGTCGCCCGCGTTGGGCGACCCGGTAATCCCACGCAAAATCAATGCGCGATGGATCGCGGCATCGACGCCCACGAAGTACGGCAAGTAGTCGTCGACGAAGGCGATCGGCTTTAGGGAGTTGAGCGTGTCGGCCTTAGGGCTCGCGGCCGTTGCCACGTTGTCGGTGGCGTGGACCAGGTGAATCGGGAATCCGTGCAGTCTCAGGTTGTGCTCGCGAGCTGCCCTGAATTCCGCAGGCAAGGCCGTGACGCATACCAGTTCGTAGCCCGCCGCGGCGAGCTTGTGGCACGCCTCAATCGCTCCTGGAACCGGCGGGATCGATGACCAGAACTCGTTGTCGAAGGCCCGCCGAAGCAGATCAAGCCTATCCCCTTCAACTCGCTCCACTTCCCATCTGTCGATGGGCCAGTAGGCGAGCGGATCGCGCTCGCCAGGGTACGTGCCGAACGCCTTCTGCCAAGCGCTGGCATAGGCCAAGCCGTAGTCCAGGAGGACTCCGTCAGCGTCAAGCGCGATGATTCCTTTGGTCATCAGGAAGTTTCGCACAGCAGAGCACGCCTGCACGCGCGGGTTGGGGGGCTCCCTTGTTGTCGGGACTGCTAAGCGGCAACAGTTACGTTTGCCTTCGAGAGGATGTGTTTGCCTCGCGGTGCCCCAGAACTGACGATGCAATGAGACCAACGGCGCCACCAACGATGGCCATGTCGGCGATGTTGAATGCCGGCCAGTGCCAGCCGTGCAGGTGGAAGTCCAGATAGTCAATCACGGACCCGCGCACAGCCCGGTCGAAGGCATTGCCCAGGGCGCCGCCCAGGATGAGGCTATAAGCCAAGCCCTCGAGGCTGCGCACCGGCTTGGCGAGCAGCCAAGCGAGCCAGGCCGACGCGCCCAGGGCGATGGCCAGGAAGAACCAGCGTTGCCATCCGCCGGTGCCGGCCAGGAAGCTGAAGGCCGCGCCGGGGTTCAGTACGTGGACCAGGCTGAAGAACGGTGCGACCTCGCGCGACCAGCCGAGCAGGGTGGTCAGATGAATCCAGGTCTTGGCAGTCTGGTCTGCGGCAAAGACTACAAGCGCAAGGCAATACCAGCGAGCTGGTCGGTTGACATACTTCATCGTTCTTGTTGGTTAGACCAGATCGCAGGGCCGTGGTTGGATTCAGCGCGTTGCCGCACCGTGCTCGGCCGTGAGTGCTATTGACGCGGACAGAATTTCAGCGAGTTCCGGTCTCACAGCATTGGCGCGAAGGCACTGACCGTGGCCCGGCCAGGGTTGCCAAGCGGCAGCCTGCCCGAGAGGTGGCCAAGCGGCACCAGCAGGATCCTAAACAGCTGGCCCGCGGCTTCCCGCACGTCACGCTCACGCGCGGCCAGGGCCAGCATGTACCAATGACTCCGCAGATGAAGCCAGAAGCGCTCTTGGCCAAGCACGTGCGCGGCCTCCAGGACCTTCCACCGGTCAGGTCCTCGGGATCTCGCCCGCTCCACGAGGTGAGCAAATGCTGCCCCGCGCTGCCGATCGTCTATGGCTGTCAGGTTCGTCATTTGAGACTCAGGATGCGCCGGGCACCGTTCAAGACGATCAGACCCACCACGGTGCCGATGACCAGATCAGGGTAGTTGGATCCGGTCATGGCCACCAGGAAGCCAGCCAGGATCACGCCCGCATTGGCGATCACGTCGTTGGCCGAGAAGATGTAGCTTGCCTTCATGTGCGCACCGGCATCCCGCTTCTTGGATATCAAGACCAGGCAGATGACGTTGGCGATCAGGGCCACCAGGCCCATCCCCATCATCAGGCCCGAGACAGGTTCGCTCCCGGCGATGAAGCGTCGAACGACCTCGCTGAGTGCCATGAGCGCAAGCGCCAGTTGCAACCAGCCCGCCGTGTGAGCCGCACGCGTCTTAAGGGCAGCTGCTCGGCCGACGGCAAACAGGGACAGCCCATACACCGCAGCGTCGGCGAACATGTCGAGCGAGTCGGCGATGAGCCCGGTCGATTGAGCGATGAAGCCCATCACGATCTCGATCACGAACATGGCCGCATTGATCGAGAGCAGTATCCATAGCAGCCTGGCCTCGGCCGCATTGTCAGGCGGGTCGATTTCATCGTCGTCACCCATGACCGCGTCCGATTCCAGCAGCTTGGCGCCCAGACCCAACGGCTCCAGGCGTTGCAGGACCTGCGCCACCGGAGCGCCATGCACTGCGGTCAGCTTGCGGTTGGCCAAGTCGAAGGACAGGGATTTCACCCCGGGAACGTCTTGCAGGGCCAACTTGATCATGTTCTCTTCCGATGGGCAATCCATCTTCGGGACATGGAAGGTGCTCTTGAAGCTGCCGGCGGCGCTATCGTCTACCGCGGCCGAATGCACCAGCTTCGCGCCCAAGCCCAGCGGTTCGAGACGCTGCAACACCTCGGCGACCGGCGCGCGATGCACGGCCACCAGCTTTCGGCCCGGCAGGTCGAAGGTGAGCGACTGCACGCCTTCGACGCTTTGCAAGGCCATCTTGATCATGTTCTCCTCGGACGGGCAATCCATCTTCGGAACGGCAAAGGTACTTTCGAATTTTGTGGTGGCGCTCATGGGTATTCCTCGGACTGCATAATTGGAAACCCTCTAGCAACTACAAAGTCAAGCCCGCTGCAAGGGCGGCTCATCCATGAAGATCGGCGACCTGGCCAAGGCCACCAATACGCTTCCCGAAACGGTCCGCTTCTACGAGCGCGAGGGACTGCTGCCGTCCCCCGCCCGGACCGAGGGGAACTACCGCAGCTACACGGCTGAGCACGCCCAGCGGCTCGCCTTCATTCGGCACTGCCGCAGCCTGGACATGACGCTGGCTGAGATCCGCACGCTGCTGCACTTCAAAGACGCTCCTTCCGAGAATTGCGGCGTCGTGGATGAGCTGATTGCAAGTCACATCGAGCAGGTCGTGGTCCGCATCCGGGAGCTGAAGGCGTTGGAAGCCGAATTGCGCTCACTGCACCGCAGCTGCTCGGTTGGCCGTGCCGCGGTCAACTGCGGCATCCTGGGTGGACTTGAGCGCGCGGCCAAGCAGAATTCAAAGAATGTGCGCTCGTTACCACTCGGTTCTTGACGCAGCGCGGCTGCGCGAATTCTTTCGAGCCATCCGCGACAGCGGCTTGGATGTTCTCGATCGAGATGTCTTTCCAGGACGCTTTGCGCCCATCGTGAGGCGCCCGCCCGAGCTCGAATCGGGCGACGAGGCGGTTCCTGAGCGCGAGGCCGTTGTCGCGCGGTTCGGCCTGATCCCTTTCTGGGCCACCGATATGCGCAAGGTGAAGCTGACGTACAACGCCCGCTCCGAAACAGTTGCCACCGCGAGGCCGTTCCAGGCCGCTTGGAAGAAGGCCCAGCACTGCATTGTCCCGGCTGAGGCCATCTACGAGCCAGACTGGCGCTCGAACGTGCACGTGCCCACACGTATCAGCGCGGCCGATGGCAGCCCCTTGGCGATCGCCGGGCTATGGAACACTTGGCATTCGCCTGCAGGAGAGCGCGTTCATACCTTCACGCTCATGACGGTCAACGCCGACTCCCATCCCGTCATGTGCAACTATCACCGCCCAGGCGAAGAGAAGCGTATGGTCGTCCTGCTGGACGAATCCCAGTACGACGCCTGGCTGGACGCGCCCGCCGAAGGCTCGATGGACTTCATGCAGGCTTGTCCGCCTGAGCGCCTGGCAGCCACCGGCGAGCCGGTCGAGCGAGCGCCGGCTAAGGCCGTTCCTCAAACAGCTTCCAGCCGGATCTAGTCCTCGAACTGCTGCTGCGCACGTTTTTGGACACCAGGCATCGTGACCTGGATGCAGGCCGGCGTTTGAGGTCCTGATCAAAACTCCAAGCAAATCAACGGTCTAGGTGTCGTGTGTCACTCAGTTTTGAACTTTTGGCACTGAGTTCTGAACTCAAACAGCGACAAAGCAGGATCTAACAGGCCGTTGAAAAAGTCCCGAGGACCGAAACACCATCAAAGCCTGACCTCCCAGAACGGCCTACAAGCGATTTTTCAGTTGTGGGCAAGGGGTAAGGCACCCCCGAAATCACGACCTTTCGACCTCAAGTCGACTTTTTCAACGGCCTGCTAAGTTATTGAATTCAATAGAGAATTCTTCTCAATAGGCATTGAAACCGGCCTGCCGCACGACCGGGCCGGCATCCCGGCGCCGCTGGCCTTGGTCGACGCCAACGGCTACGTCAGCATCTACCGCGCCGGCACCGACCGCATCGCCCTGACCGGCGAGGGCATCCACTTCAAGGCCAGCACCGGCGAGGTGCTGCGCGAAGACCCGGCGCCGACCGTGGTGGCCAATATCAACGAGTTCCTCACCGGCCTGCATCTGCAGCACTTCCGCCACTGGCTGCTGCGCTGGCTGTACGTGTTGGGCGGCCTCATGGGCTGCGTGTGCATCGCCACCGGCTTCGTCTTCTTCGTCGAAAAGCGCAAGAAGCAGCATGCCAGGGCCGGCAGCCAGGGCAGCCGCATCGTGGACGCGCTGGCCGTCACCACCGTCACCGGCATGCTGGTGGCCACCATGGGCATCCTGATCGCCAACCGGCTGCTGCCCACGGCCATGCCCGAGGGTTGGCCCGGCCGCGGCGACATGGAGGAATACATCTTCTGGGCCTGCTGGGTGCTGGCCATGGCGCACGCCTTCTGGCGCAGCGCGCCGGTCGCGCAGGGCCGCCTCAACCCGGCCTGGCGCGAACAGTGCTGGGCCGTGGCCGCCATGGCCGTGACGGCCGTGCTGCTCAACTGGGTCACCACCGGCGACCACCTGCTCAAGACCCTGGGCGAGCTGTACTGGCCGGTGGCCGGCGTCGACCTGTCGCTGCTGGTGACGGTCAGCCTGGCCGTGTGGGCGGCGCGCAAGCTCAAGCTGCGCGAAACCGGCGTGCAGGCCCGGCCCACCCGGGCAGCCGAAGCCGAAGTCGCACACGCCTGAAGCGCAGCCGATCCATCCAGGGGTAGCGCCTGCGCTCCTCGCTACCCCTTCTCTTCCCTCCCTTCACCCGCCATTCCCGCCAGCGCCGCGAAGGCGCGCTGCTGCGCGGGATATCGGCATTTTCCTTCTGCGCCGGCACCGTGGCGGGTCGCTTGTCGGCGCCGGCGTTCCGATTGCGTCACGCTGTCGTGAAATGGCGCACGTTACTTAAAAAAAAAGTTATCCCGATGAGTGCACTCGTCGGGATTGGTGCTTTTGGGTACCAATACGGAAAGTCCGCGAATATCGCGTACATACCCTGATAAAGAATCGTTTGTCCTGGGGGATCGACCGTTCATACCATGACCTCTGCTATGTGTACATCTAATGTGCTATCGCACGATGATATGTGTTGTGTCTTTTGAATTGCAAATTAGGCATTCGGATATAAGTACCAAATCGCTTGCTGTTCAGTAAAATCAGCAGGTTGATTGGTAATCTCGTTTATGTTTTTGTCACTTCTGAACACAAAGGGAACGGTCGCCGTGCAAAAGAACAAGCTGAAATTCCGCCCCGCCAGCCGCGCAATTGCCCTGGAACCTCGTTTGCTGTTCGACGGCGCAGGCGCCGTGGCCGTGGTGGATGCCCAGGCCGATCAGCCTGCGGAGCCGACACCGGCTCCTGCACCTGCCGCCGAAGCACCGGCACCGGCGCCTGCGGCGGCACCCGAGCCGGCCGCGGCCGCCGAATCCCCGGCCAGCACTGGCAGCGGCGATGGCGGCGCCAGCGCCGATGCCGATGCCGACGACAATGCGGCCAGCCCTGCGGCCACCGCCCAGGGCACGGGCGATGACGAAAGCGACGACGGCAGCGATGAGGGGGCAAGCACCGCCGATGAGGCCGATGCCACCGACGTCGTGAGCGCCGACGGCGAGGCGGAAGCAGACACGAGTGCAGACGGCGAAGCGGACGCGAACACCGACACCACCGATGATGCCGCCACATCGGCCGCTGTCGACGAAGCCGGCGACGGCGACGACACCGACCCGGCGGCCATCGACGCCCCCGAAGAAGCGCTTGCGACCCTCGTGGTGGTGGACGCCCGCGTGGCCGAGCAAGAGGGCTTCACCCTCGACGTGCCCGCCAACGTCACCGTGCGCGTGGTCCAGAACGACGAATCCGGCCTGGACGCCATCGGCAGCGAACTGGCCAGCAACGCCGGCCGACAGTACGGCACCATCCACATCATCAGCCACGGCACGCCCGGCAGCCTGTCCCTGGGCAACGAGGTGATCGCGGGCGGCAGCCTGACCGAGGCCCAGCGCGAAAAGCTGCTGGGCTGGGCGCTGTACCTCACCGACGAGGCCGACATCCTGCTTTACGGCTGCGACGTGGCCGCCGACAGCGAAGGCGAGGCCTTTATCACCGAGCTGGCGCACCTGACCGGTGCCGACATCGCCGCCTCGACCGACGCCACCGGCGCGGCCGATAAGGGCGGCGACTGGCACCTGGAGCTGTCCACCGGCGCCATCGAGGCGACGGCGCTCTCGGTGGCGGGTTTCAACAGCCTGCTGACGGCGGCCCCCACGGTGACGATCACAGGGCTGCCGACCGCTGGCGAAGTGCTCATCGGCGAGGACTTCACCTTCTCGCTGAACTTCTCGAACCCGGGCACGGCGCCGAACCCCGACGGCTTCGGCCCCTACATCGATCTCTTCCTGCCCTTGGGGGCCGATGGCGACGACGGCGTCACCATTGCTCCCAGTGGTGCCATCACCTACCTGGGCACCTCGGTCAACTACCAGATCGTCACCCTCGATGCCGCTGGCACGGGCAGCCATCCCTACTTCCGCGATACCGCGAACCAACCCGGAGTGATCAGCGGCCAGCCCAACCAGAGGGTCGTCGTCATCGAACTGCCCTTCAGCAGCTACACCAGCGGCCAACCTGCCGCCGAGCTGGTGGTGAACGCCTCGCTGTCCAGCCTGGCCGACCACGGCACGGGCCTGGACATCGCCGCCAGGGCCGGTTTCCGCTACGGTCATACGCCCACGGCCGACTACGCGACCGACCCCAGCGTGGATGGCGCCCTGGCCACGGCCAGTATCACCCCGGTGCTGGTGGAGTACACACACACCTTCGACGGCTCGGAAGGCGAGACTGCCACCGGCCCGAATTTCCCGCGCGAGATGACCACCACCATCACGGTGGCGCCGGGCCAGGAACTGACCGACTACGTCTTCACCGTCGATGTGCCGGGCAACATCGTCGTGACGGGCATCAACGGCGTGCCGCTGGGCACCCCCGTCACGGGCGGCCAGTTGACACGCCCTATGGGCAGCGTCAGCGGCACCCAGACGGTCACCATCCAGTACTACGTGCCCGACGTGGACGCGGCCTCTGCCGATGTGCTCGATCCGACCTCGGGCGCGCCGGGCACGGTGCAGTTCCAGGTGTCGGGCACCGGCGATTGGGATCCGCTGGATACACGCGACGGCGAGGAAACGGTCGCCTACGACCCGGCCACCGTCGAGTTCGAGCATACGATTCGCTCGCTCGCGGTACAAAAGGATGTCCAGAACGTCACGCCCGGAGGCCAGAACAGCCCTGGCCAGACGCTGGAGTACACCATCAACTTCCAGGTGTCCGACTACTTCCGCTTCGACGACGTCGTCATCACGGATGTCATCGACGATGGGCATACACCCACGGGCACGCCGACCTTGACCCTGACGCACCAAGGCACGCCGGTGGTCGTCTCCCTGGCCGGCTACTTCACCGATGTCACCGATCCGTCCACCCACAACATCACCCGGACCTTCGATATTTCCGAAGCCTTGAGAAACGCGGGACTGTCTGGTGATCTGGCGCAGGGCATCCTGACGGGTGGAAAGTTCAATGGAACGGATCTAGGCGGGACGTTCGGGAGCATTACCTATAGGGCCACCATTGACGACACCTTCGATTCACCTGTCGGGGGCGGCGATGAGCAGATCAACCACGGCGACCACCTGGCCACCACAGCGGTGATCACCGGTACGGTGGTCCAGTCGAATGGCGACCAGGGCGACGAGGTACAGGACAACACCGCCACCGACGTCGAGATCGCCAGCGGTGGCCTGACGCTGGAGATCGTGGGCATCAATGGTGCCGCGAGCGGTGGCAGCGCCGGCATCCGGCCGGGCGACACCGTCACCTACGAGTTGACCTACGACCTGGGCACGGGCGACTTCGAACACCTCAAACTCGACGCCTTTCTGCCCAAGCCTGTGTTCGATGTGGGCGACCCGGATGCCGATGGCACTTCCAGCGGGTGGACCCATGGGTCTGTAGGGACATCCGCCACCTATCCGGGGCCGGGGGAATGGGTGCTGATCAATGGGGCTGGCAATATCATCGATATCGACCCGTCCGCCAATCTCTCGGTCGCTGCGGGAGCGAATGGCCTGAGCTTCAATCTGGGCAGCCGCGAGGACAGCAACAACCTGCCCACCCAGGTGGTGATCCGGTTCACCGTCCGGGTGAACGACTCACCGTTCGCCGACGGCCTGTACTTCACGACGCAGGCCCAGGCCTCGGAGAACAACACCCCGGGCGAATCGACGACCCACCAGGACATCATCCAGATCCAGCTCAACGAGCCGCACCTGGAGATCCGGCACGGTGTGGTGTCGCACATCGATATGGAAGGGGACAACACGCTGGCCGGTACCACTGGCGTCTGGGCACAGCCGGGAGACACAGGCAGCGCCTTCTCCGGCACGATCACCGACATCAGCGGCATCGACGGCAACATCACTGGCATTGATGCGGGCGACCGCGTGCGTTTCGGCGTGGGTGTCATCAACACCGGTGGCCATGGCGCGTACGACATCCGCACCAGCGCCATCACGCCTCCGGCCGGTTTCACCTTTACCAACGCCGCCGGCGCCCCGGTGGCCGACCTGGCCAGCGCCAACCTACAGGTCCGGCTGGGCGATGGCACGCTGCTGGTGGCCGGCACGCACTACACGGTCTCGGCCGCAGGCGTCATCGAGCTGATCGACGTGACGGGCAACCCCGCGTTGGCGGCCGGCCGTGCCGGGGACACGGTCGCCACCCATGGCAGGAACGTCCTCGTCATCACCTACGACGCAGTGGCCGTGGACACCATAGCGGCCGGCCTGGACACGACTTCCACCGTGTCCGTGGCGGACTACTCCAACCGCGACGGCGGCGTGGCCGCTGGCGACGACTTCCTGCCCGGCACCAACGTGATCTCCGACGACGCCACGGCGGCAGCGAAGGCGCCGGAGGTCCGCATCGTGTTCCAGGATGGCGGCATTTCGCCCGACGACTCCAGCGCCTCGCACACCACGGACGCCAACATGGTCATCGGCGAGTCGATGGTCTACGACATCGTGGTGACGCTGCCCGAAGGCACGACGCATGACCTGAAGGTCGATGCGCTGGTGCCGCCGGGCATGAGGCTGGACACCAGCTACAAAGGCGTGGGCTACGAGATCATCACGACGGGATTCGCGGGCGGCGCCATCACCGTAGGCAGTGTCTCGGGCCTGGGCGGTGGCGTGGGCGAGGATCCGCGCTTCAGCTTCGGCAACGTCACCACCACGGGTAACAACGCCACGGGCGACAACAGCTTCGTCATCCGCGTCCGCGCGATCGTGGCCAACACCGTCGACAACCAGGGTGGCACCACGCGCGACATGGCCACCGGGCTGGTCTATGACGACGGCGGCGCCGACACCAACACCGTGGTCGCCGGCACCGGCCAGCCGACCATCACCGTCGTCGAGCCGCAACTGACGGTCACCAAGACGGTAGATACCGACCTGGCGACAGCCGGCGATCAAAACACGCCCATCGATGCCGGTGACACGGTGCGATACACCACGGTGATCGCCCACGCACCCGGCAGCGTCGACGCGTTCGATCTGAAGTTCAGCGATACCTTTCCCGCAGTGGTAACCCCCGAGACGGGTACTACTTTTACCGTCCAGCACTCAACGCTGGGCGACGTTTCCGATCGTTTCCAATGGGTTGGTAATCAGCTGAGAATTCAGGACGGGGCCAACCTTGATCTGGAGGCTGGCGGGACCATCACGATCACAGTGACTGCTGCCACCAATGCCACAGTGGCGTCGGTGACGTCTTTCGACAGCCAGGCCGAGGTGCGCTGGAGCAGTATCGACAGCAACACCAATGCTGATGGCGAGCGCGATGCCGATGAGCGGGATGGCCGCGATGGCGAAGGCACGGCCACCACACCGTTGAACAATTACGTGGACAGCGACGGTGCGCCAGTCAATGTGGCAGGTGAGTACCGCCTCAGCCGCATCGGTGGCCTGGAAGACACGGCGGCCCCCTTGGATACCCGGTTAGACGAACAGAGCGTGGCTGTGGGCGAGATCGTGCGCTTCCGTCTGGTAATGCGTGTGCCTGAGGGCACCATCCCCGACCTGAGCATCCGGCCCAACATGCCTGATGGCTACGAGCTGCTGGACACGGGCGCCACCTGGGCGCTGGTGGGTAGCTCCACTGGCAGTTTTGGGTCGGCCACCAACGTGGAGACCGATATCCTCCTCGCGGGCAATATCGAGAACTCTCTCAACAGCGGCAATACCCCTGGTGCCGGCGGACGCCCTGGCACGTCCATCAGCCCCACGGGCGGCGTGTTCGTGCTGGGTGACATCGAGAACCTCGACCGCGATGCCGATGGCGAGTACCTGATCCTCGAATTCAACGCGGTGGTGAGCAACGTGGCCGGCAACACGGCCGGGACGGACCTCGTGACCACCGTCACCGTGCGCAGCGGCGCCACCGTGCTGGGCGAAAGCAACGGCACCACCGACAACGTGGTCGAACCGCAGATCAGCGCGATCACCAAGGATGTGGTGGATACCGCGCAGGGCGCGCAGGGCGCTACGTCCACCATCACGGTGCGCAATGCGTTCAACACCGGCAGCACGGATGCGGCGCCTGCTTATGACGTGGTGCTACAGGACGACTTTCCGAGCGGAGAAAGCGGCTCCTATGTGTTTGACCGCCTGGTGGTGGGCGGCACCACTTATACCTCGGCCGACACGGCTGCAGCCGCTGCAGCCGGCATTTCCTGGACGGTGAGCGCCACCGGCGTTAGCGTCAGTTTCGACAGGCTTGACCCCGCGACAAGCGTCGAGTTGCGCTACACGGTTGATGTACCCACCAACGCGGAGCAGACGGCCACGGCGCCGACCAATGCCACGGTGACCTGGAGCAGCCTGCCGGACGGTGCTGGCACCATCTCGAGCACGGGCTTCGCGGGCTCGACGGTCGGCACGGATGCCACGGACGGCGGCGAGCGCAACGGCAGCGGCACCGGCCCCAACACCTACACCCGCAGCGACCCGGCCGGCTACGGCACGATCAGCGGCGTGCTCTGGGACGACACCAACGACCGCGACGGCGCTATTGATACGGGAGAAACCCGCCTCGACGGCCAGACCGTGGAGCTGCGCTGGGCCGGAGCGGACGGCTTCTTCGGCAACGGTGACGACCGCGTGCTGACCACCACCACGAACGCGAACGGCGAGTACAGTTTCGGCGCCTTGCCTGGAGCCGGGCTGGTGTCGGGCAACTACCGCATCATCGCGCCGAGCTCGGTCTCATTGACCATTCCAGTTGGTGGGACCATACCGGATGACACGGACACCTTGTCGCCGCGCTG
Source organism: Hydrogenophaga bisanensis (assembly GCF_042665135.1). Taxonomy (NCBI): domain Bacteria; kingdom Pseudomonadati; phylum Pseudomonadota; class Betaproteobacteria; order Burkholderiales; family Comamonadaceae; genus Hydrogenophaga; species Hydrogenophaga bisanensis. Next base: position 13,326 of record NZ_JBHTBX010000021.1, read on the forward strand.
GGACGCCGATGCCGGCACGCTGGGCACCATCGAGGTGACATTGGGTGAAGGCACCACCTCGGTCAACCGCAACGTGGGCTATCTGCAGGTCAACGACGCGCCGGTGGTCACCATCACCAACGGCTCGGTCACTTTCGTCGAGGGCGTGGACCGCACCGGCGCCGATCCGCTCGGCGAAGACCGCGACGTGCTGGGTGCACCGGTGAACCTGGGCCAGGTGACCATCACGGACCCCGAACTGCACCGCGACCCCGGCCAGCTGGACGACTTCAACGGCACCACGCTGACCGTCGGCCGCAGCGACGGGGCCGGCGGCTTCGCCCCCGATGCCGAAGACGTGCTGGGCTTCAACAGCTCGGTCACAGTGACGGGCGGCGCCATCGCCGTGGGCGGCACTACCGTGGGCAGCGTCAGCAACGTGGGCGGGCAACTGGTGATCACCTTCAACGGCGATGCCGACGCCGACGCGGTCAACACCGTGGCCAGCGCCATCACCTACGCCAACCGCTCCGATACGCCACTGGCCAATGTCACGCTGCGCTTCCGCTTCGATGATGCGAACGACAACAGCAAGCAGGGCAGCGGCGGGGCGCTCACGGGGGATGCCACCATCGTCGTCAACATCACGGCGCAGAACGATCCGCCGGATGCCACGAACAACGCCAACAGCGTGACCGAGTCTGACGGCCAGCCTACTCCCGGCGCCAGCGTCTCGGGCAACCTGCGCAACGACAACAACGGCGACGGCGTGGACAGTGACCCGGAAACGGCGCAGCCAGTCCTGGTGATCACGCAGATCAAACCCACGGGGGATCCGTCTGCAACCGGGATTCCCTCAGGAGGGGTGACCGTGAATGGTCAGTACGGCCAGCTCACCATCCACCCTGATGGCAGCTACACCTATGTTCTCAACGAGAACCACCCCACGGTCAACAGCCTGGGCAATGGCGACTCGCTGCAAGACGTGTTCGACTACACGCTGGCCGACGAAGACGGCCTGACCGACACCGCCCAGTTGACCATCACCATCAACGGCCGCACGGACGGCGCCGGCACGCCGCCGAGCATCGTGCCCGAGGACGAGAACGGCACGAACGATCCGGGCGCCCCCGAGACGGCAGGCCAGAACACGGTGTACGAAGCGGGGCTGACCTCGCCGACCGACGACAGCGAGATCACCACCGGCGATATCGTGGTGAACGCCCCCGATGGCATCAGGTCGGTGACGATCGAAGGGACGACCCTCACGTACGCCGCACTGCAGGACATCAGCGATGGCGCCACGCCGCCGGTGAGCATCGACACGGGCGAAGGCACGCTGGTCATCACGGGTATCCGCGATGTGCAGGGGCCGACCGGCGCGCCCACGCAACTGGTGATCGAGTACGAGTACACGCTCAAGGACCCGGTGACCCACGCCGGCTCCTACACCGACGACATTTCCCTGAGCGTGAGGGACAACAAGCCCACGCCGCAGACGGCCAATGGCACGCTGACCATTGCCATCATCAACGACGTGCCCACCGCCGTCGACGACACCAACAGCGTGACCGAAGGCAACACGGTGACGGGTGGCGTGCTGGGCAACGACAACTCGGGCGCCGACGGCTGGACGGGCGGCGGGAACGCGGTGGTCGGTGTGGTGGCCGGCGACAACGGCGGCACGCCCACGTCGGGCGGCACAGGCACGGTCATCGTCGGCACCCATGGCAGGCTCACGCTCAACCCCGACGGCAGCTACACCTATGTGGCCAACCCGGGCATCACCGTGCCGAACCCGGTGGACGTGTTCACCTACACGGTGCGCGATGCCGACGGCGACGAAACCACGGCCACGCTGACCATCGACCTCAACAACATCCCGGACCCGGTCGCTTCGTTGCCGCCGCAGGTGGGTGTGGACGGCGATGGCGGCATCAACATCCCCACCTCCGGCGGATTTGTCGACATCGACGGCGACCCGCTCACCTACGAGGCCACCGACCTGCCGCCGGGCCTGACGATCGACCCGAACACGGGCGTGATCACCGGCACGCTGGACAACAGCGCCTCGCAGGGCGGCAACACGGGTACGCCAGGCGTGTATGAGGTGACGGTGACGGTGACCGATCCGCACGGCCAGACCGCCTCGCAGACCTTTACCTACACGGTGACCAACCCGCCTCCGGTGGCGCATGACGACACCCGCACCACGCGCGAGGACACGCCGGTGAGCGGCAACGTGATCGGGGGCGGCGGCCGGGGCGACGTGCCCGATGGCGATCCCGATGGCGACGACCTCACGGTGACGGAGATCGTCGTCAACGGCCGCACCTACACCTTCGGGCAGGGCACGCCGTCGCACACCATCACCTTGAACGAGGGCCGGCTGGTGTTCAGGGAGGACGGCAGCTACACCTTCACGCCCAAGCCCGACTGGCACGGCCGCGTGCCGCCGGTGACCTACACCATCAGTGATGGCGAGGGCGGCACGGCCACGGCGGTGCTGCGCATCACCGTCACGCCGGTGCCCGACATCGTGCCCGACACCTCCACCACCGAGCGCGACACGCCGGCGCGCATACCGGTGCTGGACAACGACGATTTCGAGGGCAGGAACCCCAGGGTCACGGGCACGACGCCGCCGGGCAATGGCACGGTGACGATCAACCCCGACGGCAGCATCACCTACACGCCGAACCCGGGTTTCACGGGCACCGATACCTTCACCTACACCGTGACCAGCGGCGGGGTGACAGAAACCACGACGGTGACGGTGCAGGTGCTGCCGGGCAAGCCCCTGGGGCCGGAGGGCCTGCCGCCCGACCGGCCGGGTGTGTCCGGGCCCGGCCTGCGGCCGGGGCCGTACTTCCCCGATGCGTGGGGCCACGGCCTGCCGCGGGTGGACATCCCCTTCGAGCCGATCACCTACGTGCACGACGCGGTGGTGGCGTCGCAGGCCGAGCGCGCGCTCGGCAGCGATGCGCGCGCCAGCAGCCGCATCGACCTGGCGCGGCCGTACGACAGCGGCGTGCGTGTGCCGGGCATGGACCTGGGCATGGACCCGGCGCTGTTCGTGCAGCACGCGGTGCGCGGCTCGCAGAGCCTGGCCGACTTCATGAACAGCCTGGTGCAGGGCCGCCTGAGCCGGGTGTCGCTGGGCGCCGACCACGACCTGGCCACGCCCGAGCTGCACCAGCCCGATGCCGGCCGCCTGGTGCACCAGCCGGCGGGTCAGGGCGAGGGCCGGGGTTCGGGTGACGCGGCCAAGCCGGCGCCCGAGCAGAAGACGTCGTCGTTGGATGCCGCTGCCATGCCGGCTGCGGTGGCCCTGGCGCCGGCCGAGGCCGAGGCGGGCGAGGAGGCGGTGGTCCAGGCCTTGCGCATGGCGCCGTCTTTCGCCGATCAGCTGAGGGGAGGGGCGGCACGCCTGCCCATGTCCGTCGTTCGTGTTTGAACTTGTCTGAACAGAAACCAGAAACCAGAAACATCATGCAAAAGTCAATCAAGCTCCGTTCCGCCAAAAAGTTTTCCACCGGCCCGCGCCTGCTGGCGCTGTCGGCCGCCCTGTTCCTGGCCGGCTGCGGCTCTCTCGCACCGGTGCCCTTCAAGGCGGAGGACATTCAGGAGCGCGCCGCGCAGGACCGGGTGCAGATGTACGCCGACCAGGAGCCGATCGCGGCGCCGCTGACCTTTCACGAGGCGGCCGCGCGCGCGCTCAAGTACAACCTGGACTACCGCCTCAAGCTGATGGAAAGCGCGCTCTCGCGCAGCCTGCACGACGTGTCCTCGCACGAGATGCTGCCGCGCCTGGTGGCCGGCGCCGGCTACGTGTACCGCAACAACGACTCGGGCGGCAGCTCCATCGGCATCATCGACCGCGAGGAATCGCTGCGCCCGTCCACCTCGCAAGAGCGCGAGCGCACGCTGGCCAACCTGAACTTCTCGTGGAACGCGCTGGACTTCGGCGTCTCGTACTACCGCGCGCAGCAAAAGGCCGACCAGGTGCTGATGGCCGAGGAGCGCCGCCGCAAGGTGGTGCAGAACGTGCTGCAGGACGTGCGCAACAGCTACTGGCGCGCCCTGGGGGCGCAAAAGCTCATCGGCCGCGTGGACAGCCTGCTGGCGCGCGTGAACACGGCGCTGGCCAATGCCAAGGAAGTCGAGGCCAAGGGCCTGATGCCCCGCGCCCAGGTGCTGTCGTACCAGCGCGCGCTGCTCGACGCGGTCAGCCTGCTGACCCTGCGCCGCCAGGATCTTGAACTGGCCCGCGCCGAGCTCAAAGCCCTGATGTCGGTGGCGCCGGGCACCACCATCACCCTGGCCGACGAGAAGGAATTCGCGCTGCCCGCGGTGCCGGGCAACATCGAGGCGCTGGAGCGCATGGCGATGGAAAAGCGCCCCGAGATCATGGAGGAGTGGTACCGCAAGCGCGTGACCGAGAACGACATCAAGGCCGCCAAGGCCATGCTGTGGCCCAACATCAGCATCGATCTCGGCCCGCAGTACGACTCCAACCGTTTCAACTACAACAGCTCGTGGGTGGACGCGGGTGTGCGCGTGTCGTGGAACATCCTGCGCCTGGCGCAGCTGCCCGCGCTCAAGCGCGCGCACGAGCACCAGAACAAGACCGACGACATGCGCCGCATGGCGCTGTCGATGGCGGTGCTGACCCAGGTGCGCGTGGGCGTGCAGCGCTACGGCCTGTCGCTGGCCGAGCTGAAGTTCGCCGAGGAAAGCCTGCGCGTCGACCAGAGCCTGTTCGACTACGCCAAGGCCGCCTCGCAAAGCCGCTTCGACTCGGAGCTGGAGGTGATCCGCTCCGAGGCGCGCGCGCTGCTGGCCGAGTACCAGCGCTATGCCGCCTATTCGAACGCGCAGGCCGCCTGGGGCCGCGTGTACAACTCGGTGGGCCTGGACGTGCTGCCCGAGACCATCGACGGCCACGACGTCAAGACCCTGGCTGCCGCGCTGGAAAACACCATGTCGCAGTGGCAGGGCCAGGTGTTCACCACCGTAGCCGCCAAGAAGTGAGCCGATAATCCGTCCCATGAATGCCTGTTCGACGTTCTCGCTTCGCCTGTTGCCAGCCCTGGGGCTGACGGTTGCCTTGGCGGCGTCTGCCCTCGCGCAGTCGCCCGTGCCCCCGGCCGGGGCCAGGCCCGCCCCGGCGGCGGCCGCGCCAGCGCCAGCGCCGGCACCCACCGCCCCCGTGGCGGCGCCGGTGGCCGATGACCCCAACGCGATCCGCGTCCTGCTCAGCCCGGACGTGGAGACCACGTTGGTGGCGCAGATGGTGGGGCGGATCTCGCAGTTGCAGACGCAGCTCGGCGCCCGTGTGTCCAAGGGGCGCGCGGTGGTGGGGTTCGACTGCAGCGAGGCGCAGGCGCGATTGAAGATGGCCCAGGCCGAAAACGCTTCGGCGCAGGAAACGCTGTCGGTCAAGCAGAACCTGCGCCAGCTCAATGCCGCGGGCGATACCGAAGTGACCCTGGCCTCGGCCGAGGTGGACAAGACGAATGCCGCCATCGCGGTCTCGCGCACCCAACTGGCCAACTGCACCGTGGTGGCGCCGTTCACCGGCCGCATCGTCAAGGTGCATGTCAAGCCTTTCCAGGGCGTGAACGTGGGCACGCCGCTGGTCGAGATGGTGAGCGACGGGCCGCTGAAGATCCGGCTCAACGTGCCCTCGCGCTGGTTGCGCCAGCTCAAGGAAGGCACGCCCTTCCACGTGTCCATCAACGAGACGGGGCGCGAGTACCCGGCCAAGGTCACGGCCATCAACGCCCGTGTGGATTCGGTGGCCCAGACCATCGAGCTCGAAGCGCGCATGGACAAGGCCTACCCCGAATTGCTGGCGGGCATGAGCGGCGTGGCCCGCTTCGACCTGAAGCCCTAGGATGAAGCCTCTCCCACTCCCACGCTCATCGCTTCGCGTATCGCTGCCCCCAGAGGGGGTGCGTCAGTGCCTTCGGGCGGCCGGGCGGCACTGACATGCCGCTGCCACCCGCCCTCTCGGCGTTGGCCGAAGGCCTTGAAGCGCGCGCCCGCGCGGCCGAGAGCGTGGCCGAGCTGGGTATCAGCATGGCCAACGACAGCTTTGCCGGGGTGCCGTTCCGCCAGGCGCTGGTGTTCGATGCGCAGGACCGCCTGCTGACGGTGTCCGGCCTGGCCAAGCCGACCGAGGACAGCCCCTACCTGCTGTGGCTGCGCCGCGCCTGGCCCTGGGTGCGCGAGCAGGCCGCGGCGGCCAAGGGCTGGCTGGCCCCGACCGACGAGATGCTGCGTGCGGCCCCCGAGGGGGTGGCCGAAGGCTGGCGCGAATGGTGGCCCGCCGGGGCCTGCGTGCTGCCGCTGGCGCGCCGTGGCGGCGAGCCGCTGGGCTGTGTCTGCTTCCTGCTGGACCAGCCCCCGGCCGAGCCGGTGGCGGCGCTGCTGGCGCGCGTGGCCCCCACCTGGGCCTATTGCTGGGAGATGATGGCGGGCAAGCCGCGCGCCGGCTGGCGCGGGCGCTGGCGCCGCCTGGGCAGGCTCAGGCAGCGCCTGATCATCGCCGCGCTGGTGCTGCTGCTGTTCGTGCCGGTGCGCCAGACCGCGCTGGCGCCGGCCGAGGTGGTGCCGGTGGACGCCATGGAGATCGCCGCCGCGATCGATGGCGTGGTCAAGACGATCCACGTGCGCCCGAACCAGGCCGTCAAGGCCGGTGACCCGCTGTTCTCGCTGGACGACACCACGCTGCGCAACCGGCTGGAGGTGGCGCGGCAGTCGGTGGCGGTGGCCGACGCCGAACTGGCGGCGGCCAGCCAACTGGCTTTCAACGACAGCCGCAGCAAGGCCGAGCTGGCCATCCTGACCGGCCGGGCGCAGGAGCGCCGCGCCGAGCTGGCGGCCGTGCAGGCGCAACTGGCGCGCGTCGACGTGACCGCGCCCTACGACGGTGTGGCCGTGTTCGCCGACCCTGACCAATGGCAGGGGCGGACGGTGGCCACGGGCGAGCGCATCATGCTGCTGGCCAACCCGGACAAGCCGGGCGTGCTGATCCACCTGCCCGTGGCCGATGCGATCACGCTGGACGAGGGCGCGCCGGTCAAGCTGTTCCTGACCGTCAAGCCGCTGTCGCCGCTGTCGGGGCAGGTCACCGAAACCAGTTACCAGGCGCTGCTCTCGCCCGAGGGCGTGGCCAGTTACCGCCTGCGCGCCGAACTCGGCGAAACCGACCGGGCGCAGGCGCGGCTGGGCCTGCGCGGCACGGCCAAGCTGTATGGCGACCGGGTGGTGCTGGGCTACTACCTGTTCCGGCGCCCGCTGGCCACCCTGCGGGAGTGGAGCGGCCTGTGATGCAGCCGCCGTCGGCCGCGACGCAGGCCCTGCGCCAGGACCTGCGCCTGTTCGAGTCCGGGCCGGGCCAGGACGGCGCGCCGGCCTGGGCCATCCAGGACCCGGTGCTCAACCGCTTCTACCGCATCGGCTGGCTCGAATACGAGTGCCTGCTGCGCTGGCCGGGCGACCCGGCGAAGATCGCCGCCGACATCGCCGCCAGCACGCCGCTGGCCGTCGACGCCGAGCAGGTGGACGAGTTCGCACGCTTCCTCGACCAGCACCAGTTGCTGGTGCCCTCGGGGGCGGGCGTGCAGCGCATGGTGCAAAAGGCCCGCGAGCCCGGCTGGCGCCACTGGCGCTGGTGGCTGCATCACTACCTGTTCATCCGCGTTCCGCTGATCCGCCCCGAGCGCTGGCTGGCGCGGCTGGCGCGCTGGCTCGACCCGCTGTTCTCGGCGCCGGCGCTGGTGGCGCTGGTGCTGGCGAGCCTGCTGGGCATCGTGCTGGTGGCGCGCCAGTGGGACAGCTTCACCCACAGCGTGATGGACATCCTGACGCCCGGGGGCATCGTCGGCTTCGTGATCGCGCTGGTGGTGTCCAAGACGCTGCACGAACTGGGCCACGCGCTGGTGGCCACGCGCCTGGGCGTGCGCGTGGCGCACATGGGGGTGGCCTTCCTGGTCATGTGGCCGATGCTCTACACCGACACCGGCGAATCGTGGCGCCTGCGCTCGCACCGCCAGCGGCTGGCCATCTCGGTGGCCGGCGTCAGCGTGGAAATGGGCCTGGCCGGCCTGGCCACGCTGGCCTGGGCCTTGCTGGACGACGGCGCGCTGCGGCAGGCGGCGCTGTACCTGGCGACCACGGGCTGGGTGCTGTCGCTGGCGCTCAACGCCAGCCCGTTCATGCGCTTCGACGGCTACTTCATCCTGTCGGACCTGCTCGACTTCCCGAACCTGCACGAGCGCGCCGGGGCGCACGCGCGCACCTGGCTGCGGCGGACGCTGCTGGGCCTGTCCGATCCCTATCCGGAAGCCTTGCCGGCACGGACCCGGCGCGCGCTGGTGGCGTTCGCGCTGGTGACCTGGCTGTACCGGGCGGTGGTGTTCCTGGGCATCGCCTGGGCGGTGTATGCGTTCTTTTTCAAGGTGCTGGGCATCTTTCTCATGCTGGTGGAGCTGGCCTGGTTCCTGGCCAAGCCGGTGTGGTCGGAGGTGCAGGTCTGGCGCCAGCGATGGCAGGAGGTCAAAACTGTGCGGCGATGGTGGTTGTGGGGCGCGTTGCTGGCGCTGTTCGGGTTGCTGGCGTTTCCCTGGCGCTTCGACGTGCACGCCAGCGGCGTGGCGCACGTGCAGCGCCAGCAGTTCGTGTTCGCGCCGTTCCCGGCCCGGTTGGTCGAGCTGCATCCGCCGGGGCCGGTGGCGGCGGGCACGGTGCTGGTTCGCTTCGAGTCGCCCGACCTGGCCGCGCGCGAGCAGGGCGCGCAGGTGTCGATGGATGCGCTGGAGCGGCGCCTGGCCGGCCTGATGGAGGCCAGCGGCGGCATCGAGCAGGCCATGGCCACGGCGCAGCGCCTGCAAGAGCAGATGGCCGAGCTGCGGGCGGCGCGCGAGGAGATGGCGCGCCTGCATATCCAGGCCGAGTTCGACGGGCAATGGGTCGACGTGAACCGCCTGTTGCGCCCGGGTGGCTGGCTGGGCGTGAAGGAGCCCGTGGGCGTGCTGGCCGATCCGTCGGGCTGGGTGGTGGATGCCTATGTCGAGCAGCGCATGGTCGCGCGCATCGAGCCCGGCGCCCGGGCCCGTTTCCTGCCCGAGGGCGGCCTGCGCACGGTGGGGGCCGAGGTGCTGTCGGTGGACTCCACGCGCGCGCAGCGCCTGGCCCACCCGATGCTGGACAGCCGCCATGGCGGTGATTTCACGACCTTGCCCGGCGGCGAGGGCGCGGTGCCGGGCGAGGCCCTGTACCGCGTCCGCCTGCGCCTGGACGAAGCGCCCGGCCACCCGCGCGAGCAGCGGGGGCAGGTGCGCATCGAGGGCGGTGCCCGCAGCCTGGCGTGGGAGGGCGCCAAGGGCGTGCTGGCGGTGCTGGTGCGGGAGAGCGGCTTCTGATCATGTCGAATTTGTCAGCAGGTGACTGACAAAAGTGGCAGATTTCGTGGGGCGCGCCGGCCAGATGCCGCATCGATGATGCGTAACTGATTGGTGGGCAAGGTTTTTTCATGCCGATGGGGCTTGGCATGAAACTTGGAAAGGAAGAGGGGGACGACAGGAAAAACACACATGACACCCCCGATCCCGACCCTGAAGGCAGCGCCTCACGACCAGCGAGGGCCAGCTGGTCAAGGACTTGGAACGCGAGGTCAAGGAACTGCGTCGGGCCAATGAGATATTTAAGCTGGCCAGCGGGTTTTTCGCCCAGGCGGAGATCGACCGCCGGCTCAAGTCCTGAAGGACGTATCCGTCCGGCAAAGTCATCTTGACCGCCTGCACGATGCCGTCGTCGCCCCTCAGATGGCCGGCGACCAACGATGCGGTAGCAGTTCTTCGATACGGCTGGCCGGATGGGTTGGCAAGCGCTCAAGCACGTCCTTGAGGTACGCGTAAGGCTCGTGCCCATTGATGCGTGCTGAGTGCAGCAGACTCATGATGGCCGCAGCCCGTTTGCCTGCACGCAGGCTACCGGCGAACAGCCAGTTCGCTCGTCCGAGGGCAATCGGCCTGATGTGGTTCTCCACCCAGTTGTTGGAGATCGGTACGTCAGCGTCATCGACGAAACGGGTGAGCTCTCTCCAGCGCTTGAGGCTGTAGTCGATGGCCTTCATCGTCGCCGATCCAGGCGGCACCAGTTGCCGTTGAGCCAGCAGCCAACGATGGAAGACAGCCAGTACCCGCCGTGACTTGCGCTGGCGTATCCGTCGTCGCTCATCGCTGGGCAGTTCCTCGATCTCGCGCTCGATCCTGAACAGGCTCTGGTGATAAAGCAGTGCCTTGCGGCCCACCTCGCTACCGTGGTTGGCCCACAGATCGTTGAACTTTCGCCTGGCGTGCGCCATGCACTGCGCCGAGGTCACGCCCTTGGTCGTGGTGGCGGTGTAGCCGCTGAAGCCATCGGTTACCAACGTGCCCTGCCACGCGCGGGGCGTGTCCAGCTTGAGAAACTCGCGCACGTTCTCGCCGCTGCGCGTCTCGCAGAACTCGAACACCACGGCCTTCGTCGGGTTGGCGCTGGTCGTGCAGTACGACCAGATGTAGGCCCTGTGTGTCTTGCCGTCGCTCAGGTGCTTGGGCTTGAGCATCGCCACCGGCGTCTCGTCGGCGTGCAGCACCACATGGCGGCGCAGTTCGTCGGCCAGCGCCTGCACCAGTGGCTGCAGTTGTGCGCCGCACTCGCCCACCCACTGCGCCAGGGTCGAGCGTGCGATCAAGTGGCCGGCGCGCTCGAAGATATGTTCCTGCCGGTACAGCGGAAGGTGGTCCATGAACTTGGCCACCAGCAGGTGTGCCAGCAAACCAGCCGTCGGGATCCCCTTGTCGATGACGTGCGGCGGGACTGGCGCCTGCACCAACTTCTGGCAGCAGCGGCATGCCCACTTGCCGCGCACATGGCGCTCCACAGTAAACACGCCCGGTTGGTAGTCCAGCTTCTCGGCCACGTCCTGGCCGATGCGCTGCATGGGTTGGCCACAGCCGCAGCGGGTGTCGGCCGGCTCGTGCGCTACATCCCGGCGCGGCAGGTTTGGCGGCAGCGGGGCACGCTTGGGTGCCTTCTTCTCGGCCTTGTCCTTGCCCTGGCCACGCTCGTGATCGAGCTCCCGGTCGAGTTCGGCCAGATCAGTCTCCAGCGTCTCCTCCAGCAGGCTCTTCTGCTCGGGTGCCAGGGTGCTGGCAAAACGCTCGCTGGTCGCCGCGAACTTCAGCCGCTTGAGAACCGCCATCTCGTGCGTGAGCTTGTCGATCAGGGCCTGCTTGAACGCAGCTTCTTGCTCGCGCTGCGCGATCAGGGCATCCTTGGCGCGGATCTGCTCGAGCAGCGACAGCATCACCTGCCGCGTCTGCGGATCCAGGGCGTGCAGTTGCTGTGCGCTGATCATGGGTGACTATCGTGCCGCGCTCCAGCGTTGCACGCATCGGTACATCCGGCAATTGCCAGTGACCGATCAAATCACCCGGATGATCCCTGCATCGCCCAGCCGTTGCCACGGCAAGCCCAACACCAACGCGTCAAACTGCGTGCGAGATAGCGGTAGTGTGCTGACCACATCGTTGGCCCAGGCGAATTTGCCGATGTTCAGGCGCCGTGCTGCCAGCCACACCCCGATGCCGTCGTGCACCGTATCCGTCCGGCAAAGTCATCTTGAGCCCGAGCGGGATACCAAGGATGCTCGTGTCCGCGTAACTTCATTGCGGACACATGAACACTTTGGGAATCGAGTTGCCAAGCAGGCGGACACGGCGGCGGCATGCGCCGGAGTTCAGGGAAAGAGTGGTGCAGGCATGCCGTCAGCCTGGCGTGTCGATTGCGGCCGTCGCGCTGGCCAACGGCCTGAACGCGAACATGGTTCGCAAGTGGGTGATTGAAGCCGAGGCGCGCACAGGCACGCCGCCGGTGTCAAAGACAGACATCCCCGCCGCTTGCAGTGACATGCCAGCGGCGCGCGTGCCACTGCACTTCTTGCCCTTGGCCGTGCCCGCACCGCTGGCGTCAGCGCCTGCCGATGAGATCCGTATCGAGCTGCAGCACGGCACCACCGCGATCAAGGTGTCTTGGCCGACAGCGGCTGCTGCCGAGTGTGCAGCCTGGCTGCGAGAGTTGCTTCGATGATCCGCGTGGACGCCTGGTGGCTGGCGGTACAACCGCTGGACATGCGCGTGGGCACCGAGGCCGCACTGGCTCGCGTGGTGCAGGTCTTTGGTCAGGCGCACCCACACCATGCCTACCTGTTCGCCAACCGGCGAGCCAATCGCATGAAGGTGCTGGTGCACGACGGCATCGGGGTGTGGCTGGCAGCACGGCGCCTGAACATCGGCAAATTCGCCTGGGCCAACGATGTGGTCAGCACACTACCGCTATCTCGCACGCAGTTTGACGCGTTGGTGCTGGGCTTGCCGTGGCAACGGCTGGGCGATGCAGGGATCATCCGGGTGATTTGATCGGTCACTGGCAATTGCCGGATGTACCGATGCGTGCAACGCTGGAGCGCGGCACGATAGCCACCCATGATCAGCGCACAGCAACTGCACGCCCTGGATCCGCAGACGCGGCAGGTAGGCGCTGGCGCTCATGCCGATGATCCGCAGTGAACGGCGTTCGCTCAGTCCGCAGCCGATCATGTGGCGCACCAGCTCGCGCCGGGCGGGTGCGCTCACCACTTTTTTCTCAAGGCTTCTTTC
>NZ_JBHTBX010000022.1:0-19920 GCF_042665135.1 Hydrogenophaga bisanensis
CCACCATGCCGACCACGCAGCGGGTGAACACGTCGATGGCAATGGTGAGGTACGGACGGCCAATCGGTTGCCGGTCGCGCTCGTCCACCACGATCAGGTCGATGACCGTGTGGTCGATCTGCACCTGTTCCAGTGGCGCGGCAACGGCGGGAGGCTCACCGCCGACACCTTGCAGGTTGCGGGCCGCATCCTTGCCTTCTCGGCGGCGAACGGCCTCACGCGGATCGCGGCCGGCGATTCGCAACGCCACGGTGTTGCGCGCCGGCACCCGCAGCTTTTGCGCTTTGCAAGCCTGCGCGACCTCACGGTAGAACGCCGCTAGGCTGCGCTTCTGCTTGGTCAGGAAGCGCTTTTGCAGCAGCTCGCGGATGATGCGTTCGACCGACTCCGGCAAGCGGCCTTTACCTTTGCCACCGCTCGACTGCCCAAGAGCCAAGTCAGTGACCAGTCCCGAACCTTGCCGGGCACGGCGGATCAGGACGTAGACCTGCCGCCGGGACAAACCCAGTGCCTGGGCTGCCGCGTCGGCCGCTTCATGCCCGACCGTCTCCGACTGCGCCAGCGGCCCAATGATCTCCGCACGACGACGCGCTCGCTCCCATGCCTGTTCTGGCAGGGTGGCTACGCCGTGCTCGGCAATCGGTACGGTATCGGTCGCCATGCTCACCTCGCTTTGGTGCACACGAGTATTAAGCATAGACGAGATTGGTGCAGCCGACTGCTGATATCGGTCTGTCAGGAGTGGGCTGCACAACAGCCGTTATGCCCATTCAATTGGTGCAGTCGTGTTCTGAAAATGACAATATGCGCCTGGCGCGCTCCACCGGCCCCAATGCGCCGCCGTCTAGTCGCCTGGACAATGCACCAAAGTGGCGCCATACTGGCGCCCATGACAACGAAAGCCGCTCACAAAGATTCGCGCTCTCGCCTGGAGCGCTTCACCATGCGCCTACCGGCCGAAATGGTCGAAGCCATCGACGCGGAATGCTCGCGCCGCGCGGGCAACGTCTCGCGCAATACCTGGATCACCGAAGCCGTGCAGGAAAAGCTGGCGCGCAACGGAGCGGCGGGCCAATCAACCAGCGCAGGGGAGGGGGCGTAAATGGCGAGCTTCTATGAGTTCTTCGCCGGCGGCGGCATGGCGCGCGCCGGCTTGGGTGACGACTGGCAATGCCTGCTCGCCAATGACTTCGACCCGAAGAAGGCGGCCAGCTACGCCGCGAACTGGGGTGCCGATCATCTGCGCGTCGGCGACGTGGCCGCGCTGACCACGGCCGATCTGCCGGGCGCGGCTGACCTGGCTTGGGCCTCGTTCCCTTGCCAAGACCTTTCCCTGGCCGGCGCCGGCGCCGGCCTCAAGGGCGAACGCTCCGGCACGTTCTGGCCGTTCTGGAAGCTCGTCAAGGCGCTGGGCGAGGAAGACCGGGCGCCGCGCATGGTCGTGCTCGAAAACGTCTTTGGCGCTCTCAGCTCGCACGGCGGCAAGGACTTCGCCGCCATTTGCGCAGCGCTCGCCGGCGGGGGCTATCGCTTCGGCGCGGTCATCATCAACGCCGTGCATTTCGTCCCGCAGTCGCGGCCCCGTCTGTTCATCATCGGCGTGCGCAAGTCCTCGCCGATTCCTCGCGCCCTGGTCGCCGATGGCCCGGAAGGGGAATGGCATCCGTCCGCGCTGATCGAGGCATACGGCAAGCTCTCGAAGCGTTCGCAAGGCTCCTGGATATGGTGGCGCCTGCCGGCGCCTCCGGCGCGCACGTCGATCTTTGCCGACCTGGTGGAAGATGAGCCGCACGGCGTCGCTTGGCACACGGCGGCCGAAACCAAGAAGCTGCTGGGCATGATGAACCCGCACAACCTGGCGAAAGTCGCGGCGGCCAAGAAGGCCGGCGGCCGAGTGGTGGGCACGATCTACAAGCGTACCCGCGCCGATGGCCCGAACGGCGAGAAGGTGCAGCGCGCCGAAATCCGCTTCGATGACGTGGCCGGCTGCCTGCGCACGCCCGTTGGAGGTTCGAGCCGTCAAACCATCATGGTGATCGAGGGCAAGCGCGTTCGTTCGCGCCTGCTGTCGCCGCGTGAAGCGGCCCGCCTCATGGGGCTGCCGGACACCTACATACTGCCCAAGAACTACAACGACGCTTATCACCTGGCCGGCGACGGCGTGGCCGTGCCGGTCGTGCGCTTCCTGGCCGAACACATCCTAGAACCGCTGTTAGCGGCGGCCCTGGCGGTCGAGAAGAAGGCAGCGTAATGACGGATTTGTTAACGGCCCTGCGGGACTTCAACAAAGACCGAAAATTCAACCGCAAAGGCCCGCTGTGCGTGGCGCTGGTCGTCACCCAGCACGCGCGCAAGATGGGCTTGCCGCTCGATCCCGACAAGCTGCTGACCGACGCCGGCGGCCAGGTTCTCGGCCTGGGCAAAGGCGCGGTGCAAGCGGTGCTGAACCGTCACGGCATCACCCGCGTTTTAGCCGCTGAAGGCGGGCGCACCAGTCGCGGCAGCATCAGCAACATGCGCGAGTATGTGGCGTTCCTCAACGGCCAGGCCGCCGGCGGTGCGGTCGATCTCGATGCCGTGGAAGCGTTCTGGATTGAGCGCGTGCATGAGTTCTTTTCGGCCAAGCCGTTCAAGATTCGCCTGGATGCCTCGCGCAGCCTGCGAACGCTGGTGCGCGACGTGATCGCCCAAGCCGAAGAACGGCAGCGCAACACGCCGGGGATGCAGTATGCCGGCGCGGTGCTGCAACACCTGGTCGGGGCCAAGCTCGATTGCGCCCTAGGCGCCGGCAACTTCGAGCACAACAGCTTTTCAACGTCCGACGCGCAATCAGGCCGCAACGGCGATTTCTTCATTGGCGATGTGGCTATCCACGTCACCACGGCGCCCGGCGAAGCGGTCATTGGCCGTTGCCGCGACAACATAGACAACGGCCACCGGCCGATCATCGTCACGACAGCGCGAGGGCTGACGGTTGCCGAAGGGCTGGCCGAGAATGCCGGCCTGGGCGAACGCATCGACGTTTTCGAGGTTGAACAGTTCGTAGCCCTGAACCTCTACGAGCTGGGCAAGTTCGCGGCCGAAGGCCGGCGCGTCGCGGTCGGCGACGTGGTGACGCGCTATAACGAGATCGTGGAAGAAGTCGAAACCGACCCGAGCCTGAAAATCGAATTTCGCCAATGAGCGAGACGCCGGAACAGCGCAGCCACACCATGCGGGCTGTGCGTTCCCGCGACACGGGGCCGGAAATGATCGTGCGGCGCTTCCTCCACGCCGCAGGCCTGCGCTACCGGCTCCATGATCGACGCCTTCCCGGCGTTCCTGACTTGGTGTTTCCAAGCCGGCGCGTTGCGCTGTTCGTGCATGGGTGTTTCTGGCATCAGCATCCCGGCTGCGAGGCAGCCGCCCGGCCGAAATCTCGCCCGGACTACTGGAACCGGAAGCTGGATGGGAACGTGGCGCGTGACGCCCGCCACCTGGCCGAGCTGGCCGCCGCCGGCTGGACGGCCCTGGTAGTCTGGGAATGCGAAACGCGAGACCCGCAACGCCTAGCCGCGCTGGCGGCTCGCATTCGAGAGAAGGGAAGGACATGAGCAACGAAACCGCCACCATCAGCGCCACCGTTCCTGCGGCCGTGAAATCCGAAGCCGCCGCCGTTGCGGCCGCGCACGGCATGAGCCTAGCCGTCCTGGTGCGCGAGCTGGTGGCCCGCGTGGCCGCCCGTGACGCCGAAACGCTGGCCTGGCTCGATGAGGCTCGCCGATGACCGACCCGAAAAACCTGGAAAGCTGGCTGCATGAGAAGGCCGGCCCGGCCTATGACGCATTGAAGGCCGACCCGGCCCGCGCCGTCACGCCCGACCAGGTGCGCCACACGCTCGATGAGCTGCTGGCCGAAGCCGAAGCATCCGGCCAGTATCCATTGCCGCCGGAGCAACGCGAATGGGTGGATGCGCCGGCGGTCGGCCGTGAAGTGCTGACGCCCTATGACCCGGCCGAGTGCCTGACCAGTGCCGAGGCCGTGGCCGCGTTCCTGGCCGACGCCGAAGCTACGGCCGACCCGGCCTATATCCAGCACGCCTGCGAAGTCGCGGCGCGGGCCAGGGCCATGCACGGCCTGGACGGGTAGGGCTGGCCAGCATCGCCATTTCTGACGGTGCAGGCCCGGAAGCGAAAAGGGCGGCGACCTGGCCGCCCTTGCTGTTCCTGGTTGCCTCTACAAGCCCGCCACGGCCAAGGCGCGGCCGATGGGCACGGCCTGGGTGAATGGCCCGGCGCTGTGGCTCACAAGGCCCACGGCCTCGCCCCGGCCATTGACCTGCAGCACCGTCAAAGCCGACGATGCCGAGCCGGCCCAGGGCGGGCCTGTATCGCCGGAAACGACGATGCCGAGCAGCGGCACGGCGACCTGCAGCATCGCCAGGAATGGCGTGGCCCGCTTCCTGGCGCTGCGCTCTTATCCGCAGGCCTCGCCGTTCGCTTTCGCCTGGCAAGGGCTGATGATCGCGGCGCGGCGCTCGATCTCGCCTGCCACCTCCAGCACCTGGCCGATGGGCACGGCCTGATTGAATGCGCCCTTGCCGAAGCTAACCATGCCCACAGCCTCGCCTCTGGTGTTGAACACCGGGCCGCCGGAGTTACCGCCAGCCACAGGGGCGTCGATCTGCATCATGGGCTGCGTCTGGAACATCCCGGAGGCCTCGCCGTAGCGGCTCACGATCCCGGCCGACAGGGAAAAGCCCCAGCCGTTGGGTGCGCCCACGGCCGCGATGGCCTGCCCCTGCCGGGGCATGGCAGGTGCAGGCTTCACCGGCCGGCCTGGCTCGCCCTCGA
Source organism: Hydrogenophaga bisanensis (assembly GCF_042665135.1). NCBI lineage: Bacteria > Pseudomonadati > Pseudomonadota > Betaproteobacteria > Burkholderiales > Comamonadaceae > Hydrogenophaga > Hydrogenophaga bisanensis. The sequence goes on from NZ_JBHTBX010000022.1 coordinate 4,833, forward strand.
TGCGCAGCAAGGCCACGTCCAGGGATGGATTAACCCCAGCCACGCGGGCCGGCCGCCATTCGCCCGATGCCAGCTTGACGCGCACCGCCTCGGTGCCGCTGAGAACATGCCCGGCGGTCGCCACCTGGCGGCCGTCACCGATCAGGAAACCCGCGCCCATCGTCACCCATTCGCGTTCGCTGTCGGCTTGCGCCCATCCGGCCTGCCAGGCGCGATACCGGGTCAGGATGGCGGTCGCAAGGTTCGTCTGCACGCCAGGGACAAGCCATGCGCGGTTACTGCTGCCGTCGCCCTTCGCCTGCTCGATGACGGCCACCATGACCACGGAAGGCATGACGCGCCCGGCAACCGCCGGCCAGTCGGGGGCAGGGCAGGGGCGCTTGTCCAGCGCCAGGCCTTCGCCGGCGGCACGCCGTGCGCTGGCTTCATGGTCGCCGGCCAGGTGGTCGCGCCAGCCGGCATCGCTAAGGCGCTGCTGCGCGGACGCGATGGCGTTCACATTGGCCTGCGTGGACGCCAGGGTGTAGCCGGCTGCGGACAGCGCCGCGCCGGCGGCAATGTAGGCGGCAAGGGCGGCCTGCCGCCAGGCCTTAACGCTGCCCATGCCGTGCGCCCTCCTGCTCGATCAGGCCGCGCATTTGCAGCCGCTCGCCGGTCTGGTCGCCGATGCGCAGAACCTCGATGTGCTGCTCATAGGCGGCCTGGATCATCCAGCCCGCCAGCGCCAGCCCGGCCAGTGCAGCCGCAAAGGTCACGCGGTATTTCGTTAGCTCGCGGCGGGCGCCGCCGGTAACATTGGTTTCAGCCATGATTTCATCCCTCTGTCGGATGGGGTTGTGGTTAGGCGCCTGGGCCGGTTGCCGCCGCCCTGGCGCCGCCTTTCAGCGGCTAAAGCTGCGGGACTGCTCCCGGTCGCGCGCCGCCTTCTCCTTGAACCGTTCGGCGATCTCGCGGGCGCGGGCCTGCTTCACCTGGTCGCCGTTCTCGTTGTCCCGGTTCAATTCCTTTGCCAGCGTCTTTGCCTGCTGGCCGTTGATCTCGTTCAGCTCGACTTTCTGGCTGGCGTCCAGCTCGAAGCCCTGGCCCTGCTGGCCTTGCTTCTGCTCGGCCTCGATGGCCTGGGACTGCTGCGCGGCCGCCTGGCCGTGGCGTTCCAGCCGCTCAAGGTCTTTCGCCTCGCGCCGCTGCTGCGCCTGCTCGATCTGCTTGGCGTAGCCCTGGGCCAGCTCGTCGTTCGTCGGTTCTGTGCTCATGGTGCGTGCTCCTGGTTGGTTGAAAACGGCGCGTCACCGGCTCAAACCGCCGTTGCCGCGTTCCTGCTCGCGCTGCCGCTGCCGGCTGCGCTCGATCTCCTTCGGGTCGCGTGCATACCTGTCGGCAAGCTCGCGCTGCATCTTGTCCAGCTCGACGGCCTGGCGCTCCTTCGGCAGAGCGTTGAACCGCTCGATGCGCTCGCGCAGCTCGGCCGGCAGCTCGCGCCAGGCGCTCGGGTTGCGGTCGGTGTAGCCCGCAAAGCCCGCCTGCCGCTTCACGGCCAGCGCCTTGAACTGGTCGGCCTCTCGCTTGGCGTACATCTCGGCCCGCTTGCGGTCTTGCTCGCTGACCTGGACGGCCGCAGGGCGCTCCGGCTCGGCCTTGGCCTGGGACGGCTGCGCCAGGCCCGCAAAGGCCCTCTGCTGGCCTTCCTGCATGATCGCGGCCGCATGGTGCCGGGGGTCTTTCCCGGCCGCCTGGAACTCCTGGGCGACGGCAAGCTGTGCCTTCGCCACGTCCAGCGCCAAGCCGCCGCCGGCCGCCTCGGCACGCTCGACGCCAGCGCGAAACCCGGCCAGCGGGTCGGGGGCCGGGCGCTCGGCCTGGGGCCGCTGCGGCGCTGCCGGCTGCTCGATCTGCTGCGGCCGCTGCACGGCCGGACGGCCGGCAATGTCGGTCGCGGGCATGAGGTCGGGGCGGCCGTGGCGCTCCAAGCTGCGGCGCATGGCGCGCTGCATCTTCCCGGCCAGCTCGGCCACCTTCGCCCGACCGCGCTCGATCCAGCGGCGCACCACGCTTTCGCCATCGAAGCCGCGACGGTCGGCAAAGTCCAAGGTGCTTTCCTTCGGCCGCTCGCGGCCCAGCACCTGGGTCAGCTTCCCGGCGGCCAGCTCGGGCGCGGTGCGAACGTGCCAGGTGTTGCGCTCGGCCGTGGTGCCGTCCGGCAGGCGGACGGTTTCAGAGCCGCCATGTTCCAGGCCGATACGGTCGCCTCGCTTCGCCCCGCTGGCCGCAATGGCGCGTTCAAGATCGACGCCCCAAATTGTGTGCCGTTCGCCCTTGTCGTTCTCCAGCGTGGCGAAGTAGGACAGGCCGTTTTTCGGGTCGTGCTCGTAGGGCGCTGCGCCATGATCGACCAGGCGGCCGGCGCGGCGGTCGGTGAAGTCGTCGGCTCCTGCAAACAAGGTCGCCGCCTCGCGGTGCCGAGTCATGCCGACATACGCAAGGCTTCTATCCATGCCGGGGGTCGCCAGCAGATAGGCGCGATCCACGGTCACGCCCTGGGCCTTGTGGATCGTGACGGCGTAGCCGTGATCGACGGCCGCATATTGCCCGGCGCTGAACTCGCGCATTTCGCCACTATCCAGGCGCACGGCCAGGCGGCCATTTTCGGCCCGCTCGACGGTGCCAAGGGTGCCGTTTTTCACGTCCAGCTCGCGGTCGTTGCGCAAGAACACCAGGCGGTCGCCTGGGGCAAATTCCCGGCCGCCGCGCTCGGTCATAAAGCGGGCCGTGCCGCGCAGCTCGCCGCGTTCTTTGCGGGCCTGGCGCACGGCTTCATTGAGCGCCTGCACGTCCTTATTGCTGTGCGCAAGGATGATCTGGCTACCCTTGCCCTGGTCGCCCACATACGCGGCCGCCAGGGCCTCGCGTGCGGCCTCGCGGCTGTCGTGGATTTTGACGTGGCCGCGCTCGGCATAGGCCGCCAAGCCATCGGCAACGGAACCGCGCGCAAGCTCCTGGCCGGCGGCACGCGCCCATGCCTCTTTCTGGCGTCGAACCTCGGTGATTTCTGCCGCGCCGACATGCTGCACCACGCCCCGGAAAGCCGCGCCCGCCTCTATGGCGGCAAGCTGCTTGTCGTCGCCCAGCAGGACGACTTTTGCCCCGGCCTGCTCGGCGGCTTTCAGCACGCGGCCAAGCTGGCGGCTGCCGATCATGCCCGCTTCGTCGATCACCAGAACATCGCGGGAAGTGAGTTTGTCTTTTCCGTTCTTCCAGGCAAATTCAAGGGATGCCAGCGTGCGGCTGTCGATGCCGCTGCCGGCCTGCAATTCGTCGGCTGCCTTGCCGGCCAGGGCCGCGCCGCGCACGTTGTAGCCGGCCGCCTCCCACGCCTCACGGGCAACCTTCATGCTGAACGATTTACCGGTACCGGCGTCACCGATCACCACGGCCAAACTGCCGGCCTGCGTGACGTGGCGCACGGCGTTTTTCTGCTCGTCCGAAAGGGTGCCGACTCCATCAATGACGGCATTCACGATGGCCGTGGAAACGCCATGCTTGCCGCTGCCAGCCAGACGCTCGGCGCTCGCCACCATTGCCCGCTCGGTGTCGATCATTTCGCGGGTGGAGAACTTGGCCGGATGGCGGCCTGTGGCCGGCTCCAGCTCGACCAGGTGCGGCGAGTTTTCCAGCTTCGCTAGAAGCGCCTGGAACTGCTCGGCGTCGTCAATGTAGCGGTTCAGCTCGGCGGCAATCTCCCGGCGGCTGAAAACGGCTTGGGTGGCCGTAATCTTGTCAAGGATGATCTCGGGCCGCTCGGCAATCTGGCGGGCTTGCTCCTGCCGGTCTGCGTTGTGCAGGTCGATGCGCTCCACGCCTTCCAGGCCGCGCCGCTGCATCGCCACGGCATCGGTGCCAATGTGACGGGTCGGGGTCAGCTCGATGCCCTGGTCGGCATAGCTGCGGTGATCGACGCGGGCGCTAATGCCGGCCCGCTCCAATGCCTCGTTTGTCAGCTCAGCCCACTCGCGGCGAATGTCGGTAATGTCGCCCTGGCTGGTGCCTGGAATGCCAGCCTTCTGCCGATCCTTGTTCGCCAGCTCAATGACGGCCTTCGCGCCCAGCGTTCCATCGGCCTGAATAGTGCGCGTGGTCGCCAGCATGTGAACGTGAAAATTCCGGTCGTCGCCTTCCCTGTCCGGGGCGTGGATGCAGACATCCACGGCCACGCCGTAGCGGTCGGCGATAGCCTGCCCCATGCGCGTTGCCAGCTCGCGCCGGTCGGCTTCGTTCAGCTCGTGCGGCAGGGCCGCCCGCCACTCGCGGGCCACTCGCGCATCCTTGCGCTTCTCGGCGGCTTCGGCGGCATTCCACAAGGCGGCGCGCTCGGGAACCGGCACGCCTGCGGGCGTGACGATCTCGGCCGACAGGACGCCGCCTTTCCGGGTGAAGTCGAACACTTCCCCGGTGCGCTCATCTACCAGCTTCGACGCAGACCGATAGGCGGCAGCGGCCACGGCGCTATGCCCGGCCGCCCGCCCTATCGTGTGCGTGTTCAGGTGATAGATCGCCATATCTTCCCTTGGCGTTTTAGCCGCTAAAAAGGGGTGCCTGGGTATCCCCGGCCGCATGAGGGTTGCGCAGCAACCCGTAAGTGCGCATTTCGCTTCGCTGCATGACTATACCAGCGCCGCGCCTTCCCTACCAGCCTCGCAAGGTGCTAACATCACGCGGGCATAACCCGCAATCACGAAAGGAGCTGTAACGATGGCACGAAAGACCCTATCCGAACGCAAGGCCGACAAGCTGGCCGAGCTGAACCGCATCAAGGCTGAACTGGCCGAACTCGAAAGCAAGGCCGCCGAACGCATTGGCAAGATTGCCATTGCCGCCGGTCTCGGCGATCTCGACATTGACGACGCCGCCATGCGGAAGGAGTTTGAGGCTATCGCCTCGAAATTTCGCAAAGGCGAAACCCAGCAAGCTGCTCCGGCTCCGGCAGCGCCTGGCACGAACTGACCGCGATTTGGGACGCCTTCGGATGAACGCCAGGAAAGAAGATGCACGCCGCAAGATTCAGCTTGGCGGCTTGGTCATCAAGTCCGGCATGGCGGACTATCCGGCATCCGTGATCTTGGGCGCTTTGACCCTCGCGGCCGGCGCGCTCAAAGGGCCGAACGCTGACGCCGCCAAAGCGCGCTTTGAGGCGGCCGGCGATGAGGCTTTTTCCGATGATGGAGAGGACGGCGGCAACCGTTCCTAGCCGTCAATTTCTACCTGACAGAGAGGTGAAGCATGATGGATTTTGAAGCTCTAGCAGCGCGATTGTGGGCCGCCGTGGTGGCGGTGTTTTTCGGCGTGTTCTGCCTGTCTCTGGCGACAACGGCGCACGCCCGCGTTTTCCCCGAATGCAACCCGGCGGCCGAAGCCGGAAAGCTCTACGGCGCGGCCGACGCTGACGCCTGGGTGAAGCGCATTTGTGACGCGCAGGAATCGACCTACCGGACGTGGGAAGCGAACCTGCAAAAGCTCGACATTGGGCAGCAGGATTTGGCGATGGCGACGAACGCCGGAGACTGGAACGCCTACCGCGCCAAGTGGGCCGAATTGCTGCCAGTCTTGAAGGAAATGGAAGCGGCCGCGCTGGCGAGCCGGAACGCCGCTGGCGCGGCGAACATCCTCAGCCTGTACCGCGCCGACCTCGGCCTTTTCTTGCAGAACGCGGGCCTGGGAACGGCGGCGAATCTGGACGAGTTCAGCGCCCGGATTTCCGGCGGCCTGGACGGCCAGCGCCCGGCGGCGGCGGCTACCGCCGGCGTCAATGTGGTGCAGCAGTCCGTGACGCGGGGCGTCGAGTTCGTGAAGGGGCTGGCGGCTGCGGAAGGCGACAAGGTTCTAGCGGAGTATCGCGGCCAGGTTGAGCAGAAGGCCGCGACGCGCCGGGAGGAGCTTTCCGGCAGCACGGCAAGCGGCTATTTCGGCGGGTTCGCCCGGCGCATCACCGAGGTTTGGGGCATCTTCTTCTTCGTCCTGTTCGTGCTGATGCTCGGCGCGGTCGTGGTGGCCGTGAAGCGCAAGCAAAACCCGATCACGCTGGCGAGCGCGGCCGCCCTCGCCTACCTGCTGCCGGGGTCGGCAATGGTGCTGGCGTTCGTGCTGGTTCCGTTCCTGCCGTCCTGGGCCATGATCGCGGCAACCCTGGTCGGCACCTATGCCATGTATGCGCAAGGCGGCCGCATCTGCGGCGCGCTGGCGTCCAAGCTCGGCGAAGGCTCCACCCTGGGCCATCGGCTGCGCGTCCTGGGGGCCTGGCTGGACAACCTGCGGGCCGGTTTGCAGGGCGAACCGGGCGGCGCTGCCAGCATCGGCGCGGCCGCTGTTCAGGCCGCTTCCGCGCCCGGCGCGCAGCCGGTCACGCATGGGTCGGCCAGGTGGGGCACGGTCGCGGAAATCCGCCAGGCCGGGCACCTGGTCGCGCCCGGCAAGCCCGCCGGTTTTGCCCTGGGCCGGGTGGCCGATGCGCCCGCCGGCCTCGATCAGCGTTTCCGCTTTACCGGCCACGTCGTGACGGTCGCCCCGACCGGCTCCGGCAAGGGCATTGGCGCGGTAATTCCGAACCTCCTTGACTATCCCGGCTCGGCCCTGGTGCTCGACGTGAAGGGCGAAAACGCGGCCGTGACGGCTCGCGCCCGCCGCGAGCTGGGGCATAAGGTTTTCGTGGTCGATCCGTTCGGCGTGACCAAGGGCGAGGCGCACGCCTTCAACCTGCTGGATCGCCTCGATACGAGTGACCCGGAATGCGTCGGTGAATCGGCCGTGCTGGCTGACTGCCTGGTGATTCCAGACCCGAAGGGGCAGGCGCACTTCGACGAGTCGGCCCGGACGCTGCTGCAAGGGCTGATGCTGCACGTTGCCGGCCTGGATGAAGGCCGGCGCAATCTGCCCGAAGTGCGGCGCATCCTGACCGCCGGCGAGGAAGTGCTTTTTGAGACCCTGGCCGAAATGGCCGCCGACGAAAAGGCCGCTTTCGGCCTTCCGGCGCGGGCGGCAAACACCATCATGGGGATGCCCGACCGTGAACGCGGCTCGGTGATTTCCACGGCGCAGAAGAGCACGGCCTTTATGGATGATCCACGGATCGCGGCGGCCGTGTCGCGCTCCGATTTCAACCTGGCGAACATGAAGGCCGAACTGATGACGGTCTACATGGTGCTGCCCGCCAACAAGATCGGCCCCAATGCCCGCTTTGTCCGGGCCTTCATCGGCTCCGTGATCGCGGCCATCACGTCGAGCACCACGCAACCCATGCACCGGGTCGCCTTCCTGCTCGATGAGTTCGGCCAGCTCGGCTACATGAAGCAGATCGAGGACGCGGTTAGCCTGATGCGCGGCTACGGCCTAGCCTTCTGGGTGTTCATCCAGGACTTGAGCCAGTTGAAGGGCGTCTATCCGAAGTGGCAAACCTTCCTGGCGAACAGCGCCAAGTCGTTCTTTGGCACGGACGACTACGACACGGCCAAGTACATCAGCGACAGCCTGGGCAAAGCCACGATTGAGTTTGAGACGGAGAACACCGGCCGCAACAGCGGCGCCGGCGTTTCCGGCGGTGGCGGTTCCCTGAACCGGGGCAAGTCCAGCGGCTCAAGCCAGCAGTTCGCCGGCCGCGAGCTGCTGACGCCGGATGAGGTCATGCGCCTGGGGCCGGAAAAGCCCATCGTGCTGGTGAAGGGCGAATATCCCTACCTGCTCGACCGGCTGAACTACCTGGCCGATCCCGAGTATGCCGGGCGGTTCGATGCGAACCCCTACCATAGCTGACGGGCGCGGCCATGTGGGTTTTCGTCGTCATCGGTTATCTGCTGCTGCTCGGCCTGGCCGTCTGGTTCGGCGGCGGCGCGGTGATGACGGTCGCCGCCGGCGGCTTCGTCCTGGCCGTGGCGCTCTGGCTGCTCGACGGCCTGCTGGCCGATCTGCTGCGCGGGCCGCTGCGGTGGCTCGCCAAGCCCTTCCGGGCGCTGGCCTCGGCCCTGGGCGTCCTGATCGTGCTGCCGTTCATCCCCGGCATCTTCCTGGGGTCGTTCCTGCTCGAACTGTTCCGCCGGCGGCAGCGCCTGGCGGAACCCGGCCGCCCTGCCCCGGCCACACCGATGCAGACTGCGACGCGGCGCACGGCGGACGTGATCGACCTGGCGGCATTTCGCCAGCGGCGCGGCGGGCAGTAATCTTCAGCGGCTAAAGCCGCCCCTCAAGAGTCAATATCAGCCCGATAGATGCACTGGTTTTAACATTAAAAACAGTGCATTTCCTATCGTTTCGCCCTGTATTCCCACGGCGGCACCGGCGCGGTGTTGATCCATAGGCCACGCCGAGCCGCCCTCGCCTCGTCCTGGATCGCGTAGAGGCTCCGGTCGGTCGCATAGCGGTCGAAAACCCATGCCATACCGCGCCGCACCTGTTCGGCGCTGGCGTCAATGCCCGCGCAGCTCACGCGGCCAATGGTGCGGCCGTAGCGGTCGCGCCCGCCGTCCTCGATGGCGGCATCCCGGCCGTAGCAAAGATCGGAAAGCGATTGCTTCGACCGCTGGCCGAAGGGCTGCCGCTTTTCGGGCGCGTCGATCTCGGCCAGCCGGATACGGTGCTGGTGCCGGCCGGCGTCCAGAATGGTGAGCGTGTCGCCATCGGCGACGGCCACCACCCGGCCGCGCAGCTCGCCGGCGTGGGCGGTTGTCGCCGCCAGGATGACCGCGAACGCGGCCAGACCTGCCCGCATCACTTGCGCCCCTTCGGCTTGTCCTGGTCGGCCGCCGGCTGGATGCGGGCCAGCAGCGCGGCGTTCTGTTCCTGGTGCGCCGTGAGCTGCCCGGCCAGGCGCGCGGCTTCCTCGCGGACGCCCGCCAGTTCCTCGCGCGCCTGCTCGGCGTCCTGGTGCGCCCTGTCCAGCTCCGTGCGCAGCTCGCCGGCGCGGCGTTCGATCTCCTGAGCGCGGGCCTCGGCGGTGTGCGCCTGTTCCTGGGCGGCGGCCAGTTGGCCGCGCAGCTCGTCGGCTTCGCCGCGTGCGGCCGCTTCGGCCGCCTCGATGGACGCCAGGCGGGATTGCAGGTCATCGACCTGGGCGGCCAGGCGGTCGGCAAGCTCGGTCGCCTCGGCCCTGTCGGCTTCCAGCTCGGCGCGGGCCTTTTCCAGCCCCTCCCGCTCAACGGCAAGCCGGGCGTTCGCCAGTTCCAGGGCGATGCTCCACACCTCGGCCCCGACCTCGGCCAGCCGGTCGGCGACGGCCTGGGGTGCTGGCTCGCGTAGCGGCGCGGCGGCCGTGGCCTGCCGAGCCTTCCATTCGTTCAGCGCCGGGGAAATGGTGGTGTAGCTGCCGCCGGTGCGCTGGCGGATGGCCTCAAGGGTGGGTTTCTGGCCGGCGGCGGCCAGCTCGTCGGCGGCGGAAAAAATCTGCTCTTTCGTGACTGCCATAGAGGCTGCTCCTGTATGAAATGTAGCGTTGTAGTATGTTGTATGATACTACTACATACTACAATTTACAAGCCATACGGCGAAATACTACGCGCCGGGCCTGGGCTAGCACCGGCCGGGAGTGCGTCGGGATCGAAATTGGCCTTGTGCGGGCCGTGGCGGCGTTTTCCGGCGTCGGCGGCACCCTACCCCTACCCTCGCCGGTTTTGGGCTTCCTAGGCGCTCCTGCGCGGCCTGGGTGTGGTTCCGGGCCTTCCTCGTCGGGAATGGCGATGCTGGCCGCGCCTGGCCGCTGGCCCTTTCCCTTGGCGTTCAACCCGGCGGCCTTCCCAGCTCGCGCCGGCAGTTGAGGTTGGGCACGGCCTCGGCAAGCCGCTTTTCACTGCTAAACCGTTTTTTGCGGCCTTTCAGCGGGGCGTGGCGCTGGATAAGGGCGCAGGCGGTGGAGTTGCCACCGGCGCGGCGTGCCGCGCCCTGCTAAGCAGCCTGGCCGTAGGCCAGCACGATTGCCGGAGGGGGAGCCGGCGAAGCCGGGGGAACCCCGCAGGGGTGCCACGCCGAAGGCGCAGGCCAACGCCTTAGGCGGCGGGGCGGAGCGCGAAGCGCGGAGGGTAGGCGCGCCCGTAGGGCGCTACGGCGTTTCGGTTCGCGCTGTCGGTTGAGTTTTCCACTGATTTGGCCTGCCAATTACAGGCAAATATTTATAGGAAAACTTAAAGGCTTAACCGTACCGGTTTAGGGGGGGGGCGATTTCACGAACCAAGGGGGGGCGATTTCACGTGGATAAGCCACCCAAGGGGGGGGCGATTTCACGAACCAAGGGGGGCGATTTCACGTGGATAAGTGCGGCTATCCACAGGGTTTGTCCCCAGTTCAGGGCCTGGCCGGGGGGCGTATGCCTGGTCAGCCCTGAAACGACGCGGCCGCCTCGATCTCGGGGGCGGCCGGTGCGGTGCTGCAAGGGGGGGGCGATTTCACGAAGTTTAGCTAAACCGTGGGGCCGCCCTTGTAGGGGATGGGCGGTGGCGAGCCGATCAGCAGCACGCCGCCGGTGACAGGCTTCACCCTCGCTTGCGGATAGACGGCCAGCACCTTCTTGAGCGCCGGCAAAAACTCCTTCTTGAAGTCCTTGTCGGGGTCTTTGCCTCGGTACTCCTGGGCGAACTGCTCGCGCAGCGCCTTCCAGTGCAACGTCACACCTCGGCCTTCGATGCGGTGCAGTCGGTGGGCCAGCCACGCATACACGTCCAGGGCCAGCGCGGAACCTTTCAGGGCGTGCAGAGCGCGATTGTCCAGCGGCACGGCGCTTTCGATCAGGGAGCCGTAGTAGTCCTCTGACAGCACCATGACGCCAGGCCATAAGGCGCGCTGCTGCGTGTCCTTGTTCGACACCCAGGCGTCGAATTGCTGCACCGGCTGGCCGTTGTAGGTGCGCCCCTTGAACCCGAGTTGCAGGCGAGCGGCGGCGAGGGCGTGCATCTGCTTCCGTAGCGTCGTGTAGCGGCGGCCGTCGCTCTCCATCCCCATCAGCCGCAGGAATTCGGCGGCACTGTCGCCGATGGGAATCTCCCGCTCCTTGTTGCGCACGGCGAAGGTGGAAACCCACGCCAGACCAAGCCGGGGCATGACGCCATAGGGGATAGGTTGCAGCACCGGCCCCTTCCCTTCGTCCAGATAGCCTGCCTGGACATTGACCCAGGCCGCGCCGGACTGCCGCATGAACTCACGGCCTTCGACCTTAGCGCGAGGCAAACCGACCTGGCACAACACCGCATGAGTGAAAGCCATGTCCTCGCCGCTCGGCGGGTTGGTGGCGATCTCTGCGCCGGCCTCGATCAGCTTCTGGTCTTGCTCGGTCAGGATGATGCCGGCCGGGGTGATCTTGGCCCCGGCGCGGGGCTTCCTGGTCTTGTCCTCTGCCTTGGCCTGCGCCTTCACGATCAGGCCGCCCACCAGGTCGCCAATCTGCTGCGGGCCGTTGTTGCGCTTGGTCATGTGTTCTCCCCTTACCTGCTGGGCCGCCGCCACGGTGCCGGCCCTATGGGCTTCACGCGGCCGGATTCGAGCGGCACCAGCCAAATGCCATTGAGCCGCCACGGTGCCGGCAAACCGAGCTGCGCGTTTTCGCGGGCCGCTTGGGCCAGGTTCTGCGCTATCCGCTCGGCCTTCTTCGCCCTGGTTTTAGCCGCTAAAGCGGCGCAAATGCTCATGGGTTGCCCTTGGATATTAATTTCATTCTTTATGAATGTCGTTTAGCTCTGGAAAATATCGCCTTCCAAGGCGCGGAAAATCGCCATGTTGATGACGGCGGCGCGGGCCTGGCCGGTGCGCTTGGCGACCTCATCGACCTTGCGCAGCAGCTCGGGCGCAATGGTCAAGGTGATCTGCCGCTTGTGCCCCTTGGGGATGCCCTTCTCATAGGCGGCCGCCGGTTCGGCCTTGCTGGCGTCGGGTGCCCCCTGGATGAAAGCATCCTGGGCGGCGGTTGCCGTGGCGGTCTTGGGTTTGCGCTGTATTGACATGCTAAAAACTCCCGTTAGGCGATTTGTTGGATATTAAAAAGCGATGAAACGAGACTATCAATCTCGGCTATCGCCTTCGGGTCGCGGGGGACCAGCTCGGACACGGCCAGGCCCGCGCCGCCGGCATTACTGAACGCTTTGCGCCGCCGGATCGGGGTTGCCAGGTACTCGAACTGTGGAACCTCGGCCACGGCTGCCGCCGCGTCGGCGTTGTCGGCCGAGTGCTCGCCGGGGTCGGCTTGGTTCATCACGGCGAAGGCGCGCAAGCCGTCGCGCACGCTCCGGGCCTCATCCACCAGCGCCGCCATGTCATCGAGCGCCCACACGTCATAGGAACGCGGCGCGAACGGCACCAGCAGCACATCGGACAAGATCAGCGCCGCCCGCAGCGCGGTCGAGTCGCGGCCGCCGGCATCGATGATGATGTCCTGCCACTTGTCCCGCTGCTGCTGAACCTGGCCGCGCAGGGCCGGGCCGTCCGCGTATTGCGCACAGGCAATCCCCGGTTGCCGGCCACTCTCGGCCCGCGCGGCGATGGCCGCCGCTGCCGTGCCCTGGCGGTCGCCGTCGATCAGCCACACGTCGCGCCCGGCCAAGGCGCGGGCGATAGCGAGCTGAACGGCCAACGTCGTCTTGCCGACGCCGCCCTTGGTGTTTCCTACGGTAATAATCACATCGGCACCTCAGAAGGATATTAACTGACAGTGCCTAATTGTGCCGGCCCGGCTCGGTTGCGTCAATAGGGTTAGCGCACTTTTTGAACGTTCTTTTAATATTAAAAGCGACCGTTAAAAACGGTCTTTAGCGGCTAAAGTCCTGCGCCTCCCATAGCGCCCGATAGGCCGCCTCGTCGGCGGTCGGCTCGCGGTCGAGCTGTTCCAGCAGCCAGGCCACGCCGGCGGCCATCGCTTCGTCGTGGTCGAGATACCGGCCATCGAGCGCGGCATACATACCGCCTTGCCTGGTGGTCACTTCCCAAGCCTGGCCGTCATGGGTGCGGCACACGGCATAGGCGAAGTAATCCCCCTTGGCGTCCATCTCGTCGTGGGCTGCTTGCAGCTCGGGCCGAAGCGGGGGCAAGGGATAGTGTCCGTTTCTCATGCCTTCATGCCCTCCTGGTCGCCGGCGGCCAGCGCGTCGGCGTACTCGTGAGCGGCGGCAACGTGGACCTGGCGCGGTTCTGCAGCCTTGTGGCTTCCGCGTCATTCATCGCTTGCTGACGCTGCACCGCTGTCAGGTCACCGCCTTGCGCTGACTGAACTCCGGCGCCTGCCAGGCCCCCGACTGCATGATGTCCTTGAGGATCGCCACCGCGTCCCACGCATCGGCGAAGCGCAGGTACAGCACCGCGAAGCCGAACCGAAGGATGTCGGGTGCGCGGAAGTCGCCGATGACGCCGCGGGCGATCAGCGCCTGCATGATCGCGTAGCCCTGCGGGTGCGTCAGCGCAACCTGGCTGCCGCGCTCGGCCGCGTCGCGCGGGCTCGCCAGGCCGAAGCCGAAGCCGGCGAGTTCCTGCTCCACGAGGCGGATGAACAGGTCGGTCATCGCCACGCTCTTGCGCCGCAGCACCTCCATGTCGACGCCGTCGAAGGCATCCAGCGCGGCATCGAGCGCGATCAGGCTGAGCTGGGCAGGCGTGCCGACCAGCAGGCGGCCATGCCCCGGCCCGGAACGTAGTCGTCGCTGAAGTCGAACGGGCGCGCATGACCGAACCAGCCGGTCAGCGGCTGGTGCACGAGTTCCTGGTGGCGCCGCGCGATGAAGACGAAGCCCGGCGCGCCGGGGTCGCCATTGAGGTACTTGTAGCCGCAGCCCACGGCGAAATCGGCCTGGCAGGCGTTGAGGGCACAGGACATCGCGCCCGCCGTGTGGCACAGGTCCCAGACCACCAGCGCGCCGGCGGCATGGGCGCGGCGGGTGATCCCGGCCATGTCATACATGCGGCCGGTCTTGTAGTTGACGTGGGTCAGCGACACGATGGCGACACGCTCGTCGATGGCAGCGGCCACCGCCTCCGGTTCGAGGGCGACGAACTCGACATTCATCAGTTCGGCCGCGCCGCTGGCCACATAGGCATCGGTCGGGAAGTTGCCGCGCTCGCCCAGGATGCGCCGCCGGCCCGCGCGCATGCGCAGCGCGGCGGCCAGCACCTTGAACAGGTTGATCGAGGTCGAGTCGGCCACGATGACCTCGTCGGCGTGCGCGCCGATCAGCGGCGCGATGCGGCCGCCCACCCGTTGCGGGGCCGGATACCAGTCGGCTTCGTTCCACGAGCGGATCAGGCCCACGCCCCACTCGTGCTCCACCGCGCGGGCCACGCGCGCGAGCACCGACCTGGGCAACGCGCCCAGCGAGTTGCCGTCCAGATAGATCACGCCGGGCGGCAGGGTGAAGCGCTCGCGGCAGTGCGCGAGCGGGTCCTGAGCGTCGAGGCGGGCGGCGTGTTCGAGGGTCGGGGCGGGCGTCATCGTCGGCTCCAGGGGTGAGGCGTGGGCGGAGCGTTCATCGCAGGCCCAGCCTCAGACCCTAGTATCGTCCGGCTCGCGTTCTCCAAGGCCGCCGTTACTCGGCCCGCATAGCGCTCAGAGGTGGTGACGGCGATGGGCTTCATCTGTCCGCTCTTCACGTGCGGCATGAGCGAGAACATGGGATCGATCAAAGAAGGTCGCTCACCTTCACAGCTCGCAATTGCGCAATGCGCAAACATGGCTTGTGCAGACATAGGCGTCAAACCACACTTCGGTTCGTCGAGCGAAGGCTGGTGACCCCGCCTCTGCGGCGCAGACCAAGTGTGTTGCGGGCCAAGAGCTCGCGAGGCCCAAGGAACCTCACCGGCCGGACCAAATCGGCCAACCCAGCAACAAGACGGTCGGCTTTGGGCCGACAGAGGAGCAATGAGTGGACGAGCACAAGGTTCGATGGAAGCATGACTCGAATGTGAGGGTGCCCTTCGCGGTGTACTCCGATGAAAACACCGCAGCGCGCGAGCAGGAGCGCATCTTCCGCGGCGCCACCTGGAACTACCTGTGCCTGGAGGCCGAGCTGCCGGAAGCGGGCAGCTACCGCACCACCTTCGTCGGCGAGACGCCGGTGGTGGTGGTGAAGGACGCCGACGGCGAGAT
>NZ_JBHTBX010000023.1:0-19552 GCF_042665135.1 Hydrogenophaga bisanensis
AGGAACTCGCGCTTGCGCGTGCGCTTGGTCTTGCGCTCGTATCCGCTCTCGCCCAGGCTCATTTGCTTCATGTCGGCAATGTCTCACATCACGCGGGTGGCGGCAGGGTTATGCAGACCTTCCCTAGAGGCAAGCGAAGCGCGCAGCGCCGCAGGCGCGAAGGCGTGAGGGATTGAAGCCGAATGGCCGTGACGGCAAGGACGGCAAGGACGGCACGGGGCGTAGCCCGAAAGCCCGGCGGCGCATCGCGCCGACACGCCCGGGGTTGTCGCTGGATCTGCTCCGCCTTGGCTGTCAGTCAGTTTCAGGCTCTTGCGCCAACTTGATCGCGTGAATGCGCGCCTCGATGGCGTCGTCCTGCGCACGTATCGAATCGAGACGTTCCAGCAGGAAATCCTCTCGGACAACCTCCATCACTGTCGTCTTCCGATCTTCACCGTCGTGCCAGTTGAACTCCAGTCTGGCCAGCGGCACTTCCTGCAATTGCACTGTTCCGTCCGCTGTCACCTTTGCGGTCAGAAGCTGGCCGCTCACGACCACGATGGGATGCCAGAAGAACAAGCGCCAATACCGCCCCGTTTCCTCAGCCACCCACTCGCCGAATGCACTCACCTCGTCTTCCGTGTACTGGCTCGCCTTGAGCAGCGACGAGCGCATGCCGTCCGACCGACATGCCGTGAATTCATCACCGCCATCCAGCTTGTCCAGCACGCAAATTTCCGAGAACAGGTTGTGCCAATCTGCGGCCCTCTCCTCGTAGGGATGAATTTGGTTCAAGAAGGGACAAGGAGCCGGGCTTGTACCGAACTTGATGTAGCTCTCGAAGTCTGCGTTTGGCGTCGAAGGCCGCTCTGTCAGGAGAACTATAGGATGAACGTTGTTGACAGTCTGGATCACGAACGTCGTCTTGACGCAAACACCCCGGCGATTCGATCCTCCAGCGGCCTCCGCAGTGAGGTCAATTCCCTGCGCCGCGCCGTGAGGACCTTTGTGCGTGACATTCGGCTCCACGAAGAAATCCGCTTCCGCGAGCATACGCACAACACGGGACTTCATCAGGTATCCCGAGCGTTCGAGGGCTTTGCGAATAACGTCGATGGAGATGGGCCGTTCTGCGGGCATGCCAGGATTGTGCTGCCTTGGATGATTGTTCGCGCAGCGAGCAATCAAGAATGCCTTCAACGTCGCCGCCTGAGCAACCGCGAAGGCGGCGACGTTCTGGTTCGGCTGTTGGCCTTCGACACCGGGCGCGGCCACTGCCGCGCCCGGATTTTTGCATCCACCGCGCCCAGGGCGGAACGGCCTGGGCGCGGTGCTTATCTCCTTCCAAGCGAAGCGCCCCGGTCGATGCGGGGGCGCTCGCTTTCTGCACGGGTCAAGCGGCCAGCGCCTCGGCGGGTTCATCCGCCATTGCCTCGGCATCCTCCGGGGCGTCCTGCTGCGGGCCATCTTCCGGCGTGGCTTGCTGCGGGCCTTCGGCCTTGAAGATCGCGGGCATCCAGCCCGTGCCATCGGCCAGCCGTTCGGCTTCGCTGGCAATGTCGGCCTTCTTCAACTTCGCCAGCCGGGAAACCTGCTCCGGCGCGTACTCGCCCACGGCTTGCAGGATCGCGGCCTTGGAAACGTGCTTGAAGTAGCCTTCTGCGGTCGGCTTCCACCATGCAGCCATGTCGAGGCCCACGGCCTGCGCCAGTTCCGCGCAGGGCTGGTGCGGCGTGGCGCGAGGCGTCACCACGTCCACCGTGGAAGCCACGCACACGGCCAGCAGCCGCACCAGTTCGTCTTGCGGCTTCGCCAGCAGCGCGGCGAATAGTTCGGCGTTGTCCTCCGGCAAGGCTTCACCGGCGACCTGTTGCAGTTCGCGCAGCGCCACGGCGGCGGGCGATTCCGGCCAGTCCGGGGCCATGCCTTCCAGTCGGTCTTGCACTTTCAGGCTCACGCCGAGCGGCAGGTCGTGGCCGTAGTGGCTTTCCTGCAAGACGGTCTGCACCATGCCATGCACCAGCGCGGCCAGCGCGACGTGCGGATGCCGTGCGACTTCGATTTGCAGCGCCGCCGTGCGATGGGCGCTCAACCACTGCGCCAGCCGGTCGGACAGGCTCGCGGCCTTGGGCGCGTCGTCGGCGTCCTCGTGCTCGTCGTTGGCGGCTTCGCCTTCGGTGCTGCCGAAACCGCGCCGCAGCTTTTCCAGCGTGCGCAGCGCCTTCGCCTCGGCTTCGCGCAGCAGGCCGCGATGAATGACGGCTTCGCCGTTGCGGTCGATGGTGACGATGGCACCGGCCACCTCGCGCACATCGGGGGCATAGCCGTGCAAGGCGTCCTCCGCGTCTTGCAGTTCGTCGACCACCTGATCGCGACGCTGTTCCAGCTTCTCGGCCTTGGCCTCGTCCTCGGCGTCGCAAGCTTCTTCCAGTTCGGCGTCGATCTTTTCGAGGCGGGTTTCCAGCGAGGCGATGCGGCGGGCCTCGCGAGTGGTCGGCTCGCGGCGGTGGCGCGGGGCGTTCTGGAACGCCCGCCGTTCCTCGTAGGCCAGATGCGGTACGGCCTCCACCCATGCCCAGCCCTCGGCGCGCACGTCCTCGGCCAGCGTTGCCAGCTTGTCGCGCACCAGCGTTTCCAGCACTGCGGTATCGGTGAGGTAGGTTCCGGCATCGCCTTCCGCGAACAGGTCGCGGCGGATGCCGCCGCCTGCCTGCTGGTAGGCGTCCAGCCCGACGAAGCGCACCAGCGCGTGCGTGGCGTCGATTTCGCGCTCGGTTAGGCGCTCGCGCAGCTTGGACGGGCTGCGCTGCCATTCCGCCGCACCATAGAACGCGGCTTCCTGCGCGGCGTGGTCGTCGGTGATGGTCAAGGCCATCAACTGTTCCAGCGTCACGCCACCGGCCCGGTAATCGGCCATCAGGCGTGGCGAGACGTTCGCAAGCTTCAAGCGCCGCTGCACCACCAGCGGGGACACGCCGAAGTCGGCGGCAATGTCCTCGATGGGCCGGCCTTCCTTGACCAGCGCGGCGAAGGCCGCGAACTGGTCTGCGGGGTGCATGTTCTCGCGCTGCACGTTCTCCGCGAGGCTGACGGTACGGGCGGAGGCATCGGCCACCAGCAGGCACGGCACTTCGTAGTCGGCGGGGATGCGCTTCTTCTTCGCCAGCAGCTTCAAGGCGGTCAGACGGCGGTCGCCTGCCACCACCTCGTAAGCCTCGCCATCGGCGGAAAGGATGACGATCAGGTTTTGCAGCAGGCCGATGCGGGCAATGCTCGCGGCCAGTTCGGGGATGGACTGGCGCGGGGTCGTTCGGACGTTGCGCTTGGAGCGGCGCGGCAACAGTTGCGACAACGGAACCAAGATCAGGTTCTTGGCCGGGTCGGCCACTTCCAGCGGTGAGGCGGCTTCGATGGCGACGGCTTCGGTTTTGAGTACGGCGTTCATGGTGATTTCTCCTAGCGGTTGGGATGCAGCAGCGAGAGAAGCGGCAAGGGCTGCTGCCTGCCCCTGCCGCGTGGGGATTCAGGCTTTCAACTGGCGCAGGCCATCGGCCAGCAGCCACAGGGCGCGGTTCAGGCGCACGCTTTGGTCGATGCCCTGCACGGGCCGGGTGGTCTGGCGGCGGCCATTCGCGGCGCGGGCGGACAGGCCGCCTTTGGTCAAGTTCTCCTGCGTGCGGTTGAACACGCTCCACAGGTCGCGGCGGTCGTCGTCATGGCGGCGCGGCATCAGGATTTGCGATTCCGTGATGGGCGCGGGCTTGTCCTCGTCGTACTTCAACGCCAGCGCAGCGCGGGCGAACACTTCCGATTCCCCGGCGTCCAGCGTGATGGCGCGCATGGCATCGCGCGATTCCTGCGCCCGGTCGAAGCCGTGCAGGACTTCGTAAGCGCCTTCGATGACGTGGGCAGCTACGTCGCCCTTGTGCGGCACGCGCACGTCGGCCACGGTGTCGCCGCAGACAAGGCCATTGCTGCAAACGAAGCGGAACATCCCGGCCAGCATCTGATAGCTGCTGGTGCCGTCATGGGAGTTCAGCAGGATGATTTCGTTGGCCTCGCGGCCGTTGATCTGGCTGGCGTGGCGCAGCCGGATAATGTGCTTGGTGTAGTCGCGGCGGTCGTCGTGGCGCACGCGGGTCTGCGTCACCATGAAGGGCTCGAAACCTTCGCCGCGCAGTTCTTGCAGTACGGTGGCGGTGGGGATGTAGCTGTATCGCTGCGAGCGGCTTTCGTGCGGCGCTTCCGCGAAGATGGACGGGGCCACGGCCCGGATTTGGTCATCCGACAAGGGACGTTCCGAACGCAGCACCGGGGAACGGGAAGCGAAGCGGGATGCGAGTTGCATGGCATTTCTCCTGACAAAGAAAAAAGGGTTTGCTGTTCACACCGCACACCGGATTCCTAGATTCGGAGCCCAGCCTTTCGGCTGTTCGGTGCGGTCGGCACGAAGAACCCGGTTGACCTCGTTGCCACCGTCTTTCCTGAGTTCATCGCCCGCGACGGTCAGGAGCGCGCGGACGGGGGCCGTCAAGGAAACAAGCGCAGGGTGGGTGCGGCCCGCAGGCGCAGCCGAGGACACGGCCCTGCGCGCCTTGACGGCACACGGCCGCGGGCTACAGTCGCGGACAAGGTGATGAAGTCAGGGGAGACGGCTGGACATGGCCACGGCCCCTCAATACGCCGACCGCACGGCAAGCGAAGCGCGCAGGCCCGGATCTAGGAATCCGGGCCGGAGGCGTCAGCCGAGCGGAGCGAGGGAACGATGGAAGCCCGAAGGGGGCGAGACTCGCGTAGCGAGGCTCGATGCGCAGCACGACAGCGCGACCGGCCATGTTTCTTGGCCGGGGACGCACGACTGTCCTACGATCCCTCTATGGAGGAAACCATCATCAACAACGACGATCGTTTGGAGCACATGCTCCACCGCTCCAATGCCTTGCACGAACGTCTGGATGAACTACTGGGCGACGCCGATTTCGATGGATCGCCCCGTGGCGAGTCAGCTCTTGGCATGTGCCTGGTCGCTATGGAGCATGCAACAGCGATGCGAGCATTGATGGCGCTGCGACTACCCTCGTCCGCCGTCGGCCTCATGCGCCTGCAGTTCGAGGCCCTGACGCGGGCAATGTGGCTGCTCTACGCAGCCAGCGACGCAGCGATCGACAAGCTGCTGGCGCCACTGACGCTGCAGAACGAACAGGCGGCCAAGAACTTGCCTGGCGCCAGCGAAATGATTGAGCAGATCGGCAAGCGAGTCGGACAAGGCGCGCCGGCGGCTGCGCACCAAATGCTTTCGCATTTCAAGGATGTGACCTGGCACGGCATGAACTCGTTCGTGCATGGCGGCATTCATCCACTGCGGCGCAGTGCCGACGGCTTCCCGGTCGATCTTGCGCTACAGGTACTGCGCAGCTCGAACGGTCTGACGACCATGACCGGCATGACGATGGCAGTCCTCACCGGCGACGAGGCCGTGGCCAAGCCCGTGAGTAAGATCCAGCCGGCATTCGCCGACTGCCTGCCGGATCTCCTGAAACCTTGAACGAGGCATCTTGCGACGCCCCGCGCGAAATCATTCGATGATCCGCCCGGCCAGCCGCGCATCGCGCGCATAGGCACTCAGGCGCTTCTCGGCACGGAAGTGCAGATCGCGTTCGACCGGCAACCCGAGCCGCCCGCGCACGGCCGCCAGCTCCTGCAGGCTGACCCAGCCGATTTCCGGCATCCCCAGGCCCAAATCGCACAGCCCAAAGGCGTGGTCGTGGTCATCGGGATCAATCTCGGTCAGCAGCCAGGTCGCGCCGGCGTCCGGCGTGAACAGCTTGACCACGGGGGCCGGATCGAAGTCCGGGTTCTCCAAGGATTCGCGGCCGTTGGCCAGCAACACGATGCGCTGCTCGTCGGTGATGAGTGCGTTGTTCATGGTGAACTCCTGAAAGGAAGCCGGGCGGAATTGCCCGACCCTTCCGGGGCACGGCGCAGCGCAAGCAGTCAGGGGTCAACGACGGCCGCCAGGACGCAAGCGCCATCGGCGCGCAGCCCTTGACGGCGAGAACGCCGTGGCACGATGAAGGGAACAGCAAGACCGCCTCCCTCGCACCTCCACGCACCCGGGTTTTCGGCAAGTGCGCAGCACGCGCAGGCCCGCGAGGGCCGGAGTCGCGCCGCCGGGCGCAGCAAAAAGGGGGCCGAAGCCCCCAATGGTCAAAGCAGGCCGCGTTCGGCGAATGACGTGGTGCGAGTCCCCGCAACGATGACGTGATCCAGCGTGCGAATGTCCACCAGCGCCAGCGCCTGCCGAAGCTGCGAGGTCATCGCCTTGTCGGCCGCGCTCGGCTCGGAGTTTCCGCTCGGATGGTTGTGCGAAACGATGACCGCCGCCGCATTGAGCCGCAGCGCCTGCTTCACCACCTCGCGCGGATGCACCTCGGCGGCGTCGATCGTGCCGCGGAACATCTCCACGTAGTCGATCAGCCGATGGCGCGTGTCGAGGAACAACACCGCGAAGACTTCGTGCTCGAAGCCGGCCAGCTTGGCGCGCAGGTAGTCCTTCACCGCCTCCGGCGAAGTGAACGCCTCGCCGCGCTGCATCTTCTGTTCGATGACCTGGCGCGCGGCTTCCAGAATCTGGTCGGCGTCCGCCAGCCGATAGCGCCCACGGCCATCGCGCACCATCAGCGGGGTGTCGAGAGTGAGGGTCAGTTGCGACATGATCGTGCTCCGGTTGCTCGGGCGGAATTGCCCGGAACCGGTGCCAGCACGGCGCAGCGCAAGCAGTCAGGGGTCGCAGACGGCCGCCAGGACGCAAGCGCGCATGGCGCGCGCCGCCCTTGACGGCGAGAACGCCGTGGTACGGTGAAGGGAAACAGCAAGACCGCCCCATGCCATACACGAACCCTGGCAAGCGGAGCGCGCAGGCCCAGCAGGGCCGGAGGCGTCAGCCGAGCGGCGCGAGGGAACGATGGAAGCCCGCAGGGGCGAGACTCGCGCAGCGGGGCTTGATGCGTAGCACGACAGCGCGGCCCGACCGGGGACGCCCGAAATCGGCTATCTTTGAAGGAGATTCCCGCATTGGGTTTCGTAAGGTCAGATAGGCGAGAACACTGAAATCACAAGGAAGAGCATGGCCGCCCTCTATCAACTTGCAGTGCTTGGTTCGCCAACCGACGCCCAGATTTCTGAGCTTGAAGAAATCGTCGGAACTGCCGTAGGCATGTTCAACTTGCGACTAGGACATGAAGTTGGATGGGAGGTGCGCCCGGAAGCGTTTAACCCCGACCAACAGCGCTCATCCGCTGCAGTATTTTTCGGGGGCGACAATCCACCTCTCGCCAACGTGGCGAAGTTGCTGGAGTGTTGAATCACGAGCAAAACTGAGCCAGGCGTCACGTCCAAAACTGAGCCACTAAGTTGACGAAGAAATGGACTGTTCGGATGTGGATAAGTCTACTGCGTGATCTGTCTGGGGTGCTCCTTTGGCCGTTTTGGTTCGTGTGGCTCTGATGATCGAAGACGGTTGTGCAGTCGAGTGCCTGAAGCGCCAGCTCTGGTTGCCGGTTTCGACGATGTGGCAGTGATGGGTGAGTCGGTCGAGTAGCGCGGTGGTCATCTTGGCGTCGCCGAACACGCTGGCCCACTCCGAGAACGACAGGTTGGTGGTGACGACCACGCTGGTGCGCTCGTACAGCTTGGACAGCAGGTGGAACAGCAAGGCCCCACCGGCTTGACTGAAGGGCAAATAGCCCATCTCGTCGAGGATGACGAGATCCACGTACATGAGCCGATGTGCCAGTTGCCCGGCCTTACCTTGAGCTTTCTCGGCCTCCAGCAGATTGACCAGCTCGACGGTCGAGAAGAAGCGCACCCGCTTACCATGTGCACGGATGGCATGAACGCCCAGGCTTGTGGCAAGGTGTGTTTTGCCCGTGCCAGGGCCGCCCACGAAGACCACGTTGTGGGCTGAGTCGATGAACTTGAACTCGTGCAGCTGACGCACCAGCGCCTCGTCCACCTGCGCCTGATCAAAGGCAAAGCCAGCCAGGTCGCGGTGGTGCGGGAATCGGGCCGCCCGCATCTGGTAGGCCATGGAGCGCACTTCCCGATGTGCACCCTCGGCCTTGATGAGCTGATGCAGCAGGGCTTCGTGGTCGAGCGATTTGAGCCGGGCGATGCCCAGCAGTTCCGGCCAGGCACTGGCCATGCCGTGCAGGCTCAAGCCCTTGAGGCTTGCTGCGATGTCATTGGACATGGTCATCCTCCTGGGACTGGCGCAGGCTGTCGTAGCGCGACACGTCGGCCTGAGGCGGCTCGTGCAGCGTCAGTGAAGGCAAGGCTGCTTCAGGCAGGCTTTGCACGGCTTGGGGCTCCTTGAGCCTGGCCAGCACGTTGAGCACATGGTCTGCGCTCACGCGGCCCGATTGCAGCGCCAACTCCACGGCCACCAGCACGTCATCGAGCCCGTGCAGGGTGATGGCCATGAGCACCTGGGCCATCACCCGGTCGCCGCCAGGGTGGCGAAGCAGGTGCGCTTGCAGATGCTGCAAGGGCTCGGGCATGGTCTTGAAGGGGGCGCCGTTGCGCAAAGCGCCGGGCTTGCGTTCGAGCAAGCTGACGTAGTGCCGCCAGTCGTACAAGGTCTGGCCACGCTCGAAGCTGCGCGGCAGGCTCACCGGCTGTTCTGGCGATTCCGAGTTGGCACCGACCACCACCAGGCGATCGGGATAAGCCCGCACGCTGACACTGGTGTGGGCCCACTCGCATGGCACGCTGTAGCGATTGCGCTGGTAGTGGATCAGCGAGGTGGCTGTGACCCTGGCCATCTGCTCGACATAGCCATCAAATGGCGCAGGGTTGGGCATCAGGTGCGTCTGCTCTTGCTGCCAGACGTCGGCGATCGTCAGCTCTGGCCACTCGGGGTGAGGCAGCTCATGCCAGGCGTCCAGGCAAGCCTGGTGCAGCCACGCATTGAGGCTCTCCAGGTCGGGCCAGCGGCGTTCCGCTGCCTCCATCCAGATGCCACGACGGCGATCCTGCACGTTCTTCTCGACGATACCCTTCTCCCAGCCAGCGGCGCGGTTGCAGAACTCTGGCTCGAACAGGTAGTGACCCGTCATGGCCTCGAAGCGCGCATTGACGGTGCGGCTCTTGCCCTGACCAACCTTGTCGACGGCGGTCTTCATGTTGTCGTAGATGCCCCGGCGCGGCACGCCACCAAAAGCCGCAAAGGCTCGGGCATGGGCGTCGAACAACATCTCGTGGGCCTGGCTGAAATAGGCGGTGAGCATGAAGGCCCGACTGGCCGCCAGCTTGGTGTGCGAAGCCTCCAGGCGTTTGCGCAGGCCGCCCACGAACAGGTACTCGCAGCTCCAGTCGAACTGGAAGGCCTCGCCCATCTCGAAACTCATGGGTACGAAGGCCATTCGGGTTGGCGCGTCGGACTGTGCCTGCTGCCAGCGCTTGGCGAACTCATAGACCGGGCCTCGGCTGCCAGGGTAGCCCACGGCCTGCAGTGCCCGGAACATGGCCTTGATGCCACGGCGCTCGCGCTTGTTGCGGTGGCTGTCGGCCTTTAGCCAGGTGGCCAGCTGTTCCTTGTAGGGATCGAGAACGCTGGGAAGAGAGGCCCGCTTGGGGTAGCGGGGCTCGACCATCTCGTCGGCCTCGAGCCACTTGGCGGCTGTATTGCGGGAGATGCCCAGCCTTCGGCTGGCTTCGCGCACGCTCAGGTGGTCACGGTGGACCATGCGGCGCAATTTGCTCAATGTGCTCACGTTGATCACTCCTGCCCCCCACTGCTGCAAAAAACAGCAGGGTAGGTGGATAACGTGGCTCAAAATTGGGCGTGACGGATGCCCTTTAGTGGCTCAGTTTTGCTCGTGATTCAACATTGCTGGAGCGAGGCATCCCGCTACTGCCGATAGCATCCGACGTCAATCGAGTTAACGCAGAGATTCCTGAATTACTGCGACCTCTCAACTGCTTAGCCTATGCCGCCAACGGGTCACAGCGTGTCGCGACCGCTTTACTTGAGTGTGCGGGGTTGCTACCTCGCCAGCGTCGAGTGTTCGTAAGTTACCGCCGGGGCGAAGCCCGTGAGGCAGCCTTGCAGCTCTTTGACGCCTTATCTGCTCGGCTATTCGATGTGTTTCTCGATACGCATGGGATTCCACCTGCGGAAGATTTTCAGACGATGCTATGGCATCGCCTTTGCGATTCCGACGTTCTTGTGATGCTTGACACGCCAGGCTACTTTGAAAGCCGCTGGACAAGCGCAGAGTTCGGACGCGCTCTGGCGAAAGGCATCAGCGTCTTACGGGTTGGCTGGCCAGACTGCACGCCATCTGCGCGAACAGCCACCGCCAGTCGCGCAGAATTGTTGCCCGACGAAGTGGATGCGGCCACAGGACGCCTCGCGGACAGCGCTGTGGAGCGAATCTGTCTACAGCTCGAAGAAGTTCGCAGCCAAAGCCATGCGGTCCGTTCCGTCAATCTAGTGAGCAATTTGCGCAACGCTATTCAAACGATTGGCGGTCAACTTGTCGGCGTTGGACCGAACAAGGCGGTCTATATCCGACTGCCGGATGGCCGGAATGTCGTCGTCTACCCAACAGTTGGTGTCCCCACGTCGACCACGTTGCATGACGCATCCACCAATTCGCCAGATCAATCGGTTGCCGTCGTTTACGATCATGTTGGCTTGCATCCCCGGTGGCTGGGGCATTTGGACTGGCTGGGCCAGCATATCCACTCTGCGCGGTGGGTCAAAGCCAGCGAGGCTGGATGGCAATTTGCGGACTGGGAGGCCTGAATCGTGAGCGCAATCTTCCTTTCAGCCAGTGTCCCACTTGTCGGCCGCGGCTCGTATCACGAGACCGCCAATCCATTCCTCATCCAATGCGCTGTGAGGGAACTGGTCATGGCCGTCATTCGTCAGCACAAGATCGTGTGGGGAGGCCATCCCGCTATCACGCCTATGATCTGGAGCATTTGTGAGGATTTGGGTGTCGATTATTCTGGGGCCGTGGTTCTGTATCAGAGCACGTTCTTCAAGGATCGTTACCCGGAAGAAAACGACCGTTTTCACAATGTAGTATTCACCAATGCAGTTGCCGGTGACAGAGAGGCGAGCCTGCTGCTAATGCGGGAAGAAATGCTGTCGCGCGATGATCTCGTTGCCGCTGTTTTCATCGGCGGCATGGAAGGAGTGGAAGCCGAGCATGAACTCTTCAGGCAATTCCACCCCGCCGCCAAAGTTCTGCCCGTACCGTCGCCAGGCGGGGCGGCCTTGAACTTGGCCAAAGATCAAGGTTATTTCGCCGATGCGGATCTTGGTGATGTGGACTTCGCGCAACTCTTTCACACGCACCTCGCATTGAACATTCAAGGTGCAGCGAGTTGAGTCTCCTCTGCAGATTTACATGATCCAACAAAGGACTCGCCATGCCACGGAAAATCTTCTATAGCTTCCACTATCAACGCGACAGTTGGCGCGCCTCCAAGATACGGAATATTGGTGTTGTTGAGGGCAACCAACCAGCAAGCGATAACAAATGGGAAGAAGTGAAGCGAGGCGGCGAGGCCGCAATCAAGCGCTGGATCGACGATCAGCTGCAAGGACGGACATGCACAATTGTTCTGGTCGGAGCCGAAACGGCGAATCGCCCCTGGATTCGATATGAGATTGAGCAGTCATGGAACAGTGGCAAGGGACTCTTGGGGATACGAGTCCATAAGCTGCTGGACCACAACCAGCAACCATCAGTTGCCGGGGCCAATCCATTTGACTCATTTACCTTGAACGACGGTAGAAAGCTATCCACCGTCGTCCGCATGTACGATCCACCAGGGGCCACGAGCAGTGCGGCCTATAACCACATCAGTGACAACCTGTCGGGCTGGATTGAAGCGGCGATCGCTGCGCGCTAAGAAGCCAAGCCTCTCGTCAAAACAACGACCCAGTGCTCATGGGGCGCCCATAGAGCTCCGAGATTTGCCTCTGGAACTGGGTCTGTCCTCCATAGCTAGGATGCCTCACGCAAATCACGGGTACGGAATCCGTGATGCGATGGGCCGCAGCGGCGGCATCGTTGCCGATGGCGACGATGCGAGAGGGACGTAGCAAGACAATGAGCTGTTGGAGCAGTTCTTCGCCGGCTCGCCTCTCACGCGCGTTGTGCTGCCGGTTGGTGAACGGATCTCCTGATTCGTGCGGATGCAGAGGGAAAACGTTCCAGAGGAAGATGCGGGCATCAATATGTTCCAGCATGCCCCATATGACCGCGGCGGTTCGTTCGGCCACAGCACTGCCTATCGTCGGCCGTTCGGCGACCTGGTCGAGATTCCAACGCCTAGCGTGCTGGCTTATGTGAAGGTCGTCGGTCAGGGCTAACCCAGTGCGGCGTCCTCCGCGATATCCGAGGTCTCGTCCAATCCATATCGCGTCTACGGGTTCCTCGGTTGCACGACGCAACATGGCGGACAGTGCAGCAGCACGGCGACGTGGTGCATCGCGTCGATCATGAACTTCACAACGATCCGAATACGGATTGAAGCAGTCTTCGAACTGCAGAGAAGCAACTGCATCAACGAACGGGTGGATCTTCATTTTTCAGACTCAAGTGGCATGTATTTGATGGTGCGTTGTTCTCGGTTTCCAATGATCCAGCCGCCTTGATTTTCCTTGAGCTGGCGAAAGACAGCATAGCCATCCAGGATTGCCTTTTCCCAGAGCTTTAGCGGACATTTCTCCACTTCGTAACCACTCACGAACTCACCAATGGTCTTGAGAACCCCAAGTGAGACCTTTTCCTGATTCTCGAAGAAATTCAGCTCCTTGGCTCTGGAGAAAATCCACGCTGAAAGCCCTTCTTCCACGACGATGGCCCGACCACTGTCCTGCTCTTCATCGTATTTCGGATTGCTCTTTCGCTTGTGCTTGATCAATGCCCGCATCACAGGTGACCAGTGCAGGATTGCTGCATAAGCAAAGTGGAAGACATCATGGAACCGGTAGCCATCGCGATCGGCAATGTTGTCCGTCAGAGGGTCTCCAATGAATACGCCCTTCCATTGGAGGTAACTCTTGCCACTGCCTCGCTGATTGACCCGGATTTTGAAATCCCTGGGTAGCTGTTCCTCAATTCCAAACTCACTGTCGAAATCAAGGCCAGCCAGGTCTTCTGCCTGCGGCTCCAAGAACGCGCCGCGAGCTTTCCGGAGATTTCCGCGAGCCACCTCAGAGAACGCAAGTTCGGCCGCATGAATTGCATCCAGGTAAGCCCGTGCGAAAGCAATCAAGTCTGCGCGTGCAGGCGTACTTCCAAGTAGCGCTGCCGCTGACTGCCCCAAACGCACCAAGGTGGCATCCAACGAAGCAGTCGCGGCGACAGGCACAGCGATATAGGCTAACGCACCTTCGGTGATGTCACTTGCAGCGCCCACATTCTTGAAGTTTCCGTGGTTCGCAGCTTCCGAGAATATCTCTTCGAGAGGAATCTGCAGGCGCCTGCAGATTGCAGCCAAATACCAGAGGGTGTCGCCAAACTCTTCTTCTGCCGCCTTCTTGAAACCCGGGTAAGCCGTTCTCTCTCGAACACTTTTCTTGGCCGTAGCCATTATTCCGCCGACTTCTCCGTATAGACCTTGGAGGACAGGATTGAAGTCATTCGGGTTGAGTACGTCTGTGGCTGCAATCTCCGCAGCGTAATCCGAGAGCAAGAGGGAGCCTTCCTTTTTCATCGGTCACCTGCGAAGAGTCAGCCATTCGGATGGAGCGCCCTGATAACCGCTCACGTCAAAGCTACGAATCCATTTCTCAAGGTTCGCAATCAGTTGCGCATCGTCAAAGGTGGTTAGACCTATTCCCGTTTTGCATAAGGGCCGATCTTGCTGGTCTTTCAGTTCCTCGGGAAATTCCGGACCCTCGCCCCCGAAGTACACAAAATCATTACTGATCAGGACCCTGTTGACGCCCGTATCACGGGCAACATGGTCCGGGTTGAGCGTGCCATTGGGGCGGGAATGAAATGAGTCTCGCTGCTGCCAAGCGGCTCCAGGCGCGGCCCTGAAGTAGATGTTGTCCCCGCAACTTTGCTTCCGACTCCCATTGCGGTACGGCATCTTGTATTCAAACCGTGGATCTGCGCCATATTCGTCGAATGTCATCGCCTCGGTAACGCGCATCGCGTACACGAGACGCCCGCCACGTCGGACAGTTCTATCATTGCTGCCACTGCCGACCACCCAATCACCGATGTCAGCGGATCGGCGGATATTGGGTTTGCAGGTCGCAAGCGTGCAGTAGCCATAGAAAGGGTTGGGCGCGAAACCACTGTCGTATCGCACCACATAGGAGTGAATGCGAGCCATCAGCAGGGATGCCGCTTGAGTGGAACCGGGTCGCAGGCACCACCGTCTGGCTTTTCCCACGAGTCCTTCCCGTTGATCGCGTCAATGATCGCATCGCCGTTCCACCCAACCAAGGCGTCGGCATATTCTTTCAGGGCCTCTGGAAGGTCGCATTCCTTCTCGCCATGCTCCCAAACACCGACAATGCGCTTGCCCTGTTTGGCCGCATATTCGATTTCCCAGTTCACCCAATCGCTATTCTTGGTCTGGGGCGAAACGTAGCAAATGAAAACTCCAGCCCAGTTGATGGCAGGGGCAAGGATCTGCGTCTTTATGTAGTGCTCATCGGTGGCATTGTTGAACTTCCCTGTATGGATGGAGGAATCCCTGACCTCGATCCCTTTTGGAGCTAACAGATCCTTCAGCTTCTGGAGTCCGTGATCGTCCTTATGGACATGGCTGATGAACACGTTCCTTTTCTCTGCCACCTGTCACCTCCATTGTTCTTACATGGTTTGAAGATCGTAACTGTGTTTTCGGCCGCTGTGGCAGGAAATGCTGACCCGTTTGCCTTGATCAAATAATTGCCTGCAAACCCTTGTCGGCGATGACGTTGAGCAGCTTGAGGGCCGGCCCGGTGGGATGGGTTTCGCCTTGCTCCCACTTTCGCACGGTCGACGCGGTGGTGTGCAGGTGAAGTGCGAACACCGGCTGGCTGAACTTCAACCGTTCGCGCAGGTGTTTGATGTCGGCAGCACTGAACTCCCGCACCGGCGGCGGGCAGATCGCGTCGAACTCGCGCATCGTCACCTTGCCGATCGCTCCCGCTTCGTGGAGCGCAGCCAGGTCGCCACGCAGGGATTCAATGATCTTGCTCACAATGCACCTCCAATAACACGCCCGAGTGCAACGCCTTCGACAAAGCCTCGGCGGACAGTTCCAGGAACACCTTGCCGGCGAATTGCAGCGCCTTCTTCTCGTCCTGCGTGATATTCGCCTTGTCGCTCTTGGGGAACCCATGCAGGAATACGTAGCGGCTGCCGATCCGGGCCGACAGCAGCGTGCGGTAGCCGCCGCTCTTGCCGCCGCCGGATCGGGCAACCCGCTTCTTGTAGAGGAAGCCGCCCAAGTCCGCGTCAATCAGACCGCTTTCCATCTCTTGAACCGCCTTGCACAAGGCAGCATCAGGCAGCTTTTCGCCCGCCTGCCACCGTGCAAAGCCCTTCCGCTTGAGGACGTGGGTCATCTTGACCTCCAAACTATACCCGTAACGGGCATACTTTTCCAGTCCCCAGTGCGATGCACGGGAAGGATGTGTTGGAGATCATCACGGTGTTTAGCGCCCGCCTGTACGGTAGCCGTTCGCGCAAGAACCAGAAGCTGCTCGATGGTGTGCGGGCCGCCGTGGAGAATGCGGCATGTTGATCGCCCACCGCATCGCGCTCGACCCGAACAATGCCCAGGCGACGTATTTGGCCCGCGCGTCGGGCACGGCGCGCTTTGCCTACAACTGGGCACTGGCCGAGTGGAAACGTCAGTACGAGGCGTGGAAGGCCGACAACAGCCTGCCGAAACCATCGCAAGCGGCGCTGCGCCGCCAGTTGAACGCGGTCAAGCGTGAGCAATTCCCGTGGATGCTGGAGGTCACGAAAAACGCGCCGCAGATGGCGATCATCCAGTTGGGCCAAGCGTTCCAGAATTTCTTCGCGGGTCGCGCCCGTTATCCGCAGTTCCGCAAAAAGGGCGTGCATGACCGGTTCACGCTCACCAATGACCAGTTCGATATCGACGGTTCGCGCATTCGCATCCCCAACCTGGGGTTCTAAGCCGGAACCGCCGAAAATTCCGTCAGCCGATCAACGTGGCTTGTCCCGCGCCCGGTCGATGGGGTAGACCCAACAGTCGTGTCACTAGCCGCCATTTCGATCACGGCAATGCCAGCCGGACGTCACGTCCAGATTGTTCCGGTCTGGATGAGGCCGACTGACGTCTCGGATGACGGGTGGCATACAACTGCTGTGAGTCCTGCAGGGGGGCAGCTGCCTGACCGGACGGCGAGCATCAGCCCATCTCATGTATTAGTCATGTCAGCTTTGACACTGCGCACGCGACGGCACCCGACCCGTTGCAGACCCCCAGACATATGGAAAGCTGACGCTCAACGTGGAGTTAGCCGGCGCGGCGCGGCTTCATCGCGCAGCGTCCGTGTTGATGGATGGGTTAGAACTCTCTGGGGCACACATTTGAGAAAGACTATTTTTCAGCCAACGCAAAACCCGCGTTGCCAGATGCAACCACTGAGACAAATACAAACGGCACTGGACTAGTATTTAGAGCGCCATGCACTTGGCCAGGTTTTGCTATGGCAATATCTCCAGCCTTTAGATGAGCGACTTTGCCGCCTCCTTGGTAATACTCAGCCTCTCCAGAGATAACCGTCCAAGTATCTTGGCCGTCCGGGTGAACATGAGCGGTTATTTCTTGCCCAGGATGGGCATGCCAAACAACAACTGCTGAGTCCTTGGTTTCCAGAACCACTGAACGAATTGGTTCGCCGTCAGACGGACGAATATATTCTGTTACCGAAAATATTCTTGATTCCATTTCCATATCCACTCCAAAAATCAATTTGGCTTGAGAAGTTATTACAGAACAACTGTATCCGAGAGTTCTACGTTGCCGATAACCGGCCCGAAACGGCGGCGCAACGCGCCGCTGTTGGGGGTCCGTGTTCATCGGCGGGTTAGACCTGTGCTTGCGTAAGACGAATATCGACTTCTCGGTCGACGTATTTCCATTCCTCTGACGCACGCAGTTCGGAAAGCAGCCTGTTGAACTCAACCTCATGAATTGGCGCGTATTCGAACCAATTCAGAAAATCGAACGGTTCATTCTCTGAGAGGTCGCGGCAGTGGTGGAGCTTGCGCGCTACTGCAGGCAAATACTGAAGCCCGATTTGGACGTGCTTCGACTGTTCGAAAACGCTCCGGCGTTCGTCTTGCGTGAGCTCCCACCAAGCTGCGTTCTTCCGGATCGGTATTAGCGCACCGCACGTTGCTTCTGGGCGCGCCAGACCTTGCTGCTTCGCTACAATTTCATTCTTCTCTGCGCGCATGACATATCGTTCATTGCTGGTTATTCCACGAAGTATCCAGGGTGCATTGGTTTCAGACTGCAACTCTGAAGCGGATACGACGTTGAGCCTTTTGGCTTCAGGCAGGGGCTCGCCAACTCTCGTTTCGGCCCTGACAATCCGCCAAGGGCCAATGTCTGCGCCGACGAAAGCAAATAATCGTGTATCCATTTCAATCTTTCATGTGTGAATGTTTTAACTCTTGCAGCTTCGAAGAACCTATCTGCCGATCCCGTGCTTGTGCATCATCGCCTCCGCGCAACTGCGACGACCGCCCGCAGCAATCACATTGAACTTTCGAATCGAAACTGCTGAAGCGAACCTACGCGGACGTACGGCCGCAGTCTGTGCGCTGCCGGACGGAGCGCTGCCAATTTGCGCCTACTGGCAGGCTGTGAGTGCGCGGATGGGCCAGCGACCTCCCTTCATAGAGGGAGCGAAGCAGGTCAGAGACACTATTGAACGTCCGCTACCGGGAAGATGCTTGACCGTCCGCAACTGGCCGCCTGCCGCCGACCGCGGTCTGGCTCGAAAGCAGTCTGTCAACGCGCCGTTTCATT
Organism: Hydrogenophaga bisanensis; assembly: GCF_042665135.1. NCBI lineage: Bacteria > Pseudomonadati > Pseudomonadota > Betaproteobacteria > Burkholderiales > Comamonadaceae > Hydrogenophaga > Hydrogenophaga bisanensis. The sequence goes on from NZ_JBHTBX010000023.1 coordinate 18,025, forward strand.
GTTGCCATGATCATATCTTAATCGCGCACAGGCGGCCACAGGCGGGCAGTATGAACCAGCGTCAGTATCCACACCGTTTCGCCGTCGATCTGATACACCAGGCGATAGCTTTCGTGCGGGATCAACTCGCGGGTCCCGGGAATCTTTCCCGGCTTGCCCAGCATGGGGTGCTGGATCAAGCGGGCGGCCGCGTCGCTGAAAATCTCATCCATCCGGGCCGCCGCGCGCGGATTGTCGGCTGCGATGTAGTCCCACACATCGGCACGGTCTTGCTGCGCTTCGGGCGTCCAAACAACCCTCACGCCTGGCTCGCCACACTGGCACGCCGTGCGGCGAATTCGGCCTCAACTTCATCGTTCGACCGCCCCAATCCAGCGCGCATCGAAGCCCGGCCGGCTTCGACCTTGCGGCGCAGGAACTCGTCGTACTCGCGCGACTCGCGCTGGCGCTGAACGAACTCGCGCATCAGCTCGCGCAGCACTTGCGACGCCGGGCGATGGGCCGCCTCGGCTTCGGCCATAAACTCGGCGCGCAACTCAGGCTCCAGCTTCATCGTGAAAACGGCTTGTTTTGACATGATCGGGGCCTCCTGCCACTTGATACTAACAAAGTATATACGCCGTCATTACTAAGCGCTATTCACAGAACGCTGCAAGGCGGGCGTGCGCTAGGCCAAGGCCTGTCGGAAAACATTTGTTTTTCGACAGGCCTTCAACGGTCCTCTGCTGTCATTTTCAGAAGACGACTGCACCAATCAACGAGACATGAAGCCTGCTGTGCATACGGCTCCTGACAGCCCGATATCAGGACTCCTCTGCACGAAACTCGTCTATGCTCAATACTCGTGTGCACCAAAGCGAGGCGAGCATGGCGACCGATACCGTACCGATTGCCGAGCGCGGCGTAGCCACCCTGTCAGAACAGGCATGGGAGCGTGCTCGCTGCCGCGCGGAGATCATTGGGCCGTTGGCGCAGTCGGAGACGGTCGGGCATGAAGCGGCCGACGCAGCAGCCCAGGCGCTGGGTCTGTCCCGGCGGCAGGTCTACGTCCTGATCCGCCGTGCCCGGCAAGGTTCGGGGCTGGTCACTGATTTGGCTCTTGGACAGTCGAGCGGTGGCAAAGGTAAAGGCCGCTTGCCGGAGTCGGTCGAACGAATCATCCGCGAGCTACTGCAAAAGCGCTTCCTGACCAAGCAGAAGCGCAGCTTGGCGGCGTTCCACCGTGAAGTTGCGCGGGTGTGCAAGCTGCAAAAGCTGCGGATGCCGGCGCGCAACACGGTCGCGTTGCGGATCGCCAGCCTTGATCCACTCAAGACCACTCGACTTCGGGAAGGCCAGGATGCGTCCCGCATCCTGCAAGGTGTTGGCGGTGTTCCTCCGCCAGTCTCCGCACCGCTGGAGCAGGTGCAGATCGACCACACGGTCATCGACCTGATCGTGGTGGACGAGCGCGACCGGCAACCGATTGGCCGTCCGTACCTCACCATTGCCATCGACGTGTTCACCCGCTGCGTGGTCGGCATGGTGG
>NZ_JBHTBX010000024.1:0-10388 GCF_042665135.1 Hydrogenophaga bisanensis
GCCGAAAGGGTCGACAACGGGGCGCGAATCGGCCCTCGAATGACCCGAATCACGCCGCAGTTGCCGCCATCTGAAAACTCGCGCATCTGCACTCGTCGCAACGAGCGTTGTGCAGACCTTCCCTAGGGGATCGGCCGCAAGGCCCATCCCCGCCGCGCGTGGCTTGGCACCCCTCGAACACCGCCGAACCGGCGTTGCCGGATCGGCCGGGCCAGCGCCCCGCCGCCATGGCAGAGCGTGACAGGGTACGCCGCGACTTGCTGCGGCAGGTTGTGTGAATGCGTGCCGTCCTCGACGCTGGCAGTTGGCCTATCACGTCACGAAGGACGGTTCACGGACAACCCGCACGGCATCGTCATGGAGCTTCCACGCCACGCCTCAAGAGCGGCACCGCAAGGTGCGGCAGGGGCGTTCTCGCCTGTCGTCGGGTGGTTGACCTAGCCGCGCCTCAGCGGGCGAACCGGAGATGCCTTCACGCGGGGATGCCGAGCCGGCCACATCTCATTTCGGAGCGGTTCGGCCCAAGGCGTCCTTGTCTCGTTGTGAATCTTGGCAGTGGCACGGCGAAGGCGAAATGCGCGGCTATCGTCCGTCCTTGGGCTGGACGGTTCGCGCCGATCTCACCGAAATTCATCCCATCACGGGTCTCGCCTTTGCTCGCAAGCCAACTGCGGCATGGATTTAATGCCTTGCCAGTTCGGTCAACGCGTCTGGCGCGCAGCGTCCTCGTCAGTCAGCCGACCAGCCGAGGACTCGGCAGCTCACCTCGTCCCGTGCCTTCCTACGCGCCGCCCATAGCAGCGTTTGGCGAGCGGCGCGACTAGCAACCTGGGCAAATTCATTGTGGCCCCGCTGGCCGTATTATTAATGGAGAAACCGTGGACTACCGCGGCGAAAGATAGCGTAACGAACGATTTTACTTGGTTGGGGCTACTTCTTGAACGCGAGCATGATGGCGCCCGCGCCGATCATGCCAACTGCCAACCATTCACGCGTGGAAGGACGCTCCCCGAGAAACATGAAAGCGAATGCGATCACTAGCACGACGCTCAATTTATCGATTGGCGCCACTAGTGAAACAGGACCGACCTGCAGTGCTCTGAAATAGCAAACCCAGGATGCGCCGGTAGCAACGGCCGATAGGAACAGAAACAACAACGATCTGCTAGGCAGTTGAAGCGGATTACTCCACTTGCCGGTAGATAGTACAAACAGCGATAAGAGGACACCGATCACAACAGTGCGTACAAGGGTCGCCAAGTCTGAATCAATCCCCTGGACCCCAATCTTGGCAAGGACCGCAGTCGCAGCCGCAAACACTGCCGACAGAAGTGCCCATACTAGCCAGTTGCCGGATTCAGCCATACTTGACCCCCGTTGCAGAGATATAAACGAAGTAGGAACATGCACATCATCAGCCGGCGAAGCCAACCGCGACCGCTGAGGATTTTGTCGGGCTCTTGGGCGACAACTTTAGACTTTTACCCACGCTAACCGCCACAAGAAGGCTCCTGCCATGCCAGTGTCGAGTTGTCATGTTCTCGTCGTCGAAGACGAGCAGACGATCGCTCAAAACGTCGTCGAATATTTGGAAGCGCAAGGGCATACAGTTGACATCGCCTACGACGGAAAAGCCGCTATGGTGCAGCTAAGGCAGCAGACCTTCGATGTGCTGGTGCTCGATTTGGGGCTGCCACGGCTCGATGGTCAGCAAGTCCTGCAGCAACTTCGTCACCAACTGGGACTGACCCTGCCGGTGCTGGTGCTCACCGCGCGGGACGCCATGTCGAGCAAACAAGCCTGTTTCGAGGCCGGCGCGGATGACTACCTGGTCAAACCGTTCTCGCTGGCGGAGTTGTCCCTGCGCGTGCATGCGCTGCATCGTAGAGCGACTGGCGCCATGTCGAGCGGCCCGCTTCGCGCGGGACCGCTCAGGCTGGACTTGCGCACGCAGCAGGCGTTTGTTGGTGATAAGCTTGTCCACCTTTCGCCGCGGTGCCTTCAAATCCTAGAAGTGCTGATGCGAGACCCAGGTCGATTGGTATCGCGAGCGGAGCTTGAGGAAGCCCTCTGGCAGAACGACGCGCCTGACAGCGACGCGCTACGAAGCCAGATTCACTTATTGCGCAGGGCGCTCAGCCAAGCGGGGTTCAATGGCGTGGAAACCCGTCACGGTGTGGGTTGGCGATTGCAGACGGAGGGCGAAGCATGAGCTTGCGTCGGCGCGTCATGGTCGCACTGGTCTCTCTGGTCGCCTCATTCACCCTCGTCCAGGGCGGCATCGCAGTGCTGTCCCTGCATGAACAGGAAGATGAACTCGTTGACGAACTTGTTCTGGCCGAGACCCATCGCTTGGCCGCTCGACTCGCGGAAAGCGGCCCCGCAGCAGCAATAAGCAACAGCCTATTGCCGGAAAGCTACGAGGCGTGGTGGGTTGGCAAAGGTGATTCCGTGCCTCGCCCAGTGCCTGCGGAGATGCAAGACTTGGCGAACGGCCCGCATCTGGACAGCACGCCAGGGGCGGAATATCACATCATGGTGATGCCGGTGGCAGAGGGGCGCCTATATGTTCGCTACAACGCCGTCAGCAATGAAAACAAGGTACGCGCCTTCGCCGTGCAAGTTTTCGTGCTCGCGCTGGTCTTCATCGGACTGGCGGCATGGATTGCCAAGTATGTTGCCGCCGTGCTGGTAGCGCCGTTGGAGAAGGTTGCTCAACTGCTCGACCACTGGGCTCCGGCATCCGAGCACGGAGAAACACCCCCGGCTGACGAAGAACAACGTGTTCTCAAGGCATTCGAGCGTGTCCAAGCCCGTTGGGAACTGGGATTGGCTAGGGAGAACGAGCGCTTGACCGACATCCACCACGAGATTCGGACACCGCTTACCGCACTCCGAACGGACCTTGAGATGCTGCAGAGCCAGAGCCTGCGCGATGGCGATCATGCGTCGCCACAAGTCGCCAGCGGTGTCACGCCGTCACAGCGCCTTCAAAGATCTCTCATTGCGATCGACGCCATCACCGGCGCGCTGGAGTCGATGCGTGCCCTGCGAACAGGCCAGGTGTCGCCTGCCGAACCTGTCCTCCTCGCAGATTGCATCGACGATGCGTGGGCAAGTCTTGGAGAATTGCCGGAGAAGCGGGCACTGGCCCTATCCAATGACGTCGACAGAGAGGTGGTTGCTGTCGTAGACCGCCAAGCGTTGATGGCGATCCTGCGTAACTTGTTTCGCAATGCTGCAGAGCATGCGGCTCCGGCCAGATTGCGGGTCAGCTATGCGCAAACGCAACTGATCGTCGCCGACGACGGGCCGGGCATACCTGAAGAGGAACGCGCCTTTGTGTTCGATCGCTACTACCGAGGGCGACTCGCTGACGCACCCGCCGCTCAGGAGGCCAATCACTTGGCAAGTGACTTCGGACGCGGGCTTGGTCTGGCCATTGTGCGGCAGGTCGCCGAGGTCAATGGATGGCATCTGAGCGTCACGGCAGCAGTCCCCAGAGGAACGCAGTTCTCGATTTCTTTTAAGGAACCCCAGGCGATTTGACGGAACTTTGACGACGCATCGATGGGAGGCTCACGGCCCTGTCCATACGCTGAAGGCTTTGAAAAACAAGTCTTCCGATGCTCCTATCAGATCGCGGCAAATGGCCGCCCCATAGCCTTTTCTGGTTCCGTGTCGGCGTTCTGCTGCCGTTGGGTCTTGCAGCGTGCGCGGTGCTGTTCAGGGACTCTGGGCTTGACGCCGCGCTGAGCGGCTATTTCTACGATCCCGCGCATCACCGATTTCTGGTCGGCACCCATGGCTGGATCGAACTGCTCGGCCATCGCATCGGCAAGTCTGTCGTACTGATCTGTTGGCTGCTGCTGCTCGCCGCCGCGATTGCAGCGCCGAGGCTTCCAGGAATCGCCCGGCATCGCGGACTGGTCTGGACACTGGTTCTGGCCATGGCGCTCGGGCCAGTCGTCGTAACACTGCTCAAGGACATCAACAGCCACGCCTGCCCATGGAGCCTGAAGGCCTATGGCGGGGCCGCCGAATACAGCGCTTCCTGGTTCGTATCTCGCGTGGAAGCGGGCCGCTGCTTTCCGGGCGGGCATGCGGCTGGCGGCTTCTCGATAGTCGCCGTTGCATTTGCCGGAGCCGTGCTAGGTCGCCCCGGTTTGTGCCGCGCAGGCCTCTGGTTAGGGCTTGGTGTCGGCACTGCTTTCAGCATTCTGCAGGTGGCAAAAGGGGCTCATTTCATGAGCCACAACCTGTGGTCGGCAGCGATCGACCTGTGGATGGCGGCACTTGTGTTCAGCCCGCTCATGGCCCCTGGTCGCGCATCCCCTCTGTACACGAACTCTGTCGCGGCAGAGACCCCGCAATGAGCGGCCCGACATCGCAAGGCCGGATCGACGCGGACGCCGAGCCAAAGATCGCTGCAACACCGCCGAAGCAATGGTCTGTCGAACGCTTGGTGCTCGTGGTCATCGCCCTGCTGGTGGTGTTTGCGAACCTGCCCTTCTGGCAAGCCACGCTCGCCAGCCGAAGTTTCGGTGATCCGAAGACTTGGCAATTCCTCCTGTCCACTGCGCTGCTCATCGCCTGGCTGCACGCTGTGCCGGCCCTGCTGCTGAGTACGCGCCTCACGGTGCGGCCCGTGTTGACCTTGTTCGTGCTGAGCGCGCTGATTGCGCAGCACATGATGCTGCACTATGGCGTGGTGCTCGATCCGTCGATGCTGCGCAACGCACTGCGCACCGATGTGCGAGAAGCCTCGGAACTCATCACGCCGCGGTTGCTCGCGAACGTGGGCTTCGCCGGCGTGGTGGCGCTTGCCATCTGGCGCATCCCGCTGCGCCGACAGCCGTGGCGCAGGGCGCTGGGTATAAGAGTGCTCACTGTGGCCGGTGTCAGCGTGGTGGGACTCGGCGCGCTTCTGCTCGGGTTCCAGGACTTCTCGTCAACCATGCGGAACCATAAAGAACTGCGCTATCGGATCACTCCTGGGAACGTCATCTATTCAACGGGGCGCGTGCTCGCCGACGACCTGCGAGATGCAGCGCGGACTGCTGAGCCTCTGATGCCAATCCGGACCGCGAGCGCTGCAGTCGGACAGAAGCCGCGCTTGCTGGTGCTGATCGTCGGCGAAACCGCGCGGGCGATGAACTTCTCCCTCAACGGCTATTCGCGGCCGACGAATCCAGAACTCTCCAAGCGTCCCATCATCAACTTCCCACAAACGAGCGCGTGCGGAACTTCGACGGAGGTATCGCTGCCTTGCATGTTTTCGTCCCAAGGACGTGCCGACTACGACGAAACGCGCATACGGGCAAGCGAGTCGCTCATCCAACTGCTGGCTCGCGCGGGCATGCGCGTCGTCTGGCTCGACAACCAAAGCGGCTGCAAGAACGTGTGCGCGGGCGTCGAGTTCAAGGATATGACGTCCAGCAACACCGACTCGCCCCTTTGTCCAGGCGGCCGCTGTTTCGATGGTGTTCTTGTTCAAGGCCTACGCGAGATCATAGACGGCGCCAGCAAGGGGCCAGCGCACGATACCGTCGTCGTTCTGCACCAATTGGGCAATCACGGTCCCGCCTATGCGAAGCGCTACCCCCAAGAGTTCGCCCGGTTCAAGCCAGAGTGCACGAAAGCGGAGTTGCGGGACTGCGACAGGGACGAGATTGTCAATGCCTACGACAACGCCATCCTCTACACCGATCACATCGTCGCATCGACCATAGACCTGCTTGCAACACAAGAGCAGCGGTTCGATGTCGGCCTGATCTATGTTTCCGACCACGGCGAGTCACTGGGCGAAAAAGGACTCTATCTGCACGGCATGCCCTATGCGATTGCGCCGCAGGAGCAACTGGCTGTGCCGATGGTCTGGTGGCTGGGCGGCACTGGCGTGCGTGGGTGGGGCGGCGTCGATGAGGCATGCCTGCGTAGACGCGCGAGCCAGCCGGCGCATCACGACAATCTGTTCCATTCGGTGCTGGGGCTCTTGCACATCGACACCGCACGCTACGTCGCTGACCGAGACCTGGTCAGCACTTGCCGGCGACAGCGGAGTGCGCCATGAACCCGCACAAGGGCCGCACTGGGTTCGACCGGATCATCCATGCCCTGCACCACTCGGCGCACGGACTGCGGGCTGCCTTCACCGGGGAGAGTGCATTTCGCCAGGAAGTGCTGCTCGCCTTCGTGCTCGCCCCCTTGGCTCTTTGGGTGGCTGGCGACTGGAAGGAACTTGCCCTGCTGATGGGCTCGCTTCTTCTGGTGCTGATCGTCGAGTTGCTCAACTCGGGCATCGAAGCTGCGATTGACCGGATTTCCTACGAACAGCACGAACTGTCGAAGCGCGCGAAGGACATGGGCAGCGCGGCGGTTCTGATAGCTCTCGTGCTGTGCGGCTTGGTCTGGTGCCTGGCACTGTGGGAGCGGTTCGCATGATGAGCCGTCTTGCGCTTCGCGGAGTTCACAGGCACAGATGGGAATGGCCTCCATTCGCTGTCGCCGTCGTTGCCGCAGGGCTCTTCTTCTGGCTGGCGCATGAGGCGGCGATCGAGCACGAACACAGCGCGCTGGAACTTGACTGGATGAGGGCGATCAGTGCGCTTCGCACTGATGTGATGACGTCCGCGCTGCTTTGGGTGAATCGTGTCCACGATGAGGCCATTGCCAGCCTCATTTTCATCATCCTGGCGGCGCAGGCCTTTCGGCGCCGCTGGCGCCAATTCCACCTGCTGCTCGCAATGGGACCGGGCGCGATGCTCCTGAACCTGCTAGCCAAGAGCGCCTTTCAACGGCCCCGGCCCCCGGTGGATGCGCTGGTCTCGGCCCATGGCTATGCATTTCCCAGCGGTCACACGATCGCCGCCGCTGCCACTGCGGCTATGCTCATTTACCTGACTTGGCACCAGACAACATCGCCGGGCTGGCGCGCGGCGGTTGCGATTGTCGCAGTGTCGATGGCCTTGGTGGTGGGGTTCAGTCGCGTCTACCTTGGAGCCCACTATCCGTCGGACGTGATGGCAAGCCTGCTGGAGGCTGTTGCCTGGTCCTGCCTTTGCATCGAGGTGGGCCGCTATCGACCGGACCTCTCGGGCGAGAACTGACCTAGCGTGTCGGCGCACAGCGCCGCCGGGCTTTCGGGCTGCGCCCCGTGCCGTCTTTGCCGTCACGGCCATTCGGCGTCAATCCCTCACGCCTTCGCGCCTGCGGCGCTGCGCGCTTCGCTTGCCTCCAGGGGAAAGCCCTGCGGGCTATCCCCGCCGCGCGCAGCTTGGCGCCCCTCGATGCGCTGGCGCTTGCTGCGGCAGGTTGTGCAGATACCAGCCGTCCTCAACGCTGGTGGTTCCTGCCCGTCACGTCACGAAGGACGGTTCACGGACAACCCGCCCGGCATCGCTATGGAGCTTCCACGTCACGCCTCAAGACCGGCGCCGCAAGGTGCGGCAAGGGCGTTCTGGCCTGTCGTCGGGTGGTTGACCTGGCCCGCGTCAGTGGGCGAGCCGGAGAAGCCTTCGAGCGGGGATGCCGAGCCGGCCCCATCTCCTTTCGGAGCGGTTCGGCCCAAGGCGTCCTTGTCTCGTTGTGAATCCTGGCGGTGGCACGGCTGCGCCTCGGGCTTCATGGCTGCAACCGTCCAGCGAAAACAATTTCCCCTGCGCTGCGCGCATTCCTCGCGGGCCAAATTCTTTTCGCCTCCCGGCTCTCCACTGCGTTGCGACCGCAAGCGGTGCAGCCCGCCCGTCCCCCGCCGGCCGGATCACAACAAGGACGCGATGGGCGCGAACCTTGTTCCACCAAAAGGAGAAATCATCATGGCCAACATCGGCACCTTCACCGCAGACAAAGACGGCTTCACCGGCACGCTTCGCACCCTGACCCTCAACGTCAAGGTCAAGCTGGTGCCCAACGACAAGGGGGACAACGAGAAGGCCCCCGACTTCCGCCTGCAGGCCGCCAGTCACGACATCGGCGCGGCATGGAAGAAGACCAGCGAGGCCGGGCGGGAGTACATCTCCGTGACCCTTGACGATCCTTCGTTCCCGGCCACGGTCTATGCCCGCCTGATCGAAGGCGAGGACGGCACGCACGACCTGATCTGGTCGCGCAGCAAGCCCCAGGCGGCCTGACGGCCACCAGCGCCCCGCCCACCGCGGCGGGGCGCAGTCCCGCTACGACCGGGCCGCCTCAAGCTGGCCTTCGGTCTCGCTCATCAGCACAGCCGTGCTGCATTCAAGTGCGCTGGCGATCTTGAAGATGACCGCCAGCGTGGGCATGTGTTCGCCACGCTCGATCTTGCCCATGTGCGAACGCTCGATGCCGGCCAGGTGCGCCAGCGATTCTTGCGCAATCCCTCGCTCCATCCGTAGCGCACGCACCGCCGCGCCGAAGGCTTGCGCCAGGTCGGCATCGAAAGTGGTAGCGCCGGCCGGTCGGCCTGGCTGAACGGATCGCTTCTGCATAGACAGAAGCGTCGAATCGAAGGACAATTAAAACCACGTTATCTTTAACTCATTGACGAAAAAACGCTGTTCCGTGCTTTTACGGAAATCCGTATTTACGGATTCCAACAGAACCGGGGAATCGCATCCGTGTCTTTCCGGCTTCCTACAATTCCGCTTCTGCGCTTGCGTTCTTCCAAGGATGCGATGGCTTGCGCATCCGTGCTTGCGCACGAAAGCACGCAGACGGTTTGGCGGTTCCGTGCTTCGACGCAGAAGCGCATCCGCGCATCCTCGGTTTCGTGGAGGTTCTGGCCATGACCTTGCCACTTGTCACTGCTGACGAACGCGCCCGGCTGCTCGCCCACGGGGCGGCGCTCGCTGCTGGCCAGCACCTCGACCCGCTGCCCGTGGTGCGGCTGTTCACCCCCGACGCGCATGTGACCTGGCTGCTGGTGTCGCTCGACCCTGCGGATGACGACACGGCCTACGGGCTGATCGACCTCGGTATCGGGATGCCCTCGCTGGGCACGGTCAAGCTCTCCGACCTGACCGGCATCGTCGGCCCGCGCAAGCTGCCGGTGCGGCGGGATCGGTATTTCCAGGCGCTGCGCCCGCTGTCGGAGTACGTCCGGCTGGCGCAGGAGAACGGCGCGATCACGGACTGATGAAGGCCAGCGCAGCCCGGCCAGCCGGGGCGCATTGTGACTCTTTCGGTCTTACCCAAGACCTGTACGGTCTCAATCGGCATTGATGCACCGAAGCGGTGCCAGCCTGATGCAAACAGTCATGATCTTTGGCGCGGCCTGCGGCACGGTATCCGATGCCGCGCACCATTTCCGGGTTGTGCAGCCGTCGCATTCAGACGATTTCCGCAACACGCCGGAGCCAAACGGTCTTGACACCGACAGTTACAGCTTAACCTTTTTTGATGACGACCTGATGGCGTTTCGATAGCTCCCGCACGGCGGAATCCGTGGCGACGCACCCCAAGAACAGGGAGGTCTCGCCATGACTGATCGCAGCGCCGAACACTGGTATCCGACAGCGGCCTATCTCTACGTCCTGCACCTGGACGGCCCCGCGTTGGCTTGGGAATACTTGCGCCGAAACCCCGGCTACCGCCGCGACTGGCTGCGCCGTCGCCGGCGGCCGGACGCGGCGCAGGCTTGGGGCCTGCGCCTGCTGGAAGATCCCGCTCTGGATGCGCGCGACGCGCACCCAGCCTGGTTCCCCGATCATGATGCCGTGGTGCAGCTTCTTCCCGATGCCGATCCGCCACCCGAGGCCGATGCCTTCGAGTTCTGGCGCGTGCCTGGCCGCAAGCAACTGATCCACGACGGAAAGCGCCTGGTCCTGTTATCGCACTGGCCCGGCTGCTGCCTGCGGCTCGCGCTCGCGCCTGGCCTGGAAGACGGCATGGCCTACCTTTACGCCACCCGCGCCTGCGCAACGCCCTGCGCACGCTACCGCGCGCTTGCCGCCGAGCTGGATGCACTGTCCGCCGCGACCGTGGCCGCGCCTGCGGCGGCGGCCCGCTCCCGGCCCACGTCGGCCGCGGTGCTGGAACTGCACACCTTGCAGGCGCTCGACGCGACCCTGGCGGGCGCGTCCTTGCGCGAAGTCGCCGAAGGACTATTCGGCGCGGATGCCGTCGTGGCCGACTGGCACAAGGACAGCGCCTTGCGTGCCCGCGTGCGGCGGCTGGTTAGGCGTGGCGAGGCGCTGATGCGCGGCGGCTATCGCAGTCTGGCGCAGCTTCCGCCAGTTGCATCGCAGTAAGGGCGGACGTTTTGCAGCCTCTGCATTTCGTCCCTTAGGGAAGGTCTGCACAACGCTCGTTGCGACGAGTGCAGATGCGCGAGTTTTCAGATGGCGGCAACTGCGGCGTGATTCGGGTCATTCGAGGGCCGATTCGCGCCCCGTTGTCGACCCTTTCGGCCG
>NZ_JBHTBX010000025.1:0-8295 GCF_042665135.1 Hydrogenophaga bisanensis
GCGCCGAGCAGTTGTCCGCCTTCATCATCATGATCGCCGCTCGTTCTTCAGCCGTGAGTTGTTCGTAGTGCTTGCCCATCGCGGTACCTTACCGGTTGGGTGTTGCACTTGATTATTGATTCCGCCCCAATATGCCGCTTGTTAAATTGCTTTCCTCCAGCTGCAATGAGGGTGATGGATGTGAATCCTAGTTTGTAAGCTGCAATTGCAGACAGCGCGAACGACACGGACCCTAAACCCGGGGCTGCGTTTTCGGCAAGGAAGAACCGGTCAATGTGTAAGGTTGATATGTGTAGTCGGGCATCACTTTCAGACGAAAGATAGAGGCAAAATCTATTTTTCCCTGCAACAGAGCCTTGTATAAGCTTCCTGTTGACTACGGTGTAATAATGACCAGCGAATGAGTCTTTGCTGTTGTAATGTTGCTGCTGATAGTGAACTCTGCTGGAATTGAAGATGCTGAACAGGTGGCAGAAATCAATTAAAGAGACTTCCTTTTCAAGCAAGGGAACCTTAAAAATATCGTCTGCTCGCATCAGCTGCCCATCAAGCTTGATGCCCTGACCACTTAGGTGAGAGGCGGCAACTTGAGTGCCCTCAAGCATATTTTTAAGTTGTTCAACATCATTCAAAAAAGATTGCAAATCGGGTGCGCGCATGTTTGTTCCGCATCAACTCAATGCGGAATATAGCGTATGAAGTTTATATTTTCAATATCTTTTCTTAAAGTAATCTTCAAGAGCCTTCACTTGGGGGCGCAGTTATACGCTTCGGAGGGTTGGGTAATCACTTGCCGGTATCGTTGCTACGTTCTGCATGTGCGACGAAATAGCTGATAGAGTCATCTGTAGTCGCAGTGGGTTCCTCAGATGCCGTAAGCGGGGCTGGATGCTCCATGTTAAGCGACTACACTCATTTCTATCGGCCATGAATAGACTTCGTAGTACGAAGTGAATTTGCGTGTGATTGTTGAGCCTGCCGCCTTTGCTGCATCTGGCAAATCAGATCGTCATTGCCCCAGAGTTGGTGCAGTTGGCGATTGGCCTCTTGCTCACCAACCAACTTTGCCAAGTGCTGCATCACATCTGCCCTTGCCAACACCAAGTCGCCGCGCGAACGGCACATGTCGATCCTGGCCAGCAGGTATTCATCAGCGATACCGGCTTGGCGCAGGCAGACCAGAAGCTCGCGCTTGAGGCGACGCACGTCCCCAGATTCACGTCGGTGAATCCCCAGGATGGACAGGAACGAGCTGGAAAAAGACATGCCGGGTAGGGCCCATGTGTGGTCCTCCCTGATCTGCGCCTGGGCGAGTGGGTCAAGTGTTGCGCGTGCCACGGCTTCCCAATGTATGGCCGCCACCTGACGCTTCTGTGTGTGACTACCTCAGTCTCCCTGAAACGGGGGATGGCGTGAACTACCAGATCTGATAGCTTGCGGGCCGCTGGGGGGGCTCTTACTTTCCTGCCATCCGTGTTGGAAACAGGAGAGCAAGATGTCCCTTATTGTTAATACTTTCGCACCAGAAGAAACCGCATTGACCGATCTGGAGGCCATGTTTCGGCTCAGGTATGAGGTTTTCCACGAAAAGCTCGGCTGGGAGGTGCAGGTCACCAACGGCATGGAGCGCGATCACTTCGACGATCTGCCGGATGTGACCTACATCATGGGCAAAGGGGAGGGGGGAACGGTCGACGCATGTTGGCGCCTGCTACCCTCGACTGGCCCCTACATGCTCAAGGACACCTTCCCTGAGCTCCTGCATGGCCAACCGGCGCCCCAAGCCGCCGACGTCTGGGAGCTCAGCCGTTTCGCGGTGGCCACATCACGCACCGCCACGGATAACGCAGCGTTTGGGCCGATTTCCATGGCCCTGATGAAGGAATCGGCCCGCTTTGCGGTGGAGCGCGGCATCACCCGCTATGTCACGGTGACCACACCGCCCATGGAACGCATGCTGCGTCAGCAGGGGCTGCACGTCTACCGGATGGGACCCTCCGTGCGCATTGGTGTGGCCGTGGCTGTGGCCCTGGTCATTGAAGTAGACCACCAGACGTTACAGGCAGTTGGCTTTGCCGCATCCCAGTCTGCGCCGACTCACTGAAGAGCATGTGCTGCAGCCTCTCCAGGAGGAGCTCTCCGGTGTGTTTGTGCCCAGCGTCGTAGCCCATGTCGTCGATGAGCATCAGGTTGGTCGACACATCCATGGGATCGGTCGAGAGCACGCTGCCGTCTGCGTAGGCACGCCAAAAGCATGCGACGCTGACCAGTCGGCCGCTGGCGATTGCCGTCCACTCGGTGTAGCCCGTGGCCACGCCATCGCAGGCCGAGGCAGGCTCGGTCAAGTGATGCTCAAGCTGCAGTCCGAGAAGCTCATCCTTGCTCACCCTCACGTAGAGATCGACGGAGCACTGTGGGACGCTGAGACTGGGTCCAAGTATCATGACTGATCCTTCTTTCTGGGGATGGCTGGCGGGTGGTATGGGTTCCCTGAGCAAGGGCATCGACTTGATGTCCTCAATCGTTGGCGCGCAATCGGATGCGGAGCTTCTGTCGGCTGTGTCGGCAGCGGCCTCCAGCTGCGGGTTCGAGCGCGTGCTCATAGGCACACAGTGGATCACGCCGCGTGGTGAGCGCTGTTTTCAGGTGCTCAGCGGCTACCCCCTCGAATGGCAGACGGCCTACGCTCAAAGGGGCTACATGGGTATGGACCCCACGGTCGCGCACTGCCAGGTTCAAACCTCTTCCCTGATCTGGACGCCCAACCACTTTGAACAGGCCAACGCCATGGAGCTTTTCGAGGAGGCCAGGAGCTTTGGCCTTTCCTGTGGCATGAGCGTTCCCATTCATGAGGCAGCCGGGGTCAAAACCATGGTCAGCCTGGTCAGGGACAAGCCGCTGGATGCCGACCCGGGTGAGCTTGAGCAACTCGTGCGGGCGGGCGAGCTGATCGGCAACGTGGCCCATTTCAGCTACCGGCGGCTGATCACGCCGCAGATCCAGGGCATCCTGCCGAAGAAGCTCACGCAGCATGAGCTGACGGCGCTGCGCTGGGTGGCCAATGGCAAGACGTCGTGGGAGAGCAGCCGGATCATGAACATCTCGGAGGCCACAGTCATCTTTCATCTCAACAATGCCATGAAGAAACTGGATGTGGTCAATCGCCCGCAAGCCATTGCTGCCGCTTTCCGGCTCGGCCTGCTGGAGTGAGTCCAATGTAGGTTGGCTGCGCCCTTGTGCCAACTCCCAGAAACGTGAGCTATCAGATTTGGGAGGTGCGCTGGCCAGGAGCCGACTCCCGGGGGCGGAACAGGCGGTTGTAGTCGAACTTGCGAATGCTGCGGGCGCTGATCGCCTTTGAAGCGGGGTGCCTGGGATTGATGAGTGTGGCGAATTCCTCAGGCACGATCACCGATGGCACCATCAGGATGGGGGATGACAAGCTGGCCAGCCACTTCGAACCGACCTCAACGCTGGCCACGCCAGCCGGGATGGCATCCCAGGTCGTGGGCAGTGAGGCTACTTCGGTTTCCAGGCGTAACTCCCACACCTCGTCGGGTACGTCGATTTCCACGACATACTTGTTCAGGGGAAGACCCGCATCGTTCACATGTGCGGCTGTCTCGAGCACCGCGATTGCAATGGTCGGCGCACAGTAGACAACCGGCTGCTGGTGGTCATTCCAGCGCCCCGGTTCTTTGGCGGCTCCACCGCCGCTGAGGTCGTCGGCCCTGTACGTACGGGTTTCCGTGGCGATGCGCCAGAGCTTCAAAGGTAGGCCCCACTGCGAATGGCGCCCAGCAGACGGCCGACAAGCTCGACGCCAGTGGGTGTGTCCAGGTACTCGGACGGCTTGCGTCCGCCCAGCGATGGCTGGGGCTGTTCGATCCACCAGCCAAGCCACTTGAGGGTGTCGAAGTTCTCTGCCTCTGGCGCGGTGCTGTCGTCGACGACATCCTGCGCAATGGACAGCAACTTAATCATGTTGATGGCTGCGAGTCCGGCGCGGCCGTCGATGACCGCCCCGGCAGTGTTCTTGCGGGCTGCGGTCGCGCGTGGGATGCGCAGGATTTCGTAGACCCGGGTCGATGGCAGATCCATGCGCTTGGACAGGTCGGTCAGGAAAATGCCGGCAATGCCCTCGCGCTCCATCTGGACGAGCTGATCGGGGGTGGCACGCTTGAAACGCTGGAGGAAATCGTCCACACCCTGTTTGGGGCGATAGACCAGGCCCTTTTCTTCAAGAGCTGCGAGTGTGCGCCTGACAGGGGTTCGAGGTGACACGGATAATTTTCCCACGACACCCTCGAAACGCTTGGTCTTGCCAGGCCTACTCTGGGTCTTGTGCACTTTAACTTCCATGAGTCGCTCCATATCAAATGAGACAAAGTGTAGTCTCATATGAATTCAACAGCAACCCACAGGGCGTTCGCCCAAGCACCACTTTCAGTTCAGAAAAGACGTCTGGGCCGCCAGGGCTGCGATCACTGCATTGCGCGGGTCGTCGTTGCCCTGAAGCTGATCTGACGACGCACTCGGCTGGCCGGCACCAGATCTCCCTGCCGCCGCGTCGGACAGTTCGGCAGCGGCGTCCTCCTGCAGCTCGATGGCACTGCGTGGAGCAACCCCCCCCAGAGCCGCGAATAGGGCAGGTAGCATCTTGCCAAGTTCGCCGGTGGTCAGATTCACGTCGGCGTCAAACGGGTCATAGCCGTCTTTTTCTTGGGAAGCGCCGTCCTTGTCGAACACACCCTCCAGGAAGGTGATCTTGCGGACCTGAAGGTCATCGGTCAGGACGAAGCTCACCCGGCCCTCCCAGCTCAAGGCAAGGCGGACAGGCAGCTTGCCCTCCTGGATGTGCTTGCGCACCTCGTCGTTCTGCAGGTGATGGTGTGCAAACCGCACGCTGGCCATGGACTCACCGCTGGCCCTGAGTTCGCATTCCCGTTCGATGCTGAAACCTTCAGGCCAGTCGTCGCTGCTTTCGGCCAGCAGCCAGCTGGTCATACCTGCTTGGGGCGACATCACGGTCTGCAGGGTGAAGGCGCCCAAGCCGTCGAGCGCACGCACCAGCAGGGAGATCACGTCGTCCAACTTCGGGCCGCTGATCGCATCGGTGTAGAGGATGTTGTTGGCCAGATCCATCCAGACCCACACATGGGACTCGCGGGTGAAAGCGGTTGGCAACAATGCCTGCTTGGCCTCTTCTTGCAGCCCTTTCATCTCCCGCTTTCCGGGCTTGCGGCCAGTGGTCGTCTCAATGTGATCTGCGCTGGCCTGGGCCTTCTTGCGGATCTCAGAGGTCGGTACGTTCTTGGTGTCGATGCGAACCCTGAGGATCCTGGACATCGGGCAGCCAGCGCTTTCGATCAAGGCGCCATGGTTCTGGCCACGGGGCTCGACAAAGCCCACGGACTTAAAATCTGTTTTGTCAAGTCCTTTCTGCTAGGGCGTGTTAACACTAATGGCGATTTCTGCGACTGCGCGGGACAATCTCTGGCATGGAGATCACACCCGAGCAATTCGCCACCATCGAGCACTGTCTGCCCAAGCAGCGCGGCAATGTCAGCCTGAGCAACCTGCAGGTAGTCAACGCCATCCTCTATGTGGCCGAGCATGGCTGCAAGTGGCGCGGACTGCCCAAGCGCTTCGGCAACTGGCACACGATTTACACGCGTATGAACCGCTGGACCAAAGCAGGCGTCCTGGATCGCATGTTCGAGGAGTTACAGCGCGC
Organism: Hydrogenophaga bisanensis; assembly: GCF_042665135.1. Lineage (NCBI taxonomy): Bacteria > Pseudomonadati > Pseudomonadota > Betaproteobacteria > Burkholderiales > Comamonadaceae > Hydrogenophaga > Hydrogenophaga bisanensis. The sequence goes on from NZ_JBHTBX010000025.1 coordinate 5,738, forward strand.
GCAGGTCGTGCGCATCAAGATCGAGGCGGTCTCGCTGGACTCCACAAGCATCAAGGTCCATCCCGACGGCACGGGGGCACTAAAAAGAACGGCCCACAAGCCATCGGAAAGTCCCGAGGCGGATGGAGCACCAAGATTCATATGGTTGCCGCGGATGCTCGAACGGCCGTGACGTTCTGCCTCTCGCCTGGTCAGGCGCACGACGCGCCTGAAGGCCGGCGCCTGCTCAGCAGTCTTGGGCCGACCAGCAGACCAGTGCACTTGTTGATGGACCGTGCCTACGAAGGCAATGAGACACGGCAATTGGCGCTGGATCTGGGTTTCATTCCAGTGGTGCCACCGATGAAGACGCGGATCGAACCTTGGGAGTACGACCGCGAGATGTACAAGCGTCGCAATGAGGTCGAGCGCTTGTTCCGTCGGCTCAAGGGCTATCGCCGCATCTTCTCGCGGTTCGAGAAACTCGACCTCATGTTCCTGGGCTTCATCAGCTTCGTCCTCGTCGCTGATGGACTTCGGATGTGTTAACAGGCCCTAGCTGCGGCCGGAACACCTGCGCCTCGCGGATCAGCGAAACCATCTCGGCGCTGGCCCACACGTCGTAGGGGCTGGGCTGCACCGGGATCAGCACGCGCTCGGCCGCCAGCAGCGCGGAGCGCGCCAAGGCGGCGATGCGCGGCGGGCCGTCGATGATGACGTGATCGGCCCGCCTGGCGAGTTCTGGCGCTTCCTGGTGCAGCGTTTCGCGGGCAAGGCCCACGGCGCTGAACAGACGTGGCAAGCCTTGCTGGCTTCTGCGCTGCGTCCAATCCAGCGATGAGCCCTGCGGGTCGGCGTCCAGCAGGACGACGTGCTGGCCGCGCAGCGCCAGCTCGCCGGCGATGTGGGTGGCGAGCGTGGTCTTGCCGACGCCACCTTTCTGGTTGAGCAGAGCGAGGATCATGGCGCGGCCCTCCCTGCTGGAACGCCGGTTTTTCGCTCCTGCTTTTGGTGCCGTTTGGTGGTTGTCCACCGAAACGGCGCGCTTCTACTAAAAGTTAGAGAATTTAAGTTAGGAATGTTAGAGGACGACGAAACCCAATGCTGGCAAGGGTTTGCGACCGATTTTGTTGCCTGATAGCACGAGGATTTGTTGCCTGATAGCACGAGCCTCCTGTTGCCTGATAGCACGAGTGAATTAACAGGTTTTCCCGCAGTTATCCCCGTGCCGTATGCAGCACGGGCCGGAAAGTCAGCAGCTCGGTTTTCTCGCCAGGCATCCGCTCGATGCCCAGGACATAGCCGGGCAACGACTGCCGCGCCACCAACGCGCGCAGGTCGGCGGCGAAGTCGTAGAAGCGCGCCACGCTGCCCGACTTGCGGTACAGGTGCTGGAAATCGAATTGCCAGCCGTGCTCCTGCCGGCCACCATGCTTGCGCACCAGGCGGTACAGCCAGCGTTCGATGCCGCCCGTGAGCCGGAAGTACGTCGGGTCGATGGTCAGCACCAGGGCGGCGTCCACCACGCCCGCATAGAACCAGTCCGGCAGGATCAGCTCGATGCCCAGCGGTGTGCCGCTGGCATCGGCCAGTTCCTTCCACTCGTTGATCCACGAGAAGCGGTGCAGCCGCCTTCCCGTGGTCTCGCGGATGGACGTGGCCACCGTGGTCGATTGCAGGCGATCCAGGGCCGCCTTGAGGCGCTGGTAGTCGCGCAGCGACGTACCGCGCCCGATGAAACGCAGGATCTCGTAGGGGCGAACCTGCATCAGCCGCGAGGTCGGGATGCCCGCGTCGCGGGCTTCCACGATCTGGCTGGCGGCCCAGATCAGGATGTCGGCATCCCAGATCGTGGCGATGCCGTGCACCTGCGTGCCCTCCACGCGGATGGTGATGCCGCCGGCCCGGAAGTCGATCGGCGCGGTGCGCCGCGACTTCGCCAGCGAGAAGAACGGAAAGGCCATCAAGTCTTGGCTGTCGCGTGGCGCCATGTCGCCCGGCAAGGCGCGGAACAGGTCGAGCTGTTCGCGCTGCTGCAAGGCGTGCCCTGACGGGCTGGACATGGCGAAGGCCACCCACGCGCCGACTGTCAGCTGCCATCACGATAGTCGCCCGCATGGCGCTCGGCGTACTCCGGGTCGGAAGTCGCCCCAAAGCTGCGCGCATCGGCCCAGGCGTCCAGGTCGGACACCGCATACATGACGCGGCGGCCGAACTTGCGGAACTTCGGGCCGCCACCGATCACGCGCTGCTTCTCCAGCGTGCGCGGCGACAGGCGCAGGTAGTCGGCGGCTTCGTCGTTGGTCAGGTAGCGTTGGGGCTGCGCGGGCGCAGCGACAGCAGCGGCGGCAGGCCGCAAGGGAGCAGGTCGCATGGGAAGTACCTCCATCAAGCCCGGCCACACCACGCGACCGGATAGAGGCACTTTCAAGAAAGATGGGCTTCTTGCTAAGGAAGGTCTGCATAACCCTGCCGCCACCCGCGTGATGTGAGACATTGCCGACATGAAGCAAATGAGCCTGGGCGAGAGCGGATACGAGCGCAAGACCAAGCGCACGCGCAAGCGCGAGTTCCTCGAC
>NZ_JBHTBX010000026.1:0-5176 GCF_042665135.1 Hydrogenophaga bisanensis
TGCTGGTCGGTCCAACCAACAACGGCAAGTCGATGATCGTCGAGAAGTTCCGCCGCGCCCACCCGGCCAGCTCCGACGCCGACCAGGAGCACATCCCGGTATTGGTCGTGCAGATGCCGTCCGAGCCATCGGTGATCCGCTTCTACGTCGCGCTGCTCGCGGCGATGGGAGCACCATTGCGACCGCGCCCACGGCTGCCGGAAATAGAGCAACTGGCGCTGACACTGCTGCGCAAGCTCGGTGTGCGTTTGCTGGTGATCGACGAGCTGCACAACGTCCTGGCCGGCAACAGCGTCAACCGCCGGGAATTCCTCAACCTGCTGCGCTTCCTCGGCAACGAATTGCGCATCCCGCTGGTCGGTGTGGGCACACGCGACGCCTACCTGGCCATCCGCTCGGATGACCAGTTGGAAAACCGCTTCGAGCCGATGATGCTGCCGGTGTGGGAGGCCAACGACGATTGCTGTTCACTGCTGGCCAGCTTCGCGGCTTCGCTCCCGCTGCGGCGACCTTCGTCGATTGCCACGCTGGACATGGCTCGCTACCTGCTCACGCGCAGCGAGGGCACTATTGGCGAGCTGGCGCACCTGTTGATGGCGGCGGCCGTGGCCGCCGTGGAGAGTGGTGAGGAAGCGATCAACCACCGCACGCTCAGCATGGCCGATTACACAGGCCCCAGCGAGCGGCGGCGGCAATTCGAGCGGGAACTGATGTGAAGCCAGCGCCACGCTGGCCACTGCATCCGGCACCCAGGGAAGGCGAAGCCCTGTCTTCGTGGCTCAACCGCGTGGCCCTTTGCTATCACATGGAAGTGTCCGAGCTGCTGGAGCACGATCTTGGCCACGGTCAGGTCGATGACCTGGACACCGCGCCACCACTGGCGCTGCTGGCGATGCTCTCCCAGCGGAGCGGTATCGAGCTGGATCGGCTGCGCTGCATGAGTTTCGCCGGCTGGGTGCCTTGGCTACTGGACAGCCTTGATGATCAGATTCCAGCCGCATTGGAAACCTATGCGTTCCAGTTCTCGGTACTGCTGCCGCGACTCCGCCGTAAGACGCGATCCGTCACGAGCTGGCGTGCCTGGCTGCCCAGCCAACCGATACACCGCGCCTGCCCGTTCTGCCTGAACGATCCGAAGAACCAAGCCGTACTGCTCGCGTGGAAGCTGCCGCTGATGCTGAGCTGCCCACTGCATGGCTGCTGGCTGGAATCCTATTGGGGCGTGCCAGGGCGGTTTCTCGGCTGGGAGAACGCCAACGCCGAACCGCGCACGGCCAGCGACTCGATTGCGGCGATGGACCAGCGTACCTGGCAGGCACTGACGACTGGCCACGTGGAGTTGCCGCGCCGACGCATCCACGCCGGATTGTGGTTTCGGCTGCTACGCACGCTGCTTGATGAGCTGAACACCCCGCTCTCGGCGTGCGGCACCTACGCGGGGTATCTCCGCCAAGTCTGGGAAGGCTGCGGGCATCCGCTGCGTGCAGGGCAAAGTCTGTGGCGACCGTATGAAACCCTGAACCTGGCAGTACGGTTGCAGATGCTGGAGGCGGCGGCAACGGCGATCCACTTGATTGAAGTGAGGGATATAAGCCCGCCAGGCGAGCAGGCAAAGCTATTCTGGTCCGAGCCCCAAACCGGGTTCACCAATGGACTGCCAGCGAGAGCGCCGAAACCCGAACCCGTCGATCACTGGCAACGGGCGGTCCAGGCCATTGATGAGGCGATCATTGAAGCGCGGCACGACCCCGAGACGGCACGCTCGCTGTTCGCGTTGGCTTCCTTTGGTCGGCGCGACCCCGCTTCCCTGGAACGGTTGCGCACCACCTTCGCGAAGGAAGGCATCCCCCCTGAATTTCTGTCACATTACGAGCCTGAAGGACCCTTTGCATGTCTTAGACAGAATTACGGGTTAAGTGACAAATTTTGACGGCCAGAACTTTCCGGCGCACACTGTCACATAATCGAACGTATACGTGACGGGTGAAAAGGTGCTGATCGGCTACATGCGGGTATCGAAGGCGGACGGATCCCAGTCCACCAATTTGCAACGCGATGCGCTCATCGCCGCTGGTGTGAGCCTTGCGCACCTTTACGAGGATCTGGCCTCGGGCAGGCGCGATGATCGCCCAGGGTTGGCTGCTTGCCTGAAGGCGCTTCGTGAAGGGGACACGCTGATCGTGTGGAAGCTCGATCGGCTTGGCCGTGATCTGCGCCACCTGATCAACACCGTGCACGACCTAACTGCGCGTAGCGTGGGCCTGAAGGTCCTGACCGGTCACGGTGCGGCGGTCGACACGACGACTGCCGCCGGCAAGCTTGTGTTCGGTATTTTTGCCGCGCTGGCCGAGTTCGAGCGTGAGTTGATTTCCGAGCGAACAGTCGCTGGACTTATCTCGGCGCGCGCTCGCGGCAGGAAAGGGGGGCGCCCCTTCAAGATGACCGCCGCCAAGCTACGCCTGGCGATGGCCAGCATGGGGCAACCGGAAACCAAGGTGGGCGATCTCTGCGAAGAACTCGGGATTACCCGGCAGACGCTCTACCGGCACGTGTCGCCCAAGGGCGAACTGCGGCCAGACGGCGTAAAGCTGCTCTCCCTCGGTTCAGCCGCATAAATGGAGGCGACCTGGAACGGGGCGCTGTTCAGTGCGGCAACGATCCGATTACCGGTGTCGACCCGATGCTGACGCCCAGGTCCGATGTGCCACCGTCGGTTGTGCTAGCGGGTGCAGCCCTTCCCATTGACCGCCTGGGCTCACGGTCTCTGGCCCATTCCTGTCCTTCACAGGCCGAAGGGAACTTCGCGCAAATGACCGGTTTCAAGGCGCTGCAGACATTGCTCGCCGCCGGCGCATGGTGACCACGTGGTAGAGCCATCTTCACTGGCAATCATCCACGCCAGCGCTTTGCATCTGCTCACTCATCACGCCAATGCCGTCGCAGAAGGCCACCCCAACGTACTTCTGGCCACAGCAGTCACCGAATGTGGCCGCCCGCCGATAGAGCATCACTGCATGGCCCGATCGCACGGCGCGACGCGCGTGTGCGAAACGCTACTCCTTGTCCTCCAGGGCCATTACGCCCATTTCGAAGATGACTGGTTGTGTTAGCTTAGCTTATTCGTAGAGCTGCTCGCCGAGACGATCGCGCGCCTTCTGCAGCACCGGCAACAGCGTGTCCCGAAACTCGCTCATGGACATGCGTTCGGCTCGCACTGAAATGCTGAGTCCGCCGACGAATGTGCCGTTGCGGTCATGGACAGGGACGGCCATCGAGCGCACGCCGAGTTCCAACTCCTCGTCGTTTCCGCTCCAACCCTCTTGCCGGCAGCGTTCCACGGCCGCCAGAACTGCATCGGTCTCGTAGATGCTTTTCGGCGTCAAGGGGACCCGTTGCATCGCCTTCACCCGCCGCGCCGCCTCGGCTGGCGGCAGGCTCGCCAGCGCAACGCGTCCAAGCGCCGAGCAATAGGCCGGCAGGCGCGAACCGATGCCCAGGCCGGTCGACAGGCTGCGCCGCGCCGTCGAGCGGGCGATGATGATCACGTCGTCGTCCAGCAGCTTGCCCAGCGAGGCCGACTCGCGCGTGCGCTCCGATAGCGCATCCAGCAGAGGCTGTGCCAGCTGCGGAATGGGCCGGGATGTGAGATAGGCATGGGCCACCAGCAGCGCCCGAGGCGCCACCCAGAAGCGCTTGCCGTCGCTTTCGAGGTAATCCAGTGCCAGCAGCGTGTGCAGCGATCGCCGCGCCGAGGCGGGCGAGCTGCCGGTCAGGCGCGCCACCTCCGACAAGGTCAGCTTGACGGCATGCCGGCCGAAGCAGGTGAGCACGTCCAGGCCCTTCTGCAGGGAGGTGACGAAGTCCTTGTCCCGGCGCAAGGACGGTCTCGCATTTTTGCGCATAGCGCAATTTTGCCTGGTCCCGACCGCTTTGGCGCATGACACTTCAGTCATTCCCAGCAGGAGGCATCCCCATGCAAACCACCATCACCCGGCGTGCCGTGCTCGCGCTGACGGCCGCCGCCGCAGCAGCAGCCCCCGGCCTGCCCGCCCTCGCGCAGCCCGCACGCACGCTCAAGCTGATCGTTCCCTTCCCGGCCGGCGGCACGGCCGACATCCTGCCTCGGCTGCTGGCGGACAAGGTCCGCGCCGCCTACCCGGCCGGCGTGATCGTGGACAACCGCTCCGGCGCCGGCGGCAACATCGGCGCCGAGCTGGTCGCGCGCTCCGACCCGGACGGCTCGACCTTCCTGGTCTCGCCCCCAGGCCCGATCGCGATCAACCACCACCTGTACAAGTCGCTCAGCTTCGATCCGACGAAGTGGGTGCCGATCACCATCGTGGCCACGGTGCCCAACGTGCTGAACGTGCGCAAGGGCTTCCCGGCGAGCAACCTGCAGGAGCTCATCGCCTACCTGAAGGCCAACCCGGGCAAGGTGACCTATGCCTCGCAGGGCAACGGCTCCACCTCGCACCTCACCGCCGCCATGTTCATGCAGCTCACCGGCACCGAAATGATCCACGTGCCGTACAAGGGAACGTCCCCGGCGCTGGTGGACCTGGTCGGCGGCCAGGTCGACCTGTTCTTCGACAACATCGCGTCTTCGGCCACCTTCCACAACAGCGGCAAGACACGCATCCTGGCCGTGGCCGACCAGAAGCGCTCGCCGCTGCTGCCGCAGGTGCCGACCTTCGTGGAGTCCAAGGTCCCCGGCATGGTGGCGGTCACCTTCTTCAGCATGGTGGCGCCGGCCGGCACGTCCAAGGAGACGGTCGCCCACGCGCACAAGGCCTTCGCGGGAGCGCTGCAGGCGCCGGACGTGAAGCAGAAGTTCGCCGAGCAGGGCGCCACGCCCGGCGGCTGGAGTCCGGAGAAGAGCGCCCAGTTCATCCGCGAAGAGTCGGAGAAGTGGGGCAAGGTCATCAAGACCGCGAACGTAACGGTGGAATGAGATGAAAGAGCAAGCAATCCAATGGCGCGGCCCCGGCTTCACCCGGGTGCCTTACGAAGTCTATAGCGACGCACCCACGGCGCAGCAGGAGCAGGAGTGCATCTTCCGCGGCGCCACCTGGAACTACCTGTGCCTGGAGGCCGAGCTGCCGGAAGCGGGCAGCTACCGCACCACCTTCGTCGGCGAGACGCCGGTGGTGGTGGTGAAGGACGCCGACGGCGAGAT
>NZ_JBHTBX010000027.1:0-3208 GCF_042665135.1 Hydrogenophaga bisanensis
CGTCGGACTGCCGATCGTCAAATCCGCCGATCGGGCTAACGCTGTCGCGGAGACACCGTTTCTAGTGGTCCGGACGATGCATACTGGCGAGACCACCGTCTTTGCGACCGGAACGTATCGAGACCGGTTCGTGGTGGAGGACTCAAAGCTGTTGCTGGCTGAGCGGGTCGTTGCGTGCGACAGTTCAGTGACTGACACTTTACTGGTCATCCCGTTCTAGAGAGAAGAGCCAGGCTGAAACGTCATGGACGTTTCAGCCCCATTGTCGGCAACGCGCCTGCCTGCGGAGCGGCCCCGTGGTGGACCCGTGTCACCGCTGTCAATGTAGGCGCTCAGATACCGCGCGAAGGCTTGCCAAAAAGTGATCAAAGTTTCGGCCGAGGGACAGTTCAGTCCCTCCCTTGAAAAGAATGCACCCGACTCACCTCACCGTGAAGCGCCGCGGTTAGATCACGATTCACTAAACGGGTGGACAGACGAGCGCTTGCTGGGCTTCACTCCGATGGACGAAGTGCATCGCGAGTTCTTTCATGTGACAGCGGCTCTGCTAAGTTGCAGCCAGGAATCAGCACTGGAGGCGATCGCTTGCTTCGAAGACCATGCGCGAAGGCACTTCGACCAAGAAGACCAATGGATGGTGGAAACGGATTTTCCCGCGCGCGACTGCCATATCCATGAGCATGCCTCTGTCCTGGCTTCGACGATTGACGTGCGTCGTGCCATCGCTGAGGGGCAAGGAGGCGCTGCACTGGCCGCTGACTTCGCACAGCACCTGCTCGCGTGGTTTCCGGGCCATGCCGATTACCTCGACTCGGCGCTAGCGGCGTGGATGTGCAAACGACGCTGGGGTGGTCGGCCAGTCGTGCTCCGCCGACGGAACCGCTGAACGACGGCTTGGTCGCAATCAAGAGCGGTTCGGGTCGTTGCTACTGCAGGGCGGTGGCGTGCGCCCGTCGCTGAAGTGCAGTACCGAGCCGGCGGGCGGCTATTCCCAGGCCAGGTGTTGCCGCGGTCCGGCAAACGTAGAGAGCTACGCTGCGGCCGGGCCCGGCACGAACACGTCGCTGAAGAAGTGGTGAGGATCCAGTCCTCTCTCTTCAACACAGACCTTTCGTACGGCAGTCACCATGGCCGGCGAGCCGCAGCAGTAGACCTCATGGCCCTTTAGGACCGGGAAGTTCTGGCGCACCGCATCGTCTGGGCGGCCGTTGAATCCGATCAGGTCGCGGGCATCATCTGCGTCCTGCAGCGCAGGAATGAACCGAAAGTCAGGCATTAGCTTTTTCCAGCGCTCCACCGCCGCTGGCAAGTAGATGCCTTTGCGGCTGCGGCCACCCCACACGAGCGTTACCGGTCGCTTGACTCCCTTCTTGACCATGTCATCGAGCAGGGACTTCACCGGCGCGAAGCCGGTGCCGCCCACGACGCAGAGCATGGGACCGATAGACTCTTCCTTCAGTTCAAAGTTGCCGTAAGGCAGCTCGACCTGCAGGGTGTCGCCTGCCTTCAGCTGCGGCACGATCTGGGTGAACTGGCCGCCCGGCACGTGGCGAATGTGCAGGTGCAGCGTATCGTTCTCGTGCGGCGCGTTGGCCATGGAATAGCTGCGGCGGCTGCCATCCGGCAGCGCCACCTGTAGATACTGCCCCGCGTTGAACTTGGCGCGCTGGCCAGCAGGAAGGCGCAGTTGCAGCAGGCTGACGTCATCGGCCGCCAACGTGTTGCGGAACACCTTGGCGATGTAGGTCTTGCGCGCCTTCGGGTCGATCCGATGCCAAGCCTCCGGGGCGATCTCGACGTCTGACTGAGGCAGGCACTGGCAATACAGGTGTTGCCCCGTGGGTTTGGCCTCGCTGGACGGGCTCTGTACTTCACCCGACGTGACGGGGCCGGCGCAATTACCGCATACGCCCTTGCGGCAAGAATAGGGCATCTCGATGCCGGCTTGCAGTGCTGCGTCGAGGATGTTCTGGCCGGCGGCGCAGGCGAAATGCACGTCTGTTCCGGCAATGCGTATGTCAAAAGCCATGATGGAAAATTCTCAGGAAGAAAGGCCCGCAACCAATCGCAGGCTGCGCAGCAGCGCGTTCGGCCGAGCGGTGCCCGAGCCGGCGATATCCATGGCACTGCCGTGGCCGGTGCTGGCCAGCAGCACATCGGCACCGATGGAGATGGCGCTGGCCATCTGGGGCGCCAGGAGCTTGACGGGGATGTGGCCCTGGTCGTGCAACATGGCCACGTAGAGGTCGTGCTTGCGGTCGGCGAGCAATACGTCCGCCCCTGCCGGGCCCGTGATGTCGTAGCCCTCGGCGCGCAGGCATTCGGCGGCCGGCAGGGTGCGAGCCGCATCTTCCGGCCCGAACAGCGTTCCTTCGGAGGCGTGCGGATTGATACCGAACAGCGCGATCTTCGGCTTGTCGATACCGATCAGGCCACAAGCTCGCGCGCCCGATTTAGTAGCCGCGATCACCAACTCCGGGGTGATACGCGCAAGCGCCGTGGCCACACTCTCGTGCAGCGTGGCGTGCACGATGCGGAGGCCGCCGCCCACGAGCAGCAGGAAGACGCTGCTCTCGGGCTGCCCGCACACGCGTGCCACCAGGGATGGGTAACCGCTGAACGGGATCCCTGCCTGGGCGATGGCGGTCTCGTGGTGCGGGCCGGCCACGACCGCGTCGAACTCGCTGGAGCGTGCGGCCTGGATCGCCGCCGTGGCTGCAGCCACGGTGCTGGCGCCTGCCTGGGCATTCACCTCGCCCCAGCGCAAGGCCGAGCCGGACAGCTCGCCGCAGGAGCGCACGTCCAGCGTGGGCACCAGCGCCTGCAGGCCGGTGCTCGCCGCCGCACGCTCCAGCGCGGCGGGCGCGCCAAAGACCGTGACCTTGATCTGTGGCTCGCTGGCCAGCTCGGCCAGCGCCTTCAGGACAATCTCCGGCCCGATGCCGTTGGGGTCGCCCAGCGATAGCGCGATGCGGCGCATGGTGTCCCTTACAACGGCAGCACCAGCAGCGTGTCGGTCACGGTGCTGTCGCAGACGGCCACGCGCTCGGCCAGCAGCAGCTTGCCGGCGACCTTGACGAAGCGGTCGCGGTATTCGCCGCTGGCGAACAGCATGGTCTCGCCGGTGTACATGATGCGCGCCACCATGAACGGCGTACGGGCCACGGCCGCCTTGTCGTCGGACGACTCAACCAGCGGCATGCCGAGC
>NZ_JBHTBX010000028.1:0-2818 GCF_042665135.1 Hydrogenophaga bisanensis
CGCGCCGAGCAGTTGTCCGCCTTCATCATCATGATCGCCGCTCGTTCTTCAGCCGTGAGTTGTTCGTAGTGCTTGCCCATCGCGGTACCTTACCGGTTGGGTGTTGCACTTGATTATTGATTCCGCCAGTTGATGACGTAACATCAAGATTGCCAAATTGACAAATGATTACTTTAATACTTCGGTGTTCTAAAAGTTTGATTGTTTGAAGAACGTCGACAGCGTCGCGTCCCAGACGGTCAATTTTTGCGACAACAAGTGTCTCACCATCCCTAATTTTGTGGAGGAGTTCTGCGAATTGCTTCCTCTGAGTCGCAGACACTTTGCCGCTGACACCTGTGTCAGCGAACCAGTAGTCGACCTGGTAGCCCGCTTGCTTGAGTTCAAGCAGCTGGTTGTCCGTGGTCTGCTGAGTGGTCGAGACGCGACCGTATCCAAAGACTGCCATTGTTTTGCACCTCACACTGTTGGAATACGGTGTGACCATAAAGGTGGTGCAGGAAATGGCAATACCTATTTTTCCAACAGTTCCAGCGCTGTCTCAGTGACGGTGTAGGAATTCGGTCGATTTTCAATGCAAACTATGTTAAACAAAAAATTCATATTCATTGGTTTTGGTATTTTAATGCTTTCTGGTTGTGGTGGAAATATTGATTTAGCTAAAAAGAAAATTGAATCAAGTGTTTCAGATCCATCAAGCTTGCAGTATAGAGACGTCAAAGGCTATAGTGAAGGGGTTGTTTGCGGTGAATTTAATGCAAAGAATAAAATGGGTGGATACGCTGGATTCAGTAAATTCATCTTTTCTGTAAGTGGTGATCAATTGGATGCAACCCCGTCTGAGGACAAATGGTCATACTTATGCAATGATGGTGAAAAAAAGCAACTCAAATTTTCACGAAGTGATGAGTTGAAAAAGTTTGTTGTCAATGGGCTGATCTACAAATCAAATCAAAAAATCAGGGTTGAGTATAGCGAAAAACTTTCCAGATTGGAGCTTGAGGTGTCTGCGCTAGAGTCAGGGTGCATGAGAAGCAAAAAAGGTGTAACTGGAGACACTGGTGACTGCTCAATGCTGATGATAAAGAGTAGCGAAGTATCTTCCCTGCGAACATCTATCTCCCGTTTAGATACTGAATCTGCTAAATTAAAACGCTGGATGGATGAGCGTGAAAAAAGCTTAACCGAAGTGTTTGGTGAAATTGAAATCCCGCCGATTTGAGTTCTGATAAACTATGCGTTTCAATAGGTTTTGTAAATATTTATCAATTCAATCCATCTGTTTGTTTGATATATTAATTTAAGAATTTCATGTGTCATATATAGTTGTATCTATTGCTGCAACTAGGGAGACAACATGAGCAAGCTAAAAAGCGTCGTTGAAGACTTTGCAAAAGAACGTGAGTTCGAGCAGGTTTTAAATGACCGTGACGGGTTCAGCCTGACGTTGGTCGATCCTCTCGACTTGGTCGCAACACAAGGTCAAATGATTGTTGAGCTTGATGCTGACGAAAGAGTCATCGACACATTCATTTATTACGATCTGGAGTGCAAAGACTCAGTTCGTCGAGAGGTCATTGAACTCATTCACGAGATTCATCAGCGGTGGTCGTTCGGTCGGTTTGAATTGCTGTCGAACGGTGGTCTGCGCTGGTGTTACCGCTTGGACACGATTGGTCTTGAGATCAGCGTTGACGCATTGAAGCAGATCACTGGTACTGGATACTATGCTGCTTCGATGTTCTCTCTTGCTATTGACGAGGTCGTCAATCAAGGTCGTGCGACTGAAGATGTGATGCGTGATTTCGACGAAGCGAACGAGAAAGCAAGACGGGAAGCTGACGGGATCAGAACTTCTATGCGCTAATTCGGTAAACGTACACAGCGATGTAGTCGTCTTTCGTCAGTTGCTTCTTGATCGACTGATTCAGAGTCCGAAGCTGGGAATCAGTGATCTGTGTCTTGTTGTTCGAGCTGAAGTCAACAGAGAACTGAGCTTTCTTCTTGAGTGCATCGATTTCTTTGTCGGTCATGGTGTGATTCCCTTCAATCTGCGTGGATCTGCTCAAGTGCTGATCGAACACCAGTGCGCTCAAGATCTATCAGGACGCGTCGGACAGCGGTCCTGATCATCTCGGTCTTGGGTATGCGTGTCACTGCTGCATAGTGGTCGAGAGCGTCAGCCAGGGACGCTTCCAGACGTATGGGGAACTGTCGATAGGTGACAGCTGTGCGGACTGCACTGTCTTGTGTCTTTGATCTGCTGGTCATGGTTGATTTCCTTTTGCTGGGGATGAGAGAGTAAGAGTCACTCGTGATGACGGTCGCGACAGCATCAGCGTCAGTCGCAGTCTCTAGATGCTCTTTTGTTCTGGTATTTATGCTGAAAGAGACCTTCAGAGATCAGTGAATGCACAACTGAAGACTGGTATTCATCGCGCTTCTTTCCGCTCGGAAATAAAAAATCCCGCTTCTAGAGCGGGACTTGTCTTTTCAGACTGCACGAATTTTGTACGTCAGAGATCTTGATCGTGTGATCTCGATCGTGTGATCTTGAGCGTCTGGATCACGTCACTGGTGTGGTTTCCACTGTGTCTGGTACTGTTCCTGACGTTGTTCCTGACGTCTGGCGCTTGCTCTTGCGCGGTACTCGTGTCTTGTTGGGGTCTCGGTACCTGGACTTCATCGCATGCGACGTCCCCCCGGATTTGAGTAGCGGCTGACTCTGGAGTCCAATCCCGAAGACAGGAGATTGGACGTGAAGAAGAGATTTACGGAAGAACAGATCATTGGCTTCCTGCGCGAAGCAGAGACGGGC
>NZ_JBHTBX010000029.1:0-1784 GCF_042665135.1 Hydrogenophaga bisanensis
CCAACTGGATGTGGATGTACAACCACGAACGCCCAAACATGGCCTTGGGCGGCATCACCCCGAAACAGCGGTTGGCCATGACCGCATGAATCTACTTCTCAGCCCGATGCGTTTCGGGGGGATTACCATCTATATTCTTTGTTAGCCAACTTAAAAATAGAGGTGATGATTTATGAAGATAAACAAGATTTGTCATGATTTTAAAGTAGATCCGCGTCCCCTTGTGGTATTTGGTGCTGGAGGACATGCTGTGAGTGTCATGAATGTAGCGCTCTCTGCTGGATACAAAGTAAAACACTTCATCGATGAGAGAAAACAGGGTTCGAGTTTATTTGGCCACAACATTATTGGCAACATTGCAGAATTGAATGACTTAACAGCCTTTAACTATGCGATTGCAGTCGGCGATAATTATTTAAGAGAAAAAATATACAGAGAATTGACAAAAATATCGTCAAATCTATACTTTCCGCCACTCATTCACTCATCTGCGGTCATTTCCCTATTCTGTGAAATCGGAGATGGCGTTGTTATTATGCCGAAGGCGGTCATTGGCCCAAACTGCAAAGTGGGTAATTTTTGCTTAATCAATACACAATCCTCTATAGATCATGATTGCGAAATGTCTGACTACTCTTCGTTGGCACCTGCATCCGCAACCGGTGGTTTTGTCAGAATTGGCCTTAGGTCTGCCATATCTATTGGCGCCGTTGTAAAACACGGGATCAGGATTGGGGACGATTGTGTTATTGGAGCGAACAGCTATTTAAACAAAGATTTACCTAACAACCTGATTGCATATGGTACACCGGCGAGGCAAGTTCGAGCTCGGAATATTGGAGACCCGTACCTGAAGTGATTGGGAAATTACATACAAGGCGGAATCAATAACAAAGATCAAAATCTAACCAGTAAATTTCGCCGCCAGTTGTTTTCCAAGCCTCTGGAAGGGGCTTTCAACCAGAACATGTATCAGCCAAGACAAGAATAGGCAGGCAATGGTAACAATCAGAAGGGAAACCCACGCCATGAAACCCTTATCAAGCATGATTCGAAGTGCAACATATCCAGCGACACCGTGAATGACATACAGCGGATAGCTAATGTCGGCAAGAAAATCAAACACAGGGTTTGATTTGAATAGGTTTGGAAATGAATACGCAAAAGCAAAAGTCAAAAGTGCGAATGCATAGCTCCAAGCCACCCCAAAGTTGGCCGAATATGGCCCTACCCACCAATGAATGCAGAACATTGTGAACAACCCACCGATACCGAGATAAGCCCTATCGGCTTCAATCTTTTCACGATAAAGGTAGTGAAACAACACACCAATAAACATATAGATAATGTACTGCGACACGGTCATGTATGTCATGACAAGTTGCCAAGCAGATGCGTTTGTTCTGCCCCAAACTGGAATCACCTTATTTAGGTACAACGCGAGCACAAAAAGCGCAACTGGTGCAAAGAACACCTTCAGGGACTGCCGCCGAAACCAAACGATTAGTATCGCACACAAGAGATAGAACTTTATCTCGATCTCTAGCGTCCATACTATGCCATCGATTGCCCTTGACCACATGATATCCCGGATTCCCGGGATGTAGTGAATCAGCACCTCTCGAACGCTGAACGGCCATTCTTTTGAGAAGTACTGGGGTAATCCCCCCGAAAAACCGGCGGGGCGAGAAGTAGAAGTTTTCGAAGGAGAATTTCTACATGAAGAAGTCAAGGTTTACCGACAGCCAGATCATGGATGCGCTCAAGCGGGTGGAGGCCGGCTT
>NZ_JBHTBX010000030.1:0-1471 GCF_042665135.1 Hydrogenophaga bisanensis
GGCTCGGACGGCATCTGCACGACCAATACCGGGATGTGCTCCTGGTCGGCGTCGGAGCTGGCCGGGTGGGCGCGGCGGAACTTCTCGACGATCATCGACTTGCCGTTGTTGGTTGGACCGACCAGCAGCAAGTTGGGCATGCGTTGCTTGTTCGGCCACGTATACAGGGCTTCCAGCCGGTTCAACGCCTCGACTGCTCGCGGATAGCCGATCCAGCGGTCGGCGCGCAGGCGATGGATGCGCTCGTCCGCCGGGAGACGGGCCAGGCCCTGGGCCGCCGGCAGCAGGTGGGACAGGTCGATGATGGGATATTCGTCCACGGCTACCACTCCTCAATCTGGTCGAACGGTTTGGCAGGTGGCTGGTTGTCCGCCTGCGCGTCTGCCATGTCCGTGTCCGCTGGTGGCGTGGCTTTGATAGGTTGTTCCGTTGACTTGAGATGCTGGCGTCGATCCGCGTCGCGCCGCGCCTTGCGCGTGGCTTTCTGCGCAGTGGTCACGATTTCGCGCATCTGCCCTATCATGCGGAACAGCGCCGACTCATCCACCTGTTCGCGCCCTTGTTGCCGCAATTTCGCCAGTGCCTGCCGTTGCTCCCAGAGGGTGACAGCCGGGTGCGACAAGGTACGGTAGGGGATTTCCAGATAGTGCGGCCCCTCCGGCTCCAGCACCCAAATGCGGCTAATGTCGCGTGGGTCGCGCCGGATCAGGAACGCAGGCAGGCGGTCGCGCCGAGCTATCCACGGCTTGAGCGCATCGGCGTAGTAGTGGATGTGGTCGATGACGAAGCCAGTGCGGGTCAGGGTGCGGCGGAGGACGGGCAGGAAATCGACCAGAAAGGCAGTGGCGCGGGTGACGACGGTCGGCACGCCGACGCGCGCCACGGCCTCGGCCCAGCGCGCCGCCGGTGGCTGAAGCAGACCGTTGTGCACCGAGCCGTGGTAGGTGCCGACCGCCAATGTGAGCCAGCGCTCCAGCTCGCGCAGCGTCAGGGCGGCCTTATTTTCGGAATCGTAGTCGCCGCGCTGGTCCGGGTTGGAGAAGGTTGTTCCCGGTAGATCGTCGTGGATCATCTGCATCGCCGTGCCGATGATTCGCTCCACGATGCCACCATAGTGCGGCTGCCCGAGCGGCCGATAGTCCAACCGGATGCCATGCTGCTCGCAGCCCCGGCGCAGGGCCTCGCTCTTGAACTCGGCCGCGTTGTCCAGGTAGAGCAGCATGGGCTTGCCGCTCATTGGCCAGTTCATTTCCACGGCCAAGCCCTCCAGCCAAGGGCGCTTGTCGCAGGCGACATGCGCGAGGCACAGGCCGACAGAAACAGCGGAAGGCGCTTCCAACGTGACCACCATGCCGACCACGCAGCGGGTGAACACGTCGATGGCAATGGTGAGGTACGGACGGCCAATCGGTTGCCGGTCGCGCTCGTCCACCACGATCAGGTCGATGACCGTGTGGTCGATCTGCACCTG
>NZ_JBHTBX010000031.1:0-1469 GCF_042665135.1 Hydrogenophaga bisanensis
TTTGAAAGGAGTAACGAAGCCCTGTTTGATGTCGTCGAGGATGCCCGTGTGCATGCCGAGACAACACCCGAAACGGTTTGACTATCAAACCAGTACCCGTCCACGAAAGCGGGTCAACTCCAGTCGTCGCGCAGCTTGTGGCCTTGGGCCGCGTACATGGCGGTCAACAGTTCGAAGGCATCCAACGCTTTGCCGCCAGTGTTGACTTTCTCGAAGACAAGGCAAACGGCTTCATGCGAGGTGTCTGCGCCGAGGGCGATGACAGGGACTTGGTACTCAGTGAAGTTCTTGAGAACGTCGTTCTGGAATCGGAAAAAGAGGCCGATCTTGTCCTCGCCCTTCGCGTTCCAGTATTTCCAAAACCCCTGCATCCACTCATCCGTGCTGAAGACTTGATTTAGAGGGAACATCAGGTGCTCGTACTCTAGGGCCGGCGAGGACAGGTCAAGCACGATGTCCTTGTCGAAATTCGTCTTCAGCACGCGGTCCTCGGGCATCGCGAAAATCGCAAACTCGCGGTCAGCCTCGTTAGCCAGTGCTTTTGTGATGTCGATGTAAAACCAACGTTTGACCAGTCGCTTTTTGGCAGTGATGGTGGCTACAACCTGACGGCGCATGCAGCTTTGATACAGCGATGTCATGCGCTGCTGTCCATCGAGCAACAGCTGCTCTGGCTTGATATTCGGACCAACTGGAGCGCCCTCTATGGGGCGATAGGCGAAGACCACTCCCGTGTCAATCTTTGACTTGAGCGACATCAGCGCGCCCATCGGGAAGCCGCGAGAGACAGACGCTATCAGGCTCATGATGCGCTCTTCCTCCCACACCCAACTGCGTTGGAAATCGGGAAGCTGCAGTTTGCCGTCTTCGCAGCTCTTGAGCAGGGTTTGGAGCAACACCGGATTGGTGTCGAACGTCGTCTTTGCCATGTGTCGGGTTCTCCCTAGATCCTGTACTCTGCGAAGCCTCATCCGCGTCATCTACAGTAATTAACGGCGGCTATTTTTCAACTAATTATGTCGTACACCAAACGCAGCGAGATCGGTGTACTCGGTGCGTGGGCAGAGCATCTGGACTCGGCCTTGCGAACAGATCTGCACCGACCGGTTCGGGAGCGGCGCACGTTTGCGGCAGAGGGATCTGGAGTGCCCAGGGACCTGTCTTTCACGAACGGCAGGTGATGGCCGATGGCGGTCTCGCGGCAGCCTAGGAGGATCGGGAAATATTCGTTTTGCGGCCTGAGCCGCCCAGTGGGCCGGATGGAAGGTTGCGTCGGGCTTCGAACTCCTTCCCTGGGCGCTTGTTGGCGGCGACCCACCCACGTGTGACGCGCCCAGGGCGAGCTGAACCGCCCCGGGAATTGAGGAGGCTCCAACGTCTGAGAATATGGAGCCATGACAAAGTCAAACAAGTTCTCACCCGAGGTCCGCGAGCGCGCCGTGCGCATGGTGCAGGAGCACCGAGGCGAC
>NZ_JBHTBX010000032.1:0-1389 GCF_042665135.1 Hydrogenophaga bisanensis
GCATCTTCCGCGGCGCCACCTGGAACTACCTGTGCCTGGAGGCCGAGCTGCCGGAAGCGGGCAGCTACCGCACCACCTTCGTCGGCGAGACGCCGGTGGTGGTGGTGAAGGACGCCGACGGCGAGATCTACGCCTTCGAGAACCGCTGTGCGCACCGCGGCGCCCTGATCGCGTTGGAGAAGTCCGGCCGCGCGGACAGCTTCCAGTGCGTCTACCACGCCTGGAGCTACAACCTGCAGGGTGACCTGACCGGCGTGGCCTTCGAGAAGGGCGTGAAGGGTCAGGGCGGCATGCCGGCCTCCTTCTGCAAGGAGGAGCATGGCCCGCGCAAGCTGCGCATCGGCGTCTACTGCGGCCTGGTGTTCGGCAGCTTCAGCGACGACGTGCCTTCCATCGAGGAGTACCTCGGCGACGAGATCTGCCAGCGCATCGAGCGCGTGCTGCACAAGCCGGTGGAGGTGATCGGCCGCTTCACACAAGCGCTGCCGAACAACTGGAAGCTCTACGTGGAGAATGTCAGGGACAGCTATCACGCCAGCCTTCTGCACACCTTCTTTACCACCTTCGAGCTCAATCGGCTGTCTCAAAAAGGCGGTGTGATCGTCGATGGTGGTGGAGGAAACCACGTGAGCTTCTCGATGGTCGAGGAATCCTCCGCGGACGCCTCCTACAAGGAGCAGGGTCTTCGTTCGGACAACAGCAAGTTCCGCCTGAGGGATACGACCGTACTGGAGCTGTTCCCGGAGATCAAGGATGGGATCACTGTGCAAATACTCTCGGTGTTCCCGGGCTTTGTGCTGCAACAGCATCTGAACTGCCTTGCCGTACGCCAAGTGCTGCCGAAAGGCACCGACCACTCGGAGCTGAACTGGACCTATCTGGGCTATATCGATGACACGCCCGAACTGCGCACCGTGCGACTGAAGCAATTGAATCTTGTAGGGCCTGCGGGTTTTATCTCAATGGAAGACGGGTGTGTGGGCGGCTTCGTCGAACGCGGTATTGCAGGTGCGGCGGACTTGGATGCTGTCGTTGAAATGGGAGGAGACGCGACAACGTCTAGCGAGGGACGGGCCACGGAAGCCGCTATTCGAGGTTTTTGGAAGGTCTACCGGCAACACATGGGTCAGGAGGGGGTTAAATGATGATTGATCTGCTGCAAATAGCCGCCTTCAACGCCACATACGCGCAGACCATCGATAGCGATGCGCTGGAACAGTGGCCGACATTCTTCACGGCTGACTGTCGATATCGAGTGACCAACATCGAAAACGAAGCGGCTGGACTTCCGGCCGGACTGATCTGGGTCGATTCACGTGACATGCTGTACGACCGTATCACCGCGATGCGAGAGGCGAACGTGTACGAGCAGCAGCGCTATCGCCACCT
>NZ_JBHTBX010000033.1:0-1319 GCF_042665135.1 Hydrogenophaga bisanensis
TGAACCGCCCCGGGTTTCCAGGAGGCCGGTTGATTTAAGTTGACACCTCTGTTGAGGTGTTGCTGTTGGCGAATTGCCTCCAGTAGTTTGCCTCAGCTTCTGCCGGAGGGATGCCCCCAATCGGCGTAAGCAGTCGGGTGTGGTTGAACCAGTGCACCCACTGCAGGGTGGCCAGTTCCACGGATTCCCTGGTCTTCCAGGGTCCCCGGCGGTGAATCAGCTCGGCCTTGTACAGCCCGTTAATGGTCTCGGCCAGGGCGTTGTCGTAGCTGTCACCCCGGCTGCCCACAGAAGGTCTGATGCCTGCCTGGTCCAAGCGCTCGGTGTAGCGGATGGAAACGTATTGACTGCCCCTGTCGGAATGGTGCGTCAAGGCATGGGCTGCAGGCTGGCGGTCGTACAAGGCCTGCTCCAGCGCATCCAGCACAAAGTCCGTCTGCATGCTGCGGCTGACCCGCCAGCCCACGATGCGCCGGGCATACACGTCCACCACGAAGGCCACGTACAGCCAGCCTTGCCAGGTGGAGACGTAGGTGAAGTCCGACACCCACAGCTCGTTGGGGCGGCTGGCCTCGAATTGCCGGTTGACGTGGTCCAGCGGGCACGGTGCGGAGGTGTCTGGCGTGGTGGTGCGCACCGTCTTGCCACGGCGGGCCCCTTGCAAGCCCATGGCACGCATCAGCCGCTCCACGGTACAACGTGCCACCGGGATGCCCTCGCGGTTCATCTGCAGCCAGACCTTGTCAGCCCCGTAGACCTGCCAGTTGGCGTGCCACACGCGCTGGATGTCGGCTTTCAAACCCTCGTCACGCTGGGCGCGTGCACTGCGCAATTGGGGGTTGCGTTGGCGGGCTGCATGACGCCAGTAACACGACGGGGCCATCTGCAACACCCGGCAGATGGGCTCGACCCCGTAGTCATCACGGTGGCGGTCGATGTAGCTCTTCAAGACTTCAATCGGCGGTCGAGCTCCGCCTGCGCGAAAAACGCGCTGGCCGTCTTCAGGATGTCGTTGGCCCGGCGAAGCTCCTTGACCTCGCGCTCCAGTTCCTTGATGCGTTGCGCATCCGAAGTGGTGGTACCGACACGCAGGCCGCTGTCGACCTCGGCCTTCTTGACCCATTCGTTGAGGGTCTGCGGCACACAGCCAATCTTGGGGGCTATCGACTCAATGGCTGACCACAGCGAGGGGTAGTCGCCTCGGTGCTCCTGCACCATGCGCACGGCGCGCTCGCGGACCTCGGGTGAGAACTTGTTTGACTTTGTCATGGCTCCATATTCTCAGACGTTGGAGCCTCCTCAATTCCCGGGGCGGTTCA
>NZ_JBHTBX010000034.1:0-1187 GCF_042665135.1 Hydrogenophaga bisanensis
GGTAATCCCCCCGAAAAACCGGCGGGGCGAGAAGTAGAAGTTTTCGAAGGAGAATTTCTACATGAAGAAGTCAAGGTTTACCGACAGCCAGATCATGGATGCGCTCAAGCGGGTGGAGGCCGGCTTGTCAGTGCCCGAGGTCTGCCGCGAACTGGGCATCAGCGTGGCCACTTTCTACAAGTGGCGGGCCAAGTTCGGCGGCATGGACGCCTCCCTCATGGCCCGCATGAAGGAGCTTGAGGAAGAGAATCGGCGGCTCAAAAAGATGTACGTCGAAGAGAAGATCAAGGCTGACATCGTGGCCGAGGCACTCGCAAAAAAGTGGTGAGGCCATCTCGCCGGCGTGAGATGGCCAGACGTGCGGTGCAAGATCGTGGGCTGTCCATCAGGGTGGCTTGCCAAGCGTTCAGGGTAAGCCAGTCGTGCTTCCGGTACGAAGCCAGGATCAGCGCAGAGAACCAGGAGATCGCCGACTGGCTGCTCAGGCTCACGGACAACCACCGCAACTGGGGCTTCGGGCTGTGCTTTCTGTATCTGCGCAACGTCAAGCGCTTTGGCTGGAATCACAAGCGGGTTTACCGCATCTACCGGGAGCTGGAGCTGAACCTGCGCATCAAGCCGCGCAAGCGGCTGGTGCGTCAGAAGCCCGAGCCCCTGGCTGTGCCGCAGCAGCGCAACCAGGTCTGGTCCATGGACTTCATGCACGACCAACTGGAGGACGGACGCAGCTTTCGGCTGTTCAACGTCATCGACGACTTCAACCGCGAGGCGCTGGGCATCGAGGTGGACTTCTCGCTGCCCTCGGACCGGGTGATCAGGGCGCTCAGGCAGATCATCGGATGGCGTGGCAAGCCCGAAGTCATCCGTTGTGACAACGGGCCGGAGAACATCAGCGAGACGGTGCGGCGCTGGGCCGAAGAGTGGGGCATCCGGTTCGAATACATCCAGCCAGGCAAGCCGCAACAGAACGCCTACGTGGAACGGTTCAACCGGACAGTGCGCTACGAATGGCTGTCACAGTACCATTGGCGCGACCTCGATGAAGTCAGGCTGTACGCCACCAACTGGATGTGGATGTACAACCACGAACGCCCAAACATGGCCTTGGGCGGCATCACCCCGAAACAGCGGTTGGCCATGACCGCATGAATCTACTTCTCAGCCCGATGCGTTTCGGGGGGATTACC
>NZ_JBHTBX010000035.1:0-1175 GCF_042665135.1 Hydrogenophaga bisanensis
TAGGGAAGGTCTGCACAACGCTCGTTGCGACGAGTGCAGATGCGCGAGTTTTCAGATGGCGGCAACTGCGGCGTGATTCGGGTCATTCGAGGGCCGATTCGCGCCCCGTTGTCGACCCTTTCGGCCGCTGCGGACGCACTCATCCCCGGGCCCCCTGCAAAAGCGGTCGTCGCACCATCCACAGATTGGAGAGCGCGAACAGCGTGTGCAGCTGCGCCGTGTTCTTGGCCAAGCCGCGGTAGCGCACCTTCGCATGCCCGAACTGGCGCTTAATGACCCGAAACGGATGTTCGACCTTGGCGCGGATGCTGGCCTTGACGTGTTCGAGCTTGTCGAGCACAGCGCCCATGGGCGTGGCTTTGTCCAGAGCTTTGCGCTTGCCCGGGCGCATCGCCACATGCCAGTTGGCCTCGACGTGCTGCGTCTCTTCTCGCTTGCTCACGCCCTGGTAGCCCGCGTCGGCGAACACATCGCTCTCCTGGCCATGCACCAACGCACCGGCCTGCGTCACGTCGTTGACGTTGGCCGCCGTGCCGATGACCGTGTGCACCAGGCCCGAGTCGGCGTCCACCCCGATGTGCGCCTTCATGCCGAAGTGCCACTGGTTGCCCTTCTTCGTCTGATGCATCTCGGGGTCGCGCTCGCCGCTGCTGTTCTTGGTCGAGCTCGGCGCGGCAATGAGCGTGGCGTCCACCACGGTGCCGCTCTTCAAGAGCAGTCCTTTGGCCGTGAGCGTGGCGTTGACCGTGGCCAGCAACTGCAGGCTCAGCTGGTGGCGCTCCAGCAGGTGGCGAAAGCGCAGGATGGTGCTCTCGTCGGGCAGGTGGTCCTCGCCCATGTCCAGCCCGGCGAATTCGCGAAACAGCGCCGTGTCGTACAAGGCTTCTTCCATCGCCGGGTCCGACAGGTTGAACCACTGCTGCAGGAAGTGGATGCGCAACATCGTCTCGACCGCAAACGGCGGGCGACCGCCTTTGGCACCGGGGGCCGGTGCGTGCGGCGCAATCAGTGCCACCAGCTCGGCCCACGGCACCACCAGGTTCATCTCGTCGAGGAACTCGCGCTTGCGCGTGCGCTTGGTCTTGCGCTCGTATCCGCTCTCGCCCAGGCTCATTTGCTTCATGTCGGCAATGTCTCACATCACGCGGGTGGCGGCAGGGTTATGCAGACCTTCC
>NZ_JBHTBX010000036.1:0-1089 GCF_042665135.1 Hydrogenophaga bisanensis
GGCGGAATCAATAATCAAGTGCAACACCCAACCGGTAAGGTACCGCGATGGGCAAGCACTACGAACAACTCACGGCTGAAGAACGAGCGGCGATCATGATGATGAAGGCGGACAACTGCTCGGCGCGGCAGATCGCTGTGAGGCTTCGCCGCGCGCCTTCGACCATCACCCGCGAACTCAAGCGCTTTGGCGCCTGGCCCGATCGACCTGCGTCGATGGCAGGCGCGCCTGCCGGGTACGACGCCCGCGCCGCCAGTCTGCGTGCCCGGCGCGCCCGCTTCAAGTGCCGCAAACGCTCCAAGCTGGCCAGTGACACCGTGCTCTTTGGCGTGGTTCACCACTTCCTGGCCCAGGGATGGTCGCCCTCGCAGATCGCGGGCACACTCAAGCTCATGTGGCCCGATGAACCCCAGCGCACTGTCTCTCACGAAACCATCTACACCTGCATCTACGCCATGCCCAAGGGCGAGTTGCGCAAAGACCTGATCGCCTGTCTGCGCCGTGCCAAGTCCAAGCGCATGCCGCGCAGCCGGGGTGAGGATCGCAGGGGCCAGATGCCCGATCTGCTGAGCATCCATGTGCGCCCACCCGAGGCCAACGACCGGGCCTTCCCCGGGCACTGGGAGGGCGATCTCATCAAGGGGGCAGGCAACCGTTCGGCCGTGGGCGTGCTGGTCGAACGCAGCTCTCGCCTGGTGATGTTGATCAAGCTGGCCGATGCGACAGCCGCCTCTGCCTTGGAAGGCTTCACGGCCAAGCTGCGCAGCATTGCCGAACCGATGCGCCAGACCCTGACCTACGACCAGGGCAAGGAGATGGCGCGCCATGCCGAACTGACGGCCAACACCGGCGTGATGGTGTACTTCTGTGACCCGCATAGCCCCTGGCAGCGCGCTTCCTGCGAGAACACCAATGGACTGATCCGCCAGTACCTGCCCAAAGGCACCGACCTGTCGGTTCACAGCCAGGCGCAGCTCGATGCGATTGCCGACCTGCTCAACAACCGCCCGCGTGCCGTCCACGGCTTCTACCCGCCGATCGTCGTCTACCAGGCCATGTTGGACAAGCTCAATCAACCCAATTCCTCAA
>NZ_JBHTBX010000037.1:0-971 GCF_042665135.1 Hydrogenophaga bisanensis
AAATTTGAGCGGACCAAGCCGCACGTGAACGTGGGCACCATCGGTCACGTGGACCACGGCAAGACGACGCTGACGGCTGCCATCACGACCGTTCTGTCCAAGAAGTTCGGTGGCCAGGCCAAGGCCTATGACCAGATCGACGCGGCTCCGGAAGAGAAGGCCCGCGGCATCACGATCAACACCGCCCACGTCGAGTACGAGACGGCCAACCGCCACTATGCCCACGTGGACTGCCCCGGCCACGCCGACTACGTCAAGAACATGATCACCGGTGCCGCCCAGATGGACGGCGCCATCCTGGTGTGCTCGGCCGCTGACGGCCCGATGCCCCAGACCCGCGAGCACATCCTGCTGTCGCGCCAGGTGGGCGTGCCCTACATCATCGTCTTCCTGAACAAGGCTGACCTGGTGGACGACGCCGAGCTGCTGGAACTGGTCGAAATGGAAGTGCGCGAGCTGCTGTCCAAGTACGACTTCCCCGGCGACGACACCCCGATCATCAAGGGTTCGGCCCGCATGGCGCTCGAAGGCGACACCGGCGAGCTGGGCGAGCAGGCCATCATGAAGCTGGCCGACGCGCTGGACAGCTACATCCCCACGCCTGAGCGTGCCGTGGACGGCACCTTCCTGATGCCCGTGGAAGACGTGTTCTCCATCTCCGGTCGCGGCACCGTGGTGACCGGCCGTATCGAGCGCGGCATCATCAAGGTCGGCGAGGAAATCGAGATCGTCGGTATCTCCGCCACCCAGAAGACCACCTGCACCGGCGTGGAAATGTTCCGCAAGCTGCTGGACCAGGGTCAGGCTGGCGACAACGTCGGTATCCTGCTGCGCGGCACCAAGCGCGAGGAAGTGCAGCGCGGCCAGGTGCTGTGCAAGCCCGGCTCCATCAAGCCGCACACGCACTTCACCGGTGAGGTGTACGTGCTGTCCAAGGACGAAGGTGGCCGTCACACCCCGTTCTTCAACAA
>NZ_JBHTBX010000038.1:0-900 GCF_042665135.1 Hydrogenophaga bisanensis
CCAGCGCCATGTTCAAGGCGGTGAGCACCAGCTCGGCTGTCATGCGTTCACCCATGGACCAGCCCACCACGCGCCGGCTCCAGACATCGATGACCACCGCCAGATAAAGGAAACCCATCCAGGTCGGCACATAGGTCATGTCGGCCACCCAAAGCTGGTTCGGGCCAGTGGCATGGAACCGCCGGTTGACCAGGTCATGGGCCGGGGTCTGGCGCTTGTCGCGACGGGTGGTGATGGTGAAGCCTCGGCGCTTGCTGATACCGTGGATACGGGCTTCCCGCATGAGACGGGCCACCCGCTGGCGGCTGATGCTCACGCCTTGCTCGATGAGCTCGGCTCGCACCCGGGGCATGCCGTAGGACTCGTAGGAGTCCCGGTGAATCTGGCGGATGCGCTCGGTCATCACTGCGTTGGCGATGCTTCGCTGGGACGGGGCACGCTCTCGCCAGGCATAGAACCCGCTGGCAGAGACACCGAGTACGCGGCACATGGTTCGCACAGGGAGGTCGGCCTGGTTCGCCATCACGAGTCCGAAGACTTCGTGGATGTCGCATCGCTGCGACCGGCAAACCAGGCCGTAGCCTTTGCCAGGATGTCTCGCTCCATCTGGACCTGGCGCAACTGCCGACGCAAGCGCGCCAATTCTTCCCGTTCGGCGGTGGTCAGGCCTTCCTTGCCGGGCAAGGGCTTGCCCTCATCAATGGCGGCTTGGCCGACCCAGTTGGTGATGGACTGGGCGGTGACGCCGAACTCACGCGAGAGCTGCGCAGGTGAGCGGCCGGCTCGAACCAACTCGACCATCTGCTGGCGGAACTCCGCCGGGTAGGGCGGTCGTACTTTGGACATTGGTGACTCCTTGAACACAAAGCATGATGTGTCCACGGAACCGGGTCAACTCCA
>NZ_JBHTBX010000039.1:0-596 GCF_042665135.1 Hydrogenophaga bisanensis
TATGCTTTTCTTAAGCGGTTAGTGAAGCAGTTTGATGAACCGAAGGTTGTAGTCACAGATAAAGCCCCCTCTATTACAAGTGCCTTTAAGAAACTAAAAGAATACGGCTTTTATCAAGGGACAGAACATCGTACCATTAAATACCTGAATAATTTGATTGAACAAGACCATCGTCCAGTAAAGAGACGCAATAAATTCTATCGAAGTTTACGCACTGCCTCTACCACGATTAAAGGCATGGAAGCCATTCGAGGATTATATAAGAAAACCCGAAAAGAAGGCACTCTCTTCGGGTTTTCGGTCTGTACTGAAATCAAGGTATTATTGGGAATCCCAGCTTAAATCATAGATACCGTAAGGGATTTTATTCTTTATTTAAAACTTTGCAACAGAACCAATCAAGTAAATAAAAAAATATTATATTTCACAACATGCTAATAGACTCATATCTAGAACGCATTAAGTATTTACCTGTCTGGTTCGCTGAGACTTCTTTTTTAACTTTCTTCAATTTTCTTCTTTATTCTAAAAAGCGTACTGCGACTGAAACCGGTTATAGCTTCAACTTCCTTATACGATTTACCTGAAGTAAGCAG
>NZ_JBHTBX010000040.1:0-595 GCF_042665135.1 Hydrogenophaga bisanensis
TTCTTTATTTCATTTTCTATGTCTTGTAACGTTTTAGAACGATAATTCTTGTTGGTAGTCTGCTCCTCTTTCAACGTGTTGGTCATGGTTTCTTCGAGTCGGTCTAATTTCCGGTTGTTCAGTCGTAAGAGTTCGTTGTTCTCTTCGTACTTCTTTTGCAGTTTCGCGAATGCTAGCTCGAGCTCTTCGTAGCTCGTTGGTTCGTTGTTGATTGTAGGCTCGTTCTCGTCTGTCCAGCTCATGTAAAATCGTCTCCTTTTCGTAATCCTTTCCTAGTTTGTTGGATCGTACTTTTTTCTTTTTGTGGATCAATTCGTAAGTAAAATTTTTCCCACGATTCAAGCAATGAATGCCGAATGTTTTAAGAGAATCACAAAATTGGTTATACGTTCGAGTTTTTTTGTTTTTCATTGTTTGATCAATCGCAAACCGAATTTCGTCTTTCCAAACAGGTTCATTTTTTTCTTTTAATTTGATTTCAGACATGGTTCGTTTTTCGGGTTTCTTCCCTCGTTCAGTGATTGTTAAGTCATGTTCAAGACAAATCTCGTCATTTAGGTCATAACATTTGTTTAAAAATGCTTGACCATGGGCT
>NZ_JBHTBX010000041.1:0-552 GCF_042665135.1 Hydrogenophaga bisanensis
CATTGGAAACCACTATTATCCATTTATTCGAAAAAGGTGTTACGATGTCTGAAATTGCTGATTTGATCGAAAAAATGTACGGTCATCACCATACTCCACAAACCACGTCCAACACGACTAAAGTTCTGACTGAAGAAGTAAATGCCTTTAAATCCAGAGCCTTAAATGATAAGTATGTCGCTATTTTTATGGACGCTACTTACATTCCACTAAAACGTCAAACCGTATCCAAAGAAGCGATTTATATTGCCATTGGTATACGAGAAGACGGCACTAAAGAAGTACTGAGTTATGCGATTGCTCCAACTGAATCAACATACGTTTGGAATGAGCTGCTACAGGATATTAACTCCAGAGGAGTTCAAGAAGTCTTGCTTTTTATTACGGACGGCTT
Source organism: Hydrogenophaga bisanensis (assembly GCF_042665135.1). NCBI lineage: Bacteria > Pseudomonadati > Pseudomonadota > Betaproteobacteria > Burkholderiales > Comamonadaceae > Hydrogenophaga > Hydrogenophaga bisanensis. Next base: position 395 of record NZ_JBHTBX010000041.1, read on the forward strand.
AAAAGGCATGAAAGATACTATCCATCAAATTTATCCTAAAGCAAAATATCAGCATTGTTGTATCCATGTATCTCGTAATATCGCTCATAAAGTACGTGTCAAAGACCGAAAAGAAATCTGTGATGACTTTAAGGCTGTTTATCAAGCTAACTCAAAAG
>NZ_JBHTBX010000042.1:0-505 GCF_042665135.1 Hydrogenophaga bisanensis
GGGTTAGTAAGATTCAAATTTTCTGCTGATTCAGCTCCATACGTTCTTGATCTCAAAGAAAAGTTTTATAGCTTTCGTTTAGGTGAATTATCTCGGATCAATGGGAAATATGCTCTCATAATGTTAAAACTCTGGGAATCCTACCGTAGAGGAAAAGAAAAACACACAACGATTACAGGTGATTTGGAAGAATGGGAATCTTGGTTTCTTGGTAAAGACAAACGCCTTCCTGCAGGTCAATTTTTTCAAAAAGTAATTACTCGTGCTATTGAAGAATTATCTGATAAGATGTCAGTTTCATTTTTCGTCACAACCTTAAAGCGTGGGCGAAAAGTCGTTGGATATGAAATCACGATCAATGACACCAGCAAAGAATAGAGGAGTGATTTAGTTGAAAAAAAGACTGCGTAAAAAGATGGCAAAGAAAAATTCTTCGCTAGATCAAGCTATGAAAGAACTAATGAACTATGCAAAAGGCGAACGTGACGGCTTTTTGATTCATAGT